>VBLU01000067.1 GCA_005879065.1 Methanobacteriota archaeon
GAGGAGTCCATCCCGCCCGTCCTCGATGATCTCCCGCACACCGGGGATGTCCGCGACGATCACCGGTTTCCCGGTCGACATCGCTTCGAGCGCGACGATCCCGAACGCCTCGAGGCGGGAAACGCTCGGGAGGACGAACACGTCGCAGGCCGCGTACACCTCGGGAAGGCGGTCGTCGGAGATACGGCCCAAGAAACGGACGCGGTCCGCGACGCCCATCGAGAGGGCGAGTCGCTTCATCGCGTCGAGGGACGATCCTCCTCCCGCGACCAAGAACGACGCATCCGGGACGTACCGTGCGGCTTCGACAAAATGTTCGACGCCTTTGTGGGGCACGATTCGCCCCACGAGGAGGACGATCGGGACTTCGGGAGGAATACGGAGTTTGGACCGGACCGCCGAGCCGTCCACGTCCGGTCGAAAACGACGGTGGTCCACCGCGTTCGGAATCACGCTCGGGTTGTACCTCCAGATCGCCCGGCTCGTCGCGGCGTAGGTCCGCGTCGTCACAATGACCTGGTTCGCGTTCCGGAGGGTGTCTGCCCCGAGGCTTCGACGATAGATGGATTCGACGACCGAACCAAAGGCGGAAGGCAGCTCGACGTCGCAGTGGTACGTGACGACGTACGGAATCCCGCGTTCCGACGCGACCGCACCGGCATAGTGCGATGCGAGAGGCGGCGGCGAGTGCGCGTGGACGACGTCCGCCGACAAGGCGCGGAGGCTCCCGCGCATTCGCGGCGTGATCGGGGTCTGCATGAAGATGAACCGCGGCCGCACGCGGATGACCCGGAAGCCATCCATTGTCTCTTCGGCCGACAGCGCACGATCGTGCTGGGACGTGACGACCGTCACCTCGTGCCCGCGGCGGGCGAGTTCCCTAGAGAGCGACCGGACGTGGCTCTCCACGCCTCCGAAATGCGGCGAGAACCAGGGGGACACCTGGGCGATCCGCACGCCCGTCACCTCAGAAGATCCGGCTCCGCGGCGCGATGTTTCCCCGCGCGTGGGCCCCCGGGCCAAGGAAGGACTCTTCCCCGACGATGGTACCCGCGTCGATCGACGCGTTGATGCCCACCTTCACGTCGTCCCCCATGATCACGCCAAGCTTCCGCAGTCCGGTGTCGACCTCGACCCCGCGGAACACGACCTTCACGGGCGCCTCGTCGAGTCGGAGGTTCGCCACCTTCGTGCCCGCGCCAAGGTTGCATCGCTCACCGAGGATGCTGTCGCCCACGTAGTTCTGATGGGGCACGTGGGCGGAGGCCATCAGGATCGAATTCTTCACCTCGCAGGCGTTCCCGACTTTCGCCTTGGGGCCGATGGACGTGGCCGGCCGGATGTAACAGTTCGGTCCGATCTCCGCTTCGGCTCCGACGATCGTCGGACCTTCGATGTACGAGCCGCGCCGGACGGTCGCGCCCTCCTCCACAAGGACCTCGCCGACCAGTGTCGCGCCCGGATCCACTTCGCCGTGCGTCGCACCCTTCAACGAAGCCAACAGGGCTGCATTGGCCCGCAGGAGATCCCACGGTCGCCCCACGTCAATCCATTCCGTCGGAAGACGGAATCCATACACATCGCGCTTCGCCATCAGGAGACGGATTGTGTCCGTGATCTCGAATTCGCCCCGGGGCGATTTCGGCGTCGCGTCGATGAGGGGGAAGATGTCCTCGTCGAACACGTAGATGCCCGCATTGATCAAGTGCGATTTCGGCTTCCGCGGTTTTTCCTCGAGGGACGAGACCTTCTCGTCCTTCATCTCCACCACGCCGAAGGCACTCGGATCTGGGACTTCCGCCAAGGCCATGACGGGCCCGCGCACCTTCCCACGGAACGCGAGCAGTTCCGAAAGAGCCTGTCCCGATACGACCACATCGCCATTCACGCTGAGGAAAGCGCCTTCCACGTGCGAGCGCATGCATCCGATTGCATGGGCTGTCCCCAGGCGTTCGCCTTGTTCCTCGTATGCGATGGAGAGATCCAGGGCCGCCCCGTCCCCGAACCGTTCCCGAATCCGATGCCCTTGCCATCCGATCAAGATGGCGAGGTCCTTGATTCCCGCCGCGCGCAACGCCTCGAGGCTGTGACGCAGAAACGGCTTGCCGGCCACCGGTAGGAGGGGTTTCGGAAGATTCGCCGTGAGGGGCCGCATCCGCGTGCCCTCACCGGCCGCGAGGACTACGGCCTTCATGCGGCTGCGCCTCTGGTGCTCGATAGGACCGTGGAATATATCTCCTTTGCTCTGGCCTCGTTTCGTGACTCCGCCAACACGCGGATTTTTGGCTCCGTCCCGGAGAAACGGACGAGGGCCCAACCGTCTTCGAATTGGAGTCGCCACCCGTCGACGGTGCTCAAATCCGCGGAGAGACCTCGGAGCGAAGCGTCGAGCCGCGACTCCACCTTCGCTCGTCCTTCCGTGGAGTACGCGACAGCGCCCCGGATCACGGGGTAGCGCGGAATCTCCCCGACGAGTTCATCAAGGGGGCGTTCGGCCACCATCGAGACCAGGCGCGCAGCCGCGTAGACTCCGTCGGGACACAGCGTCGCCCTCGGGAAAATCCAGGTCCCGGAAGGCTCTCCGCCGAAGTCCGCGTTGCGTCGTTTGATCTCTGCCGCGACGTAGACGTCTCCGACCCGGGTCCGCCAGATCTTCGCTTTCGGGAGAAGGTCTTCGAGGACCATCGAGGCGTCCACCGGGACGACGAGTCCCGTCCGGACCTCCTGACGCACGAACAGGGCCAACAGCAGGTCGCCTCCGACGAACGTTCCCTCGCGATCGACCGCGACCATCCGGTCCCCGTCTCCATCGTGGGCGATCCCGAGATCCGCTCGACACGCGCGAACCGTCGCCCGTAGGGCGGCGAGGTTTTCCTCGGTCGGCTCGGGCTCGCGGCCGGGAAAATGGCCGTCCGGCTGTGCGTTGATGGCGATCACGTCGCATCCCATCTTCCGGAGGAGCAAGGGCGTGATCGTGCATGTGGCCCCGCAAGCGCAGTCGACGACCACGCGAACCTTCGATGCGCCCACGTCTTTCAGAATCGCCTCCACGTGTGCGGCAATCAGGTCGGGGTTGGACGACTCCGCGCCAATCCGATCCCAGGAAGGCACTGGGAAGCTCGAGCGGTCGAGGGCGTCCTCGATCTCCCGTTGTTGGTCCTCGTCGAAGGCCATCCCATCCGGATTCCAGAGCTTGATCCCGTTGTACGGAGCCGGATTGTGCGAGGCCGTGATCATGACACCGCACGCGTAATTTCCGGCTCCGCGGGCGAGGGTCGGTGTGGAGACGAGACCCGCCTCGATGGCGTCCGAGCCGCTTGACAGGACACCGGCGTTCAATGCGGCATCGAGCATGGACCCCGTGAGACGGGGATCCCTGCCAATGAGTGTGTCTCCATAGATATCCCCAATCACCATGCCCACTTTGAGCGCGAGCTCCGGTGTCACATCCACATTCCCTAGACCCCGGATGCCGGACGAACCGAAGCGTGGCACGATCAAGCATATCCCCGTCGCGATAGAAGGCTTCTGCGAGGCCCGCGTCCCAAAACAACAATTATATAGCGACCCTCATATACATCCGCGCACGGCTCGTTGTGGGGCCGCGTCCGGAGGGATCGGATTGGTCATGGAACCCGTGAGCATCGAGGCCGCGATCGAGAAGGCAAAGAAGAAAGGACTCCGGCCAGGCCGCGTCAAGGGCACGGACGGCATTCAATTTACAAAAGGGCGCAACAATCGGATCGAGGTGATCAGCTGGGAGGAATTCCGGAGCACGCTCTCGGACCGGCAGCTCGAGGTCTTCGATTCCAATGGCTTCATGAAAATCATGAAGAAACGATAGTCTTGAATCGCGGGCAAGGGCGGGCCGATCCGTTCGAAGAATGGATCGCGGATCGACCGAGCGACTTCCCAGGGAGACGCCCGCACCGGAAGATTATTACGAACTAACGAATTCGCAGCCGCCTGCGACGTGCGTGGGTTGCCAAGCTTGGTCAAAGGCGCAGGGCTCAGGATCCTGTCCCGTAGGGGTTCGCAGGTTCAAATCCTGCCCCACGCATTCTTTCAGATCGTTGATATCAAAAGAGCCGCAAATAATTCCGACAGCGGTCTCGGTCATTCGTCCGTCGTCTCCCTTCGGCCACCGGCGCGATGGCGATTTGGACAACACGATTCAGGATGGGGTAGCGCTTCTCCACCGACCTCAAGTCGGCCGTCAATCCATGTACGAAGATAGACATTCCATCGGAACTCTTCCGGTTAGAAGCCACCCCCGAATCGAAAGCATCCAACGCACCTTTGTGTACAGCCATCTTATAGATCTCATAAAGGCGATGACTCGGGCGGACGACATCCGTCCACCGCGGTGTTTACGTTATGGCTATACTTTTGAGAGATTCGTCCTTTGATATACAAAGCGCAAACTGTACACGTAACCTATTCATAGGTTCCGAAGCCTATTCAGGAATGTCCGGGTGAAGGGACGTTCACCGGGCCGATCGAGGCGACTCCGCGCCTCGGCACATCCTCCCCCAAGGGGCCCGGGGTCCCGAAGTCGGCCCTGCGCCGGCCTCGTTTTCGCCTGGAGGTGATCCATTGCCGTCCCAGAAGTTCAGCCGGAAGTACATCACGCGGCACAAGAAGAGCGCCCAGCTCTGGCGCCGTGCGGCGAGGCTCACCCCCGGAGGGGTCGAGAGCAACATCCGCTACTTCCGACCGCACCCGTTCCTCGCGGACTACGGGGACGGCGGCTACATCTACGACGTCGACGGAAACAAGATCCTCGACTTCATGATGGGTTTCGGCGCCCTGCTCCTCGGACACAACAACCGCGACATCGCCCTCGAGGTGATCAAACAGCTCGAGTCCGGGTCCATGCTCGGTGTCACGAGCGAGCTCTTCATCGACTACCTGGCGGCCGTCCAGAAGGCCATGCCGTCGATGCGGAAGATGCGGCTCTGCAACAGCGGGACCGAGGCCACGATGCACGCGATCCGCACCGCACGGGCCTACTCGGGACGCGAGAAGATCGCGAAGGCCGAGGGCGCATACCACGGCGCCCACGACTACGTGCTCCAGAGCCTCGACATGGACGCCCGGATGGCGCGCAACAACGGATACAAGGCGGTCCCCTATGGACGCGGGATCCCCAAGGCCGTCTCGGACACGGTCGTTATCTACCCATACAACGACATCGAAGGGACCGCCGCGATCCTCGAAGAAAACGAAGACGAGGTCGGAGCCCTGATCGTGGAGCCGGTCCTGTGCGGCCCGGGCGTGATCGTGCCGAAAGGAAACTACCTCAAACGTCTCCGCCAACTCACCCGGAAACGCCGCATCGTCCTCATCTTCGACGAGGTCCTCACCGGCTTCCGCCTGGCGTACGGGGGCGCGCAGGAATACTACAACGTCCGCCCGGACATGACGACCTTCGGGAAAATCGCGGGAGGCGGATTCCAGCTCGCGGGATTCGGAGGCGAGTCGCAAATCATGGAGACCCTCGAACCGGGCCGGGGTTGGCGGAACGCGACCTTCCATGCGGGCACCTACAACGGACACCCGATCGGAGTGGCGGCAGGGCTGAAGGCGGTCCAGATCCTCGGAGAGCATCCCGAATACTACGATCATGTCAACCGTCTCGGCCGGCAGCTGTTCAGCGGCCTGCAAGACCTCGCGGACGATCGTCGCATCCCGGCCTGGGTCGAATATGTCGGATCCATCGGGAACGTGTACTTCACGACGAAGGACGAGATCCGGAACTTCCGGGACACCCTCAGCGCGAACACCCGTCGCTGGTGGAACTGGTTCATCCATTGTCTCGGGAACAACGTCTTGTTCGGGATCCCGAACACGGGCGAACGGGCGTTCCTTTCCACAGAGCACACGGACGAAGACGTCGAATGGGCCCTCGAGGTGGCCGACGGCGCGTTCGCTGCGATCGCGAAGGAAGCACACCGACATCGAGAGAGGGCCCCCGCAGTCCAGCTCCAAGCCGCAAGCGAACAAACGGCCCTGTACGGCGAGGCGCCCCATCCGAGCGTGTAATGCCGGGGCGGATCGTCTCAGTTCAGGGTCCGCATTTCCTCGGCGATCTCCGTGACCCGAATGCCACGGCCTTGCGCCGAGAGCTCCGTGAAATAGGCCACCGGTTCGAATGCGATTTCTGGAGGCACGACGCCAGGTCCCTTCGTCCGACCTTGGACCATCCACTGGGCGGCAATCGATGGAGGGACGCCGGTGTCCACGACGCCTCCTCCGACGTTCCATTTCTTGTGGGGCCAAGTCACCGCCTCGTAGCGGAGCGTGACGGGATTCCCCTCGCGTTCGCCGATCAGGACGCACCGCTGGATGTCCACGTCGAGCTCCGGTTCCTTCGGCTTCGGGAGACCGTCGATGACGGTCGAGGTCGCATCATAAGGGCGGACCTTCGTTCCCTCCACCACGATCTCATCGCGGCTCGCAAGGCCGAGACGGACGATCGTCTCGATCGTCTGCCGGAAGGCCGGAGGGAAGGCGACGATGAAGTCCATTTCTTGGACGCCCTTTCCGATCGTCTTCGGCATGGTGACCAGCTCCGAATGGATCGTGTAGTAGCCCTCCACGACGCCCACGGGCGGCATGAACTCGGAGCGCTCGAGCCCGGAGAGCGCTGGGACGAACTGGATCTTTCCGTTCCGCAGGATCGGGGCGTCCATCGAGAACTCGTCGAAGATCGTCCGGATGGCATACGGGGGAACGAAAATCCCGGGCTCCCCACCGGATACCACCGCGCCGCTGCTGCGAAGGAGGACCTTGTGGACCTTGTCGAGTTTGCTCGCACCGTAGGCGCCCATCACGTTCATCGTCCCGGGCGTGGAGCCGATGCCGAGGACGCACGTCACGCCGGCGTCCTTCGCTCGCGCGTCGAGCTTCAACTGTCGCAGCGTCTGGTGGTACAGGCCGCCGAGGTCGCAATAGTGAATCCCCGCCTCGATGGCCGCCTCCATGATCGAAACGTTCAGATCGTACCAGGAGCTGTTGATCACGCAGTCCCAGCCTTTCATCTCGCGGACGAGGGAAGGGGAATCGCGTGCATCGACGGGGACCGGGACGGCCCGAGGATCCCGCTGGGCCGCGGCGAACGCCTTGGCCTTCGGCTCGCTCCTCCCCGCGATGCCGACCCGGTCGACGCCCGGACTCGCCAGGAGATCGGGGACCGTGGACTGGGCCATCGCGCCATATCCGCCGAGGATGAGCACGTCCAAGGGACACCTGGTTCGCAGGAAGACCGGACCTCATTAATCCTTTTCGCACGAAGACTCAGGCGTCCGAGATTCGCGTCGTCCACAGGACGCCGGTACCTGCAAGGACAAGGGCCACGCTCGCCGCGAACGCGAGCCCGTACCCGAAGAGGGCGGCAACGAGGCCTCCGAGCAAGGGCCCGAAAATCGACCCGAAGCCCTGGACCGCGTTGAACGCTCCGAGGGCCCGCGCCCGTGCGCCATCCGGCGCCAGGTGGGACACGAGCGTGCAGCTCGCGACGTTGATCATGGCCCAACATGCGCCGACGCCCGCGTGGAGCGCAACCATAAGTCCCAGCCGCGGTAGGTCGCCGAGTCCCACGATCCCCAGGAGGAAGAACGAGCTGAAGAGGACGGACCGTCCGACGCTACCATACAACTGCATCGGCCGGCTCCCGCGTGAGGAGACCCAACCGGCGACGCGCCGGTACATCGCGATCGACGTGACCTGACTCGCGATGTAGATCGCGAAGATCTCCGGATTCCCGAACCCGTACACCTGCGAGAGGAATATCGGGAAGAAGCTGTAGAAGGCGGTGAAGCCTCCGAAGAGGAGGAGGACGCACAACAGGTACGCTCGAAGAGGTCGCGGGAGGCGGTTTCCCGATGAATCCGCTAGGGGTCCCACGAAATGGACGATTCGCATCGGGAGATAGCGTCCCCGCTCGACCCGCGGGTGTGCGTCCACCAGATGGACGTCCTTCCGGTCGACGCGGACCGCGGCCTCCCGGGTCGCAGCTTGGACGACGAAACCGGCGCAGAACGCAAGGGCGGCTCCAATCGCGAACAGGTACCGCATCGATGTCAATCCGCCTCCAACCAAACCCGGGCCTGCGGCCAGCCAGAGGATGCCGAGCGCCAAGCCCGCGACCCAACCCGTCGCCGTCATGCGGCTCATAATCGCGAGGCGGGCGGGCCAGTCCTCGCGCTTCGACGTCTCCATGAGCAGGACGGTTCCCGCGGGGCCGCTCGCCGCGCCGAGGAATCCGGCGAGCAGGTTTGCGAGATAGAATTCGGACATCGTCCGGCTCGCCGCCATCGCGAGCAGAGCGATCCCCGACCCAAGAAATCCGATGAGGAGGAACGGCTTGCGCCGCCCGCGACGGTCGCACGCGCCACCCCACAGGATGAAGGCGGGGACGGAAGCGACGCTCGTCGCGGCCGCGATGATGCCGACGTGGAACAGGTTCCCGCCCAACGCGTACGCGAAGAGCGGGATCAAGGTCGACGTCGCCCCGCCCGAGATTCCCATCGGGAGGTACGAGTAGTACCAGTGCGACCCATCCGTGCGGCCCATCCCATCCTCAATCCGCGAGCGGGGCCGGCGCACAAGCCCCCGGGTATTTCTGCTTTTTGCGTTCGAAATTCGATTTCGCGAAATGATACGAAACACGGATTGCGTCGTCGCCGATAAGCTATATCAGAAAGGGGGGTTTCACCGCCTCGTGGGACATCTCCGCACGAACCTCGCCTTCACGGCGGTGGCCATCGCTTCGGTCTTGCTCTCCGGGGCCGTCCTCTTCGGCTACCTCTCGACGGCTCCCACGGCCTCCACGCTGCGCCTCGGTTTCTTCCCAAACGTGACCCACGCACAGGCCATCTATGGCGTCGCCACCGGCGCGTATGAGCGTGCCCTCCACCAGGGGTTGGGAATCGATTTTTCGGTCCAACCTCAGGCATTCAATGCGGGGCCTGCGGCCATCCAGGCGCTCTTGTCCAACCATGTCGACGTCGTGTTCGTCGGCCCGTCGCCCACCCTGAACGGACTTTCGGTCGCGCCGGACGTCCTCCGAGTGATCGCCGGGGTGTCGAGCGGCGGAGCGTTGTTCGTTGCTCAACCTTCCCTGAGCTTGACGACAGACGCGGATTTCAGTGGAAGAAAATTCGCGACGCCCCAATGGGGGAACACCCAGGATATCGCGCTCAAACACTACCTGCTGGTGCGGGGGCACAGGACGCTCGATGAGGGCGGAGACGTCGATGTCATCAACGCGGCAAATCCGGAGATCCTCACGTTGTTCAAGCTGGGCCAAATCGATGGCGCCTGGGTCCCGGAACCCTGGGGGACCCGGTTGGTTCAAGAAGCGAATGCGAAGGTGATCCTGGACGAACGGGACCTGTGGCCGGGTCGGCAGTTCGTGACGACCCAGCTAGTGACCACGAAACGGTACTTGGAACGACACCCCGACGTCATCACTTCCTTTCTCCGCATGTACGTGAACCTGACTCTCCAACTGCGGCGGGCAACTGCCTCCGACCTGAGGATCGTCAACGACGAAATCTACAATTTGACGACGAGCCGGCTCAAAGAAGAGACCATCACCGCGGCGTTCGGGAATTTCAATGTCACATACGATCCGATCGCGGCATCGCTCGGAACCTACCTCGCCTGGTCGCAGGAGCTCGGGTTCCTATCGCGCGACGTGCAACCCGGCTCGCTGTACGACCTGAGCCTGCTCAATCAAGTCCTCAAGGAGAAGGGGCTTCCCCCGGTGAGCGAGAGATGAAAGGGGCCGACCTGAAACTGGTCATGCTGGGGAAGCGATTCGGGGGCAATGCTGGCCAAACGGAAGCGCTGCGCGATGTGAACCTCGAAATTCGGGGGGGCGAGTTCGTCACGATCGTGGGTCCCTCGGGGTGCGGGAAGTCCACCCTACTCAGTTTGGTCGCGGGTCTCGAGGAACCGACGACCGGCTGGGTCGCCATGGACGGCCATCGGGTACACGGCCCGGGGGCGGACCGAATCGTTGTGTTCCAGGACGCGGCCCTGTTTCCATGGCTCGATGTGACAGGCAACGTTGAATTCGGGCTCCGGGTGGCAGGCGTCCCGCGGAAAGACCGTCAACAGCGGGTCCTCGAGCATCTCGAAATGGTCCAACTCGAGAAGTTCGCTCACGCTCGGGTTCACGAACTGTCTGGTGGGATGAAGCAGCGCGTCGCCCTGGCGCGCGCCCTCGTCCTCCGACCTCGGGTCCTCCTCATGGACGAACCGTTTGCGGCCCTCGATGTCCAGATCCGCGAGGAGATGCAATCGGTCGTCCAAGACCTCTGGGTACGTAGCGGCACAACGACCCTATTCGTCACGCATGACGTCCGCGAAGCGGCGGTCCTCGGCGACCGAATCGTGGTCCTGTCCCACCGACCGGGCACGGTAAGCGCGATCCTCGAGAATGGCGCGAGGAGACCCCGAACCCTGAACGACGCGGGAGTCGCGGAAGCGATCCGGCGCTCGAACGAGATTCTGAAAGCGGAGGTCCAATGGTCGAGCAACCAGCCCAAGATGCAGCTGTGAAGCGCCGCCGCGAGCGGAGCCTTGCTTGGGAGTTCCGGCACCTCATCCCGATGGTCGCGATCGCGATTTCCGCCATCGCGATCTGGGAGCTAATCTTCCGATCCGGGGTCTGGGGGTTCTTGTTCCCGGGTCCCTCCCAGGTCGCTCGCGCCCTCGTCGACTTCTGGAACAGTACCCGGCTCGTCCGGGCAATCGTCGCCACGCTTCGCCGACTCGCGGTGGGCTTCCTCATTTCGCTTGTGCTGGGTGCCCTGCTCGCGTTCCTCATGGTGCGGTTCACCACCTTCGGGAAGGGGATCCAACCGTACATCCTCGGACTGCAGATCTTCCCGTCCATCGCGTGGGTCCCGCTCAGCCTGATCTGGTTCGGGTTCTCGGAGACCACCCTCCTCTTCGTCACGATCATCGGTTCCGTCTTCGGGGTCAGCATCTCCTTCGCAGACGCACTGCGGACCGTGCCTCCGGTGTACCTTCAGGCGGCGCGCAACATGGGTTCCGACGGCATGGACCTGATCCTCCGGGTGACCGTCCCGGCCGCCCTCCCGCATCTGATCTCCGCGGCCAAAGTCGGATGGTCTTTCGCGTGGCGGTCGCTGATCGGTGCGGAGATCATCTTCGCCACGGTCGGGCTCGGTTTTCTGCTGAATGCCTCCGCTTCCGTTCCAGACATCGCCGGGGTCATGGGCGTGATGCTCGTAATCCTCGTCATCGGCATCGTCGTAGATCAATTGGCGTTCACGAAGACGCAGGAGTGGGCCAGTCGGAGGCGGGGCCTCCGCCCCCGCCGCTGATCCGAACCTCGTTCGGGTTCGATCCGAGGTGGTCACAGGAGGTCGTAGACCAGCTTGGCCGCCGCGACGAACAAGACGACGATGAAAATCAACGCAACGGATCGGGTCTTGAGTGTCGCGAGGCCCCATCGAGAGCCGATGAAGGCCCCGACAAACACGACCGGCATCAGGATGGGAATGAGGACATACGCTTCCGGCCAGGTGAAACCCGTAGGTCGAAGCGCGAGGCCCGCAACATACGCGGCGAAGCCGACCGCGGCGGTCGGGATGATGAGCAACGAGGACGTCCCGATCGCCTTCCGGGTCTTCCGCCCCAGAACGTACACGAGGAGCGGGACGTTCAGGAGGCCTCCCCCGATGCCCATGGCACCGGAGAGAAACCCGGATCCGGCCGTGGACGCCGCGGTCCCGACGACACGAGGACGGGTCAACAACGCGTCGTTGTCCTCGTCGACGGAACGTTGGTTCCGGACCCAATCGAGCACCATGTAGACGCCGAACAGGAGGAGCACCGCGGCGAAGAAAGCCTTGAAAGTCCTTTCATCCAAGACGACCAACGTGAAGAACGTCCCGACCACGGCCCCCAGCAAGGCGCCTGCGACGAGGAGACTTCCGAGGCGGAAATCGACGAGGCCGCGGCGGTGGTGGTTGATCACGGACGAGGCGGCCGTCGCTATCGTCAACGTGAGTGAGATCGGCACCGCGAGGTCCTTGGACGAGACTCCGGTCGAGAGGAGGATCGGCACGAAGAGGAGACCGCCGCCGAGGCCCAGATTCGAATAGATGAACGCGACGACGAAAATGAGGACGACCTGAAGCAGCAGGACGAGGACGTCCACGCCGTACGAAAGCCTGGGCCGTATTAATTACTACCCCGAAAATATGGGTCCACGGACGGTCTGTGAATCGTGGTCCTCCTGGTTCGTTTCGGCGAGCTGGCCCTGAAGAGCCGATTCGTGCGCCGGCAGCTCCGAGACCGCCTCGTCGCGAACATCCAGGATCTGTTCGCCTCAGAAGGCGTCGAATGCATTACCGAGGCCGACGAGGCCCGGGTGTACGTCCACGTGGACGACGTCGCGAAGGCACGCACGATCCTCGGACGGGTCTTTGGGGTCGTATCGATCAGCCCCGCCACCGAGGCCCACGCGGACTTAGACTCCCTCCGAAAGGCCGCGAACTCGGGGAGGAAATCCGCCGGGCCCATCCGGCCGTGCGAGTGAATCTCACCCATCCCGACGTCGAGATCCACGTCGAGGTCCGCCACAACCGTGCGTTCGTGTTCCGGGAGATCTGGGCCGGTCCAGGGGGTCTCCCGCTCGGCAGCCAGGGTCGCGCCCTCGCGGTGGTCCGGGACGAGGCGGGCATGGTTGCTGCTTGGATGGGGATGAAGCGCGGTTGCCGAATCGCGGTGGCCTCGTCGGATGGCGAGCGCTTCGTCGAGCCGCTCCGAAAATGGGATGTGCGCCTCAAGGTCCTGGGCCTCCCCGCGGACGGGAACCTGGGCGAGATCGTTCGGATCGCGAGGGCCGAAGCGGTCTTCCTCGGGACCCGTTGGGAGACGTTCGACCCGAAAAATCGGACGCCCTTCGACGTCCCCATCTTCGAACCGGTCATCGGACTCGGCGAGGAAGAGATCGGACGCCTCGCGGCTCGAATCCGATCGCCGTGAGGTCACTTGCCGAGTCGCCCGTGGCGGCTGATGCTCGGACGAATCTTTTCCGCGCCCTTGCCCTTGTGCGTCAGGCCTCGGCCCTTCTTGCCAGCGGACGTGAGGCCCCGGAACGCGCGTCCTCGGTTCCCCGGTTCGCAAATCCAGTTGATCTTCGGATCGTTCCGGATCACCGGATGTTGCGGGTCCACAAGGATGACCTCGTAATACTTGTGCATCCCGTCTTCGCCGACCCAGTAGGAATTGAGGACCTCGAGATTGGGATACCGCTTCGCGGTTCGTTCCTCGGCGATCCGCTGGATTGATTTCGCCATCGTGATCTTGACAAGACCGCGCCGCTTCGGATGGCGCCCTCCCATGGGTTTCGGCCGCCGCCGGCCACCGCGTCGGACCCGCGCGCGGACCATGACATAGCCTTGCTTCGCTCGGTAGCCGAGCTCCCGGGCCCGATCGATTCGGGTCGGTCGGTCGATTCGAACGAAGGCGTTGCCGCGACGCCACTCCACCATCCTCCGAAAATGGGTCTGTTCCACGACGCCGCCTCGCGGGTCCCTCCACGCCTGCTTGACAAAGGCGTACAGGTTTCGCGGACGCGCGGGGGTCTTCGCCTCGCCCTCCGGTGCAATGCTGATCTCCGGTTCCGGAGCCTTGGGTGGTTCTTCGGCCATCGCCCTACCCCCTGGATTTTCGGATTCGCCCGAAGGTACATCTCCCGACCAGGGTCGTGAAAGCGCTGCGCCAAAGACCGAGGTCTATTAAAGGCCTTGCGTGCGTCGAGCGATTCGCGGGTCGCGGCCCCCGTTTTCTCGAGCTAGCACCTGCTCATATGACTGCACGATCAGCTTGGCAGCGGGTTCGACGCCTTCCAAAGAAGAGACCTCGATTCGCGACCGGAACCATCCCCAACCTTGGGTCCGCGGCGCCCGGCGAGCGAGACCCGCCGAATCCCGGAGGTCGCGAGGACCGGGCAGGATGAACACCTGCACTCGACCCTGCAGGGCCCGGATTTCCGCGAAGACCCGATTCCGGTTGCGGCTCCGCCATGAGATCCAGTATCGGCCCACGTGCTCTTCGACCCGATCCCGCCGGCGGATTGCCACCGGCCGAACCCGCTCTCGTAGGCCCGCCATGATCGCCCGCGACGTGCCACTCGTCCACTCCGTCGGTTTCTCCATGTTCAACCTCCCGATTCCCCAACCGGCTTCCGCAGGATGAAGACGAATTTGAACCCTCGAAGGTAGAAATTGAAGCGGCGTGCCCGGTGCTCCCACATCGGCGATGCGGATCGATCATGGTGCCTCACGAGGACGACCGTGTCGATCGGTTCAAAGGCCTCCGAGAGGACGGTCAGCAATCGAAACCCGGCCGGAGTGTAGACCCCGCCGCGATACTCGTCTGCAATGATCCACGCGAGGATTCCTCCGGGTACCAGGACGCGACGCGCCTCCGCCGCGACCCGTCTCATCTCCTCGTAGAACCGCGGATCCCGGCACGAGATCCGTCCGAGACACCGAGGATCACGGCCATACGCGATGTTGTCCGAGTACGGTGAATCGATCACGGCGAGCGCGGCGGTTTCGTCTGGCAGGGGCCAGGCCCGCGCATCCGCCCGAAGCACATCCCGTCGGCGTGGGACGAGATCGAAGGAAATCGCGCGCCGACCGAGGGTGCGAGCCACGTCCCCAATCGTGCCCGAACCGGCCATCGGATCGACCACGAGTTCGCCGGGTCGGGAGTAGCGCCGGACAAGATTCCCGGCGCATCGGGCCGGGGTGACGCCGTTGAACGACGCATCGCCTGCCCGCGGATGTCCGTCCGCTTGCGTCGGAAAATCCCAGCACGTGGATGCCTCCAGATCCGTCCGACCCAGCATGGCCCAAGCCCCAGGGGGGACGGAAGAACGCGTGTGTACGGAGGCGAGGGCCATGGCCTCTCCATCTCCGGCATGGGTTATCAACGCGGACGGGAGAGGGGGATGGGTGAAAGTGAAAATCTGCCTAGGACTCGGTGAATCGCGAGGCGAGGAACCGACGGACGTCTGAGAGCCGGGAGTACGGATGCCGACGGTCCCGGATATGCAGGGCCGAACAGGCGTTCGCGAAACGCAACGCCTCGGTGACGGAATCGCCTCCGAACCGGGCGTTGACGTACGCCGCGTTAAACACGTCTCCGCATCCCGTCGGATTCTCGATCGGAACCGAGAAGGCGGGGACCTTTTCGATGCCGTCCGGAGAGATCCAGGCGGACCCACGGTCTCCCCGGTGGATGACGACCTCTCGGGCGCCCATCGCACAGATCCGGCGGGCGGCCTCGAACGGGGATCGGTCTCCTCCGAGCGCCGACACTTCGACCTCATTTCCGAAGAACGTGTCCACGAACGGTAGGGCCATGCGGGCGGCACGAAGGCGCTCCCGCGTCCAACCGAAAGGGTCCGTAGACATGTCCAACGACGTGCCTACCCCCGCGTGTCGAGCCCGCGACAATAGGAGGGCGGTCGGACGACCCATGAGCCGTGGCGTCCACCAGAAGCCGGCGCGGTGGAGATGATCGACTTGTTTCAGAATTTTCGCTGGGACATCCCGGAGGCGCAGTTCGCCGTTCGCGCCGAGCGACGTAATCAGGGCGCGTCCGCCGCCGGTCCACGACAGTGCGACGGTCGCGCCCGTGGGGTGTCCCGCATCCGTGCGGACGAGCGCGCGCACCCCCTGTCGGCGGTAGGCCTCCCGGAGAAGGTGGGCATTCGCATCGCGTCCAAGGACGCCCACGAATGTGGTCTTCGCCCCGAGCCGCGCGATCTGGAGGGCGAAGTTCGTGGCGTTCCCTCCCGGCAGAGTCTCGAAGGCCGCGATGTGGCCTTGGAAGTCTCCGCGAGGAAGGGGGCGCATCGGTGGTGTGATCCGATCGACGATCGCGTCTCCCACCGCGACCACGCGGCAGATCCGACGGGCCATCCCTCACGCCTTCCAAAGTCCCTGACGCTTCAATTCTTCGACGACGAACTTGTAATCCGCCGGACGTCCGCAGTTCGGACAAAACAGACTGCCGTGCGCGTCGCGCACGGGATCGGACCCCTCCCACCCGCAGAACCGGCAGCGGGCGTCGGTGACAGCCAAGGCGCACCTCAGAAGAAATCTTCGAGCGTGAGTTTCTTCTCCGCCCGGCGGTGTCCTTCCGAAGCAGGCGCGTCCTCCGGAAAATCACCGCTGTCCAGGGATTTCTGCTGCGCGGGCTGCGTCCCGGTGAACAGCGCCTTTTCGTCCCAGCCGTAGACCTCCGTGATATATGCGAGGGTCTGCGCGACCCGCCGCGCGTAGTATTCCCAGTCCGGGCGTTTGTCGAAGGGCCGGCCGGACACGTAGGGCTCCACTTCCATCGGGCTCTTCTTCGAGTCCGTCACGATCCACGAGACCTTCATCCCGGGCATGAACTCCTCCCCCATCTCCTCGAGCTTCCGGGCGGCGATCACGTTGCTCATCGAGTTCGGATTCACGTAGCGGTTCTCCTCTTTCACGGTGCGGGAGATCACGAGCATCTCGATCGGGTCTTTGTCCCGATCCTCGAGTGGCGGACTCCCGGATCGGACCTCCGCGACGATCTGCTTCGCGAGCGCGATTGATCCCTCCTGGTCACGGTCCAGGATCCGATCGAAGACCCGGCTCTGGGCGTCACTCTGGAGGTCGAAGGCGTCCGTCCGGCGGATCTCGTACCCGCGCACGACCATCTGGCTCCGGAGCTCCTCCGGCCACGCGACCTTGCCGGCGTACCGTTTCTTCCGCCCATGGCTGAAGAGGGTTTCGTAGATCTTGTCCACCTCCATCGAGATTCGGCCGCGGGAGAACCGCTCCGCCGTCTTCTTGGCGAAGTCGAGCGACGCGTCGAGGCCGGGCGACGGGGACTGAAAGAAGACGGAGTCTGTGTCCGCGTACACGACCTTCACGCCTTCGGCCTCGAGCTCCCCGATGATCCCTTTGATGCGATCCCGGGCGAAGGCGGTGATCGAGGCGCCCACCTTCGGGTCATTGAACCGGTAGAAGGACGATGCGAGGACTCCGTAGAACGCGTTCATGAGGACCTTGATCGCGGCCTGCAGGCCCTCGTAGAACTCCTTCATCTGGGGGTCCGTCGCGGCCTTCTGCTTCGTCCGGACCTCCTGGCGGTCCTTCATCAGGTTCGCAAGGATGACCGGGAGGAGCCCCTTCTTCACCTCTGCCGGGAGGAACTTGGCCCCGGTCGGGCTCACGATCGTGCCGTTCGGCGAGACCGTCGTAAAGCAGATGTTGTTCTCGATGATCAGGGACGGGTACATCGCGCGGAAGTCGAGGGAGATGACCCACTCGTACAGCCCGGGCTGCAAGCTGTGCACGTAGCCGCCCTCGATCTGTTCGACGCGACCTCCGCGCATCTTCATCATCGGCACCGCGACCTTCGCGCGGTCCGCGGCCCGGATCAGGATGGAGTCGATCAGGTTCGACGTGCGGCCATGGAGCACGTCCTCGAGCGGAAGTTTGCTCACCGCCGCGAGGTCGAGGGTCTTCTCGATGCGGCGCACCCGCTCCAGGATCCGTAGGGAGAGTTCGGCGTCCTGGATGCAGTAGCGGATCACCTTGTCCCGGTCCGCCTCCCATTCCTCGTCGATTCGGCGGCGCTGCAGCTCGTGCTTGCCCTCCCCGAGCAAGTGCTTCGCCACGTAGTCGAGGGTCTCCTGCTTCGGACGCATCTCCGCCCGCACGGCCCACCATACGTCTGTCAGGATACGCCCGTCGAGCCGCCAAAACCGTTCGCCCAGGTGGAAGAAGGTGGAGTGGTCCCGCGCGAGGGAGAGCCGCTGCATCCCGTGCTTCGCGGCCCGTTCGATGAGGACCGGCAGGTCGTATCCGTCGATGTTGTATCCGGAGATGACGTCCGGATCCAACTCATCGATGAGCTTCACGAACCGCTCGATGATCTCCTTCTCGTTGCCGGTGAGGATGCGGGTCTTGATCTCGCCCGCTTCGCGGTATGCGACCCCGATGCAGAAGATGTGGCCGTCCCGGATCGAATTTTCGATGTCAAAGCTGAGGATCCGGAGGGCGGGACGGAACGGGTCGCACGGCTCGAACCGTTCGGCCACAAGGAACAGGTCTGTCCAGTAACGTCCCTTCGGATCCTGGGTCGTTCCCACGACTCGGACGGCCGCCCCGAGATCCATATCATAGATGAACCGATGTTGGAACGGGATGTCCGCTTCCAGAGGAGTCGATCCGAACTTGCGTGCCTTTTCCCGGTATTCCGGCGTCTTCCAGGGCTGTCGGAGGACCACGCGGGCGCAGGGCGTAGGCCGGCCTTCCACTTCCAGGGTCACGTCCTCGAAGGCGACCACTTGCTTGTCGCGGGCGAACGCACCCCGCAAAGCCTGGGGTGGCGCGATAACGAAGAAGTAGGGCTTGAACCCGGAGTACTCGATCGCGATACTCTTCCCTTCGCGGGTGCGGCCGAACAGCTGGATGACCGGCACCTGGGGATCCTCAGGGCCGTCCACGGGCTCGCGACGGTACGAAGCCGTGATGATCCGAACGTCGAACGACTCGCTCATGCCTTCGCCACAATCTTGATGACGTCCCCATCCTCAACCGGGTGGTCGCGACCGACGACCATCTTCGTCCGTGCGTTGATGGCGCGGATGAAGTGGTTCCCCAAATCCGTGTGCACCTTAAAGGCTACGTCCGCCGCGGTGGAACCGCGCGGCACGAGGAACGCGTCCGGGAGGACGTTCCCGCTCTTGTCGGACCAATGATGCTCATCCTCCACAGGGAACACGACGATCAAGTTCAGGAGCTTGAACACTGCCTCCTCCAAGCATTGCTGCACGCCCGTCGACCCTCGTTTCTGCAGGAACACTGCGATCGTATCGAGGGCTTTCGACTGGCTGGCCGTCAACTTCCCTGGTTCGAGGATCTTGAACGAAGGCCCGCCGGGCTCGTATGCAATGAGGGATGCCGTCGCCGCGCGGCGGAGGGCGAGCTCGTACTCGGCGGACGTCGGAATCGTGTGATATCCTTCGAGGTTGACCAGTTTGTCCAGGGTATCCGAGGGCGCCAGATCTGCTTTGTTTGCGGCGAGGATCATCGGCTTGCCGCGCTGCCGCAACGACCTCGCGAGTCGTAGCAGATCCTCCGAGGTCCAGTGCGCCATCTTCGGATCGAGCGGTGCTTCCCGCAGCGCCAAGTGAATCTGCATCTCCGTGAATCCGAGGCCTGTCAGCCTTCCAAGGAGAACCTTTTCGGGAGGCGTTTCCTCGAGGTCCGCCCGGCGGGCTTCTTTGTCCCAGTTCCGCGAGAGGATCCCCGCAATCCAGTGCGCGAGTTCGTCCTCGAGGAAGTGAACGTCCTCAATGGGATCGTGACTCCCCGCGGCAACCGGGTTCCCTTCGAAATCGGTTATTCCGGCTGCATCGAGCACATGTACGAGGACACTGGCCTGCCGCAAGTCATCGAGGAACTGGTTCCCGAGGCCACGGCCTTGGTGGGCGTTCGGCACAAGCCCCGCGACGTCGAGCATCTCCACCGGGATCAGCCGTGTGCCGCCCTGGCAGGGGGCATTGTTTGGCTTGCACGGCCGGCCGAGTTCGAGGTGCGGACACTTCTTCCGGACGTAGGCAACCCCGTGATTCGCCTGGACCGTGGTGAAGGGATAGTTCGCGATGTGGACCGGGGCGAGCGTTGCCGCAGCGAAGAAAGTGGACTTCCCCACGTTCGGCTTCCCGACGACCCCCAACTCCATAGGTCAGGAACGAAGAACGTGGTGCTTCCACAAGTACCTTTAGCGGTCGGCCAACATCGTAGTCGTGGTGTCAGTCCGATTTCCGTCTCCGGCGATAGGAGATCACAAGAATGACGATCACGACTCCCGCCGAAGGAAGGGCTAACTCACCGAATTCTGGGATGGGGACTGTCACGGAACTGTCAGCAGAGCCTACGCCGCCCTCAATGAATAGAGTGATGTTACTTCCGCTGAGGAAATCCACCCGGAGACGGATCCGCTGGTCAACCGAGACGTTGACACCAGTGTTCTTCGAGCACTGGAAAGACTGATTGTCGCCTCCACTTGTCAACGAATCAACCGAACAGATGGGATTCGGCGACAGTCCATTAGTATCCGTAATCGCAAACGCAATTCGTAGGGTTGTGCTGCCACCCGAGGAGAGGTCGAACGAGGCCATCCAATTGCCGGCTGGGACGGTTTCCGCGGAGGTTGCCGGGTCGGTAAAGAAGCAAGCAAAGGAACCGGTCGTAAACGGGATACCGATTCCACCACCACTCCCTTTCGTTGTACTCAGCGTCTTCGCACCCAAACAGTCTTCGGGATTGATTATCGAGTCCACATTGCGCAAGTAGAAAGTGGTTCCGGAGAAACCGTTCGTGTGTGGTGGCGGCAACACATTCCTTGGACCGGTGTCAAATGAGAGCGGAGAGACGAAGCCCGGAGCCGCGATGGGAATCGTCGTGTCCCCTGCCGAGGACCAGTCGGTTGACTCAATCACGATCCTCGTGCCGTTGAGGGCCGGCAAAGGCACCGACCCTTCGATGTCCGCCTGATCTTTCTCGGCCGCGACGCTAATCCCTGACTGTCGAATCCAGCGATTCGACCAGCTGTAGACCGACTTTGACGTAATCTGACCCCCCTCGCCACGAACTTCCACCAGGTAATCGGCGGAGATTCCTCCGATGGCAAATCCTTGAGGGTTCGAAATATTGGTGTCCAGGAACACGAGCAAGACGTCCTCTCCCGTCCGCCTAGGCAGGATCGCGGTGCCCCCTCCCGAACTCCCATTCCCGGCGGTGACAGGGGTCTTGAACAGCCGCTCGGGAATCTCCCCACCGAGGAGGGCTCCGGCCACATGCACATGGAAGAAGGCCGTGCCGTTTGACGTGGCGGCCCCATGCCGGACGATGTCAAGGTCCGGATTAATGACCGTCTTCGGATCGGTATCCGGCACATCGCGCGACAACCACTCGGCAAACAGGCCGTCAATCTGGACCCGGGGGGGCGGCGAAGAGACGTAGGCCCGAGCCATCGTCCCCTGGACGAACACTGGGACCGAACCATTCGCGCCTATCAGGGAAACCTCGACAACATCACCGGGGAAAAACCCCGGGGCCGACACGGACACCGTGGTCGTGTCTTCCGGTCGGCCCTGGGTCAGGTTTATGGATTCCGCTGAGAGGGATCGGATCAAGCCAGGGGTCGCATTGAACTGGAAGTTGGACACCTGCCATGTGACAGATGGCGGGATGGCGATGGCCCGTGCGCGAATTTGGAACAGGGAGGTCATACCACCCCCGATGACAGTCGTCAGGGGAAGAGTCTCCACGAGAACGCCCCCGTCCGCTGATGAGAGTGGGACCAGGCTTCGGCTCGAAGCACCGCGGAAATCGTCCGCGTATACCGCGACGCGGAATGACGAACGATCGAAGCGGTCTATGTCATAGGTCGACGCTTTGATTTCCAGTCCACCGGCAGAAGCCGCCGCTTGGACCGAAGCACCCGCCTGCCGCCGACTCCAGTTCACCTCGGAGTCGACGGGGAAGGAATACATCCTCGCGCCTGCCACCGTGTGATTCCCACCGAACACCTCGATCACGGCCTCGGCGCCGATTCCGCCGAACGCAAAGCCTGTCGACGGGTTCCCGTCCGCGTCGATCAGGAAATCGACCCCATCGTACCCCGTGGCGTCGCCCAGCATTCCTCCGGTCGTCGACGCGAAGAGGTACAACGAGTCGTGGTCGAGCAAACTCGCATAGCGTGAGATCGAGACGTTCGAATCCGATGCGGTCGTCGCTGCGTCGAACATGGGCACAGAGGACCAATCCGCGAAGGACCCGTCGATCACGATGGGAGCCGAAGGCCCAGAAGGTGGGACGAACAGGAACCCGGCAATCAGGACGGCAACAAGGATCGCCGAAGCGATTGTGAAGTATCGAACGCGGCGCGACGGATAGGGAAGTCGAAGGCCCCGGAAGGTGGGGCGACCCACCGACGCGCCGGTGATAATACCGTTCACTCGTCCCGGGCCGGTGACGAGGCCGTTCACCCGGCCCCTGCCCGTGACGAGGCCGTTGACGCGACCGGCTGGGGCGGTGAGACCGTT
>VBLU01000138.1 GCA_005879065.1 Methanobacteriota archaeon
GAGAACCAAGAGGACCGTCCGCAGGCGCAATCGAAGTCTGCGTTGGCCTCTGCCTAAGGTCGTCTCCGTCCTCGCGTCCCCCCCGTTGCTCGCACGCCATTAAGTCCCAAGCGAAGGAAGGAATACAGCGCCGCCATATTTCTGTCCTTGTCGTAGGTACGAGTAAGCCGGGTGATTTCCTTCGGGTCGTCTCGGAGCTCTTGAGCGAACCGGTGAATATTCAGGAGCGCCCGGGAGAGTTCGTCGACGACCGGAATCGACGCCGTGCGTGTCGTCCGCGAGAACGGGTTCAGGTCCACGCTGATCACGACCTTCTCCATTCGCACGAGGGCCTCCGCCCGATCCCCATCCTCAAGGGGGACGAGCACGACGTCCGCGCCGTACACACCCTCTCGATGCGACAGAGCCCGCTTCGATTCGAGGCCCGGAACCCGGGCATTGGGCCTCTCCCCTAAGACGTTCCGGGCTCCCACCCGCTCGAGCAGCTGTCGGATTCGCCGGACGCGAGCTTCCGAGCGATGGAACAGGTTCACCTCGATGCGCGCAGGGATCGACCTCGCAAGTCGGACGACCTCCCGTGCGGACAGCGCCGCGACGTTGCCGTTGACCGAGAGGACCGGCCGCTTCGCGCGCAAGAGCCATGCGGCTCCCGCCCGTTCGGCCACGAGCGCGGGAGCGATCGTCCGCTCGCCGAACAGGTAGTCGAAGGCCTCTCCACGACCGTGGGCGATGAGTCCCTCCGGGACTACGATGCCGGCCTTCCACGCACGAACGAGCGTTTCGCGGCGCATCAGGGAATCGTAGCGTGGATGGGACTTCGGGATCTTCATGTCATCCGCCGAATTCGGTCGACAAATTTCCCGCAACCATGCCAAAGGGGGTCCGCGGTTGGCAATCGGTATTTCGTCTCGTACGATTGGACTGTTTGCTCGACCTCGTCCCGAGTCATGTTCTCATGGTTGATGCCGATGCCGAGGACCTTGCCGTTCCCTGCGATGCGGGCGAAGAACTCCAGCCATTCGATCTCATCCCCCACGGTGGGCATGGGCCAGGCGACCACGTCCCGCCAAAAACTGCGCGTTGCCCGCGCGGGCGCATGCATCATCAACATGCCACTCGGCATCGACGCGTTGATAATCGCGCGGGTTCCACACACGTAAGCGGGATGGGAAATGCTTCCTTGTCCTTCCACGATGACGACCTTGGGTTTCGTTTCCTCGTAGGCGCGAACGATTTCCGACTCGAGCTCGCCGACCATGAAATCTCCTTTGATGGAGTCGAGAGGCACGCCGTAGGCGGAACCCTGCATGAGGCCGGTCTGCCCGGTCGCGACGAAGGTCGCGGAGATTCCCTTCTCGTTCAGGGCGTCGGTGAGGAGGAGCGCGGTCGTCCTCTTGCCGATCGCCCCGTCCGTCCCGAGGACCGGGATCCGGAGACAGGGAAGCTTGCGGGAAAGGTCGCTGAACTGCTTCGACTCGCGAATCGGCTTGGGCTTCCGAACGTCGACCAACCGAACCCCGTGGGCCTCCGCGAGCGTTGCGAATTCCGGGTCCTCGCTCAGGTACTCGTGTAGGCCCGCGACGATGCTCAAGCCGCCCTCGATCGCCTCACGGAGGATGGGTCTGTATTCCTGCGGAATATATCCTCCGAACGTCGCCACCCCCACGATCAGAGTATGCGGTGCTAGGCGGACGGTCGCTTCCTTCAGGCTCGCGACGATCGGGATGCCGTTCGCCTTCCCGTCGAGCACTTCGCCCGCGTCGCGCCCCGCCTTCGTGTGGTCGATCACGCCGACGATCTCGTAGCGCTTCGAGTATCGGACGAGACCGTTCGCCGTCTTCCCCGTGTTCTGGCCGAAATAACCGTCGCACAGGATGACGGCCCGCTCCATCCTCGAATCCCTCGTGATAACAGCGGGCGAAAGTCCATGACCCGCTATAAATCCTAGTCGAGATGGCGACACGTGATGGTCGCAGGATTCCGCGAGAGTCAGAGGGCACCCTCTTCCCCCTTGTCGAAATCCGAGGGGGTTCGGGAGGGATTGACTAGGTGACCGTCCGCGTCGACGATCTTCCGCCTTGCAGCGCGTGCGGCGGGAAGGTGTTCCCCCTCGTCCTGTGTGAGAGCTGTGGCTCCGTCACGATCTTTCGGGACGTCCGATCCCTTGGCTGGACCGCTCCGTGCCCCGAATGCGGGACGCCCAATTCGTGGGAGCTCATCTGCGATCAATGCCGCACCCAGTTCCCCCCGCCCGGTAGGCCGGAAAGTCAACTGACGAAGTCGCCCCCCGCCCAGACGCCTGTGGAAATCGGCGCGGTCCCCGTCGGGCGGCCCCGACGGAGGATCAAAGGCGAGGTCGATAGCCGCGCCCTGACGGACCTCCTCAGCGTCCTTGGCCTCGACGCGTCTCGCGCGCGGGCGCTGATCGACCGTGGTTACGATGCCCCGTGGAAGATCGCCCGGGCCAAGGAAGACCAGTTGGCGCGGATCCCAGAGGTCGGCCCGATCGCCGCCCGCAAGATGGTCGCGTCTTTCCACCTGCTAAATTACGCACCTCCCAAGCAAACGAAGGAATCGATCGCGCAGGCGGAATACGAATGTCCGCTCTGCCAATGCGTCACGTCCGCATTCTCGTCCACTTGCGTCGAGTGCGGCGCGCCCTTCGACGAAGAGGAGATGGAGGAGGACATCCGACACGCGTTCGCGGGGGAAGGCCCTGCGGCGCTCCGCTTGTTCTACGACGGTTGCCTCGCGGAGAAGCCCGACGATGCGGAGCTGTGGTACGCGCGGGGTCTCCTGCTCGAATCGCTCGGCCAATCGGATGAGGCGATCGCCTCCCTTGAACGCGCCTCGTCGAAAGCACCGGATTCGAAGAAGATCAAGGTCGCTAAGCTCCGCCTCCAGGCGAAGCATCTCCAGAGACC
>VBLU01000099.1 GCA_005879065.1 Methanobacteriota archaeon
CGGTCGTGCCTCCTGACCGCGGTCCTCCTCGGCATGCTCGCGTTCCTCGCGGGCGGGGCCCGCGCGCAGCCTGCCCTCACTCCCGGTCAAGGCGCAACGGAGCAACTGTTCTATCTCGTCCTGGTCCCCGCCGTCGCGATTGGTGTGTTGGTCATGGCCCTCGTCGCATACGCGGTGCGCAAATTCCGCGTGCGGCCCGGACACACGACTGGGCCCGTGGTCGCCAAAACGCACGATCGAAGACTCGAGACCGCTTGGACGATCATCCCCGCGATCATCCTCGTCGTCGTCGGAGTGGCGGCGTTCCAGACCCTCGTGGTCACCGACACGATTCCGCAGAATCCGGATGCGACCGTGATCGTGACAGCGCGGCAATGGTCATGGAGTTTCAACGTGACGTACCCGAACGGCTCGTACAGCGGTCCGCAGTCCGGGGCCTTCACGGTGAAGGTGGGCCAGGTCGTCAAGCTCTTGTTCCAATCGATCGATGTCGCCCATTCCTTCTCCGTTTCGGCGTACGGCCTGAAGATTGACGTGATTCCGGGCCACGTGAACCAGTATTGGTTCAAGGCGCTCGTGGCCGGGAACTACGAAATTCACTGTGCCGAATTCTGCGGCCTGCAGCATTACTCGATGGTTGCAACTCTACATGTCTCATCCGCGTAGGGCCGCCGCCGTCTCCGCGGTCATCCTTGGTATGCTCCTTTTTCCGGGCTTCTCTCCCGTGTCCGCAGCGGACGGAGGTCCGCCGACGTTCACCCTCTACGGTGACGCAGGTCGCGGCTGGGGCCTCAACAGCACCTCGTTTTCGACCCCTGGACCCACCCTCACGGTCTTTCTTGGATACCCACTGACCATCGCCTTGGTCGGAGCCGAGCCTGTCGGCTCGGGCGTCAAACACAACTGGTTCATCGATTACAATGGAAACAACCAGACGGACCCCGACGAGAACAAGTCGCAAGACTTCTCTGGGCCGGGCCCGGCGCTATTCACCTTCGTACCGACACGCGAGGGGAGCGCGACGTACAAGTGCCAATACCACTTCAGCACGATGTTCGGGACGATTCGAATCGTAGCGCAGACGAACGTGACCTTGTATGCGGACGCGGGCTCGGGATGGGGTCTCACAAACAAGACGGTCCGAAGTCCTGGGCCATCGCTCGTGTTCCTCAGTGGGACGAATGTCACGTTCACGCTGATCGCCGTTGCAACCGACAGCTCGCCACAACACGACTTCTTCATCGACTACAATGCCGATAACATCCCCAGCGTCGGCGAACCGAAGACGGGGGACTTCAACAAGACGAATCCGCTCACGCAGAAACTCCACCTGGATCGAGCCGGGAATTTCACCTACTACTGCGAATATCATTCGGGGACGATGCATGGAAACGTCCTGATCCTCGGGGTGCCCGTCCCGACCGGGGGAGGATTCAACGTGGCTCTGATCCCGGGGATCATGCTCCTCGCCCTCGGGGGCGTCCTCATCTTCGCCGCGGTCTACCATGTCCGAGCCGTTCGCGCGGTGAAGCGCTCGAAGTGAGTCTCGATGACGGACCTCGCGGTCCTCGCCGCCGGGTTCGGCGCGATCCCGCTCGCATCCATCCTCCTATACTCGTTTCGCGCGTGGCTCGATGCGCATCGGGAGGTCGTGTGGGGCGGATTCGCGGGCGTCATCGCTTTCCTCGGGCTCTCCCACGCGATGGCATTCGTCCTCGAGGGCAAGCCCTTCCTGTTCGCCGGGAACGACTCCTTGGGGGCCGCGTCGTTCCTCTTGACCGGGCTGGCTCTTGGAGGACTCCTTGGATGGTTCTTGTTCGAAGGTCCTCTCATTCGGACCGAACCGGCAAGCATCGTCTGGGCCACCGCCGCCTTCCTCGCACTCCACAGTTTCGGCGATGGTCTTGTCCTGGGACGGGATTTTGTGGGCGCTTCGATCCCGGTCGTCCGGATCGACTCTCTCACGGTCTCAGGGACTGTCGTGCACCGATTCGTCGAGGGCGCGCTGCTCTTGGTCCCCGCGTTCGCGGCGCGATGGTCGCTTCGCGGGTCGTTCGTGTTGCTGTTCGTTCCCCTCGTCTCCATTCCCGCTGCGTTCGTGCCCGGATGGGCCTTCGACGCGATGGGACTCGCCGGCGGCAGCGCCGCGACGTTCGCCCTCTCGACGTTCCTCGCTGCCACGGAAGCCTCCGTGGCCCTCATGCTCCTGGTGCGCGGTTTCCTGCCGATCGCGAGCGCGGATCGCGGAAGTCGGTGGATCGTCTCCGTGATGATTGGATTCATCGGCATCAGCGTCGTGCATTTTCTCGTCGAATGAGTTTCATCCGATCGGCCGAGGACTCGCCGCTCCCACGGGGGGCAGTCGAAGGGCGAAAAGCGCGACCAGCAAGCCGAAGGCGAACGTCGCGGTCCCGAGCGCTAGATGGATCGTCACGATGACCCAATTCAGGCTGCTCGTGATCGTCAACGCCCCGAGCCACACTTGTGCGACCAGGATCCCGAAGGCGACTAAAGAGAGGAGGACGAGGCGAAGGTCCCTTCGGTACCATAGGACGGCGAGGACCGCGGTCAGGAGGAGGGAGAGGCTGGTCACGGCGGCGACCAGACGGTGGGCGTACTCGACTGCCACCCGCGGGTCTCCGAGATTCGGCACAACGGAACCGTTGCACAGCGGCCAATCAAGGCAGGCGAGCCCCGCGTCCATCCCTCGAACGGTCCCACCCAGGACGATCGTCGCGTAGGCGCAAACGGCGGCGAGAATCGCTACAACCTGATAGAAACGCCTCCGGTCGAACGCCACGCGAGATCCGAACCGCGGGAGCCGACTCCTTGCGATAAAGTCTCGCTCCGATTCCAACGGGTTCGCCCCGAGCCGCCTTTCTAGTCCTCGAGGATTGCGGTCACGGCCCATCGGCGGCTCCCTTGTACGACGACCACATCACGACAGCGCGTGCACCGATAGAATTCCACGATGCCGGCGCTGCCGAGGTCCTCGACCTCGGAATGATTGCACCGGGAGCGCACGGGGCTCTCGGTGATCGGACTGGACATGGGCGTGGCCTCGGCCGCTCCATTTTGCTCGACCACAAGAAGCCTTCGTCAATGCGCTCCCTCGGATTGGACTTCTGGGTTGGGTTTTGGAGCTTGGCGGTTCTTTTCCGACGTCCCGTGGACGTGGAGTGGGGACGCAGGGATTTGAACCCTGATCGACGGGTTTCTCCCACGCGGGGAGCGACCCACGCGTGTTGTTGCGAACCATGGGTCAGCGCTCCAGTCTGTCATCACCGGAATCAGCAAACCCGCTTCGCCATCAAGCCCATGACTGGAGCCCGTAATTCTACCAGGCTAAACTACGTCCCCATGGGTCTCCGGGGTCGCGGAACAGCGGCGGGGATATCTAAGTTTGCG
>VBLU01000100.1 GCA_005879065.1 Methanobacteriota archaeon
AAACTCCGTCCGAGGGCGGTAGCCGGGCACGGCTCGAGGAAGGAGCCAGACCCCGAGGACGACGACGCTTACGCCGAAGGCGAGGGAGAGCGAGAGGAAGACGCCCGCTCGTCCCGGCAGGAACGCGACGACTCCGAGCGCGAGGGGGATTTTGAGGAAGGCGAAGATCGTGTTCCGCCAGGTCTGCAGCTCCGCGCGACGGGCCGCGATCGAGGTGCTGTCCAAGGTCGGGGCCAGCCCGAGCGCGACCGTCGCCGCCAAGATCGTGGCGATGTATAGCGGGAACTGTAACACGAAGGCGAGGTTCGGGAGCACGAGCGGGAGGAGGGCGAGGAACACGAGGCTGAGTACGAGCGTCACCACGCCGGATATCGTGAGTCCTGCGTTCACGAGGGCAGTCTGGTCCTTCGTCTCCGGCAAGTATCGGATCAGGCCGACCCCGATTCCGAGGCTCCCGAGGGTGCCGATGAACCCCAGCGTCTGGAACAACACGATCGCGGACCCGACGTCATTCTTGTCGTACGCGTTTCCGATCACGAGCCAGAAGAAGAAACCGAGTCCGCTCGAAATCACGGATGTCAGCATGATGAAAATCGCGTTGCGATACAGGGATCCTTTGACCTGGTCCCACCCGCGGCCGACGAGTTGGACCACCCGATCCCGCGCGTTATTCATCCGGCCGCCTACGTCGTCTTCGTCGCAAATCGCGGTCGTGGATAAAGGCTTCGCTCAGCCGCTCGGACGGAGCGTTCCCTCCTCGAGATGATGGACTTCGGCGGAGAACCCGGGCAGCTCGGCGTCATGGCTCGCGACGATCAGCGCCGCGTGGAAGGAGGTGCGCGCGAGTTCGAACGCCACGAGGACCGCCGCGGTTCCTTTCGCGTCCAGGGCCGCGGTCGGTTCGTCGGCCAAGATCACCTTGGGACCGTTCGCGAGAGCCCGGGCGACGGCGACCCGCTGGCCCTCCCCGACGGAAATTTCGTTCGGTCGGCGGGCCGCGAGTCGAACGAGTTCGAACGTCTGGAGGAGATCCGCGACGCGGTCGTCCGCAGGTCGGCGCGCGAGGCGCAACGGCAACGCCACGTTCTCTTCGACGGTCAGGTCGTCGATCAGGTTGTGCGTCTGGAACACGAAGCCGACGTCATGGAGGCGGACCTTCGCGAGCGCCGATTCCTTGAGGCGGGCGATCTCGCGCCCTCCCAGGACCACCGAGCCTTTCGTCGGGATATCGAGTCCGCCGAGGATCGAGAGGAGCGTGGTCTTGCCGCTTCCGTTAGCGCCCCAGATGAGGACCGCCTCCCCGGCCCGCGCCTCCAGGTTCACGTCTCGAAGGACAACCGATCGTCCGTCGTAGGATTTCCAGACCCCGGACGCCGCCAGGACGGTCGTCATCATCCATCGGCGCCATCACGTCCCCTCGGACAAAGCCTTTGCGGAGACGCTTCCCCTTTCTGGGAAACAAATTACTTAGCCCGCGAACCATTCCGTCGCTCCATGCCCGCGAGCCGAGCGACGGCGGAGGGAGACCGTCGGTCGGACGCGAGTCCTCTCACAGCCCCGCGGTACCTGTTCGCGTCCGATGCGGAGTCCCTGGGGAAAGAGGCCGCTGCGGGCCTGGCGGAATGCCGGCAACGTCTCGAGGAGATCCTCGGACGCGGCCGTCCGCGGACCATCGAGAACCTCCTCGTGCCCTACGACCGCCTCCTGTCCGGACTCTCGGAACTTCAAGGCCAAAGTCGATTCCTGTTCGACGTCCATCCGAATGCCGCGGTCCGCGAGACCGCGGACAAGTGGTACCAGGAGGCGGAGCGGTTCGCGACGGACCTCGCCCTGAACCGCCCTCTGTACGATGCGTTCGTCGACCTCGATGTGTCGCAGGAGGATCCCGAGACGAAGTACGCGGTCCGCAAGATCCTCCGGGACTTCCGTTTGGCCGGGGTCGACCGAGACGCCGCGACCCGCGAGCGGATCAAGGGACTCCGGGACGAGATAACTGCGACCGGACAGGACTTTGACCGCACGATCCGCGAGGACGAGCGTTCGATCCAGGTCGACGGAGCGGCGGACCTCGCGGGCCTGCCGGCCGATTTCGTCAAGGCGCATCCGCCCGGACCCGACGGCAGGATCACGATCACGACGAAGTACCCGGACATCATCCCCGTCTTCCGATATGCCCGGGACCCGGAGGTCCGGCGGCGCCTCCAATGGGAGCACCTGAACCGCGGCCATCCCGCGAACCTCGCGACGCTGTCCAAGCTCATGGCCACGCGCCACGAACTCGCGCGGGTCCTCGGACACGAGAGCTTCGCGGACTACATCGTACAGGACAAGATGATCGGATCCGCGAAGGGCATCGTCGACTTCCTCGCGAAGGTCCGCGCCGCCTCGGAGGAACGGGCGAAGGAGGACTCCGAGATCCTGATCGCCCGCAAGCGGAAGGACGTGCCGAACGCGACCTCGCTCCAGGCATGGGACACGAACTTCTATTCCGAACTCGTGCGCGCGGAGAATTTCGACTTTGACGCGAAGCTCCTCCGGCCGTACTTCGCGTTCGGGAAGGTCCTCGAGGGCCTTTTCGAAATCACCCGCGAACTGTTCGGAGTCCGGTACGAGCGCGTGTCCGGCGTCCCGGTCTGGCATCCGTCCGTGGACGTGTACGACGTCGTCGATGGCGATCGGCGAATCGGTCGATTCTATCTGGACCTCCATCCGCGGAAGGACAAGTACACGCATGCCGCGGCATCGATCCTCGTCCGAGGGATCGCGGGGATCTCGCTACCCCAGGCGGCCCTCATGTGCAACTTCCCCGATCCGGAGGAGGGACCCGCCCTGATGGAGTACCTCGAGGTCGAGACGCTCTTCCACGAGTTCGGGCATCTTCTCCACGCGATGTTCATGGGCCACGGTCGATGGATCAAGAACACGGACGACGGGATCGAGTGGGACTTCATCGAGGCCCCGTCGCAGATGCTCGAGGAATGGATCCGGGATCCCGAGACCTTGCGGCGCTTCGCCCACCATCATGAGACGGGGGAACCGGTGCCCGCGGAGTTCGTCGCGAAGGTGAAACGCGCGGACTCCGTCTCGCGGGCCCTCGACGTCCAGCGACAACTCGTCCTCGGAACCTTGTCCTTCGAA
>VBLU01000101.1 GCA_005879065.1 Methanobacteriota archaeon
GACCTGCCACTATGGGGTCATCGGGGGCTGCGGCGGGTCGGGCCGATTGGAGCTTGGCGGATCCGTGGTGGGGGCGTTCGTGAGCGGGACGTGCCCGCCGGCCCGAATCGCAAACCTTCTCCGCTTCAGGACGCCCAGAGCCGCGACGACCACTCCGGCCCCGAGCAGTCCAATGCCGGCTGCAAAGGTTGTCGGATTGATGCCCGCGAGGTGAAGGCTGAAGCGGACCACCTGCCGGACACCCTCGTACGACGTCCCGTGATCGGCCACCAGGAAATATTTGCCGGAGCCGGGGAGGACGACGTCAATCGTCCCCGCATTCGAACTCCCCAGGGACCAAAGGCTTCCCATGTTCGTCCCCGTCCGGTAGGACTGGTACTGGGCCTCGGTCAGGACGTACAGGTCGAGGGCCCCCCCGGTCGTTTCTTGGTAATCCCCTCGGAGGCTGCCCGGGCCGAGCACGTCGAACTCGTAGTACATGTACCAGATGGATCCGGCGGGGATTGACGTCGTAGAAGAGGCGGAGGACCCGAACGACGAAGCGACGAGCGAGATACCTGCGAGACCGAGGACGCCGCCGATGATGAGCAGGACCCGAAAGGCTTTCAGAAACGTCAGGCTGCCCCTGTCAACTCGACGGCCCGCGCGGTGCGTACGCCACGCACGGAGCCCGCTCTCCCCCACGGTCGCAACCCCTCAGAAGGGAATGGGTTCGCAGAACCTTAACGCTTTGTGCGACGGCCGGTCGCTCACGCAGTTGAGAACAGGAAGGTGTGGGCGCGTCCTCGCCCGATGCGATCGAGAGGCTTCGCTCACTTCGAGGGCGTTCGGAGCGTGAGCATCTCGGACTGGCTGTCGTACCGAACCAGTTCGACGTAGCGGCCCCAATAGACCAGAGCTTTGAAAAGATCCTCCGCCTGGTGGCTGCCGACGCGCGCGGAAAGGGCCTCGATGATTTCCTCCCGGGAGAGCGGCCGTCCGGCCTTCCGAGCCATATCCGTGATGAGGTGGAACACGGGCACGTCGTCGATGATGTCCCGGACGATCGCCTTCCGCTCCCGCACGTTCGCGTGCAGGAGCTTGCGACTGAGGTCCGTGATACGGACGTCCCCGTCCTCGACGGTCGCGAGCCCGAGGAATTCGGCCGCGCTGAGGATCGGGCCCAGCCGGTCCAGTTCCATGTCGACTTCCTGAGAAATCGTGGCGACGTCGGCGACGCCCCCGACCTCATCGATCGCCTCCACAAGGCCCAGGATTTGGCCCACGGACACCTTCGCGATTGGATGAAAGTCGGTCACGCCGCTGCCCCGTCCAACGCCTTCGCCGCTATTAGACACTTGACCTCATCCCTTCAAACGATGAGCGAGTAAATCTCGTCGACCCAGCCGTAGAACTCCGGCTCCTTCCGGTTGCGCGGCCGCGGAAGGTCGATCTCCAATTCGGCGACCATCCGACCGGGTCGGCTCGAGAGCACGATCACGCGGTCGGCCAGGTAGACGGCCTCCTCGATCGCGTGCGTGACCATCAAGACCGCCTTCGGCGGCAGGTCCGGGTTCGCCCACAGCTGCAGGATTTCGTCCCGGAGGTTCTGGGCCGTGAGCGGATCGAGGGAAGAGAACGGCTCGTCCATGCACAAGAGGAGGGGCTCGATCGCGAGCGCCCGGGCGATGCCGACGCGCTGCTTCATCCCTCCGCTGAGCTCGCGCGGGAACGCGTCCTCGAAGCCGGTCAGGCCGACCGCGTCGATGAACTTCCGCGCGAGCCGGTGCCGCTCCTCCAACACCGTCCCTTTCGCCTCGAGTCCGAGTTCGACGTTCTGTTGGACGGTGAGCCAGGGAAACAGGGCGAAGGACTGGAACACCATCGCGACCTGCGGGTTGTCCGCCCGGATCGGTTCGCCTTCAAACAGGACCGCCCCCGACGTGGGCTTGTCGAGTCCGACGATGATCCGAAGCAAGGTCGACTTGCCGCACCCCGAAGGCCCGACGACACACACGAAGTCCCGTTCGGCGAGATCGAATCGGACGAGCTCGAGGACCTTGAACTCCTTTCCGTTCTCGAAGTAGGACTTCGTGACGTCCTTCACTTCGAGGAGAGGATGCACGGTCAGGCCTCACACCTCGAGTCGGAAGCGTTGGCTCGCGCGGCGGAACAGGGGACGCCACAGGAGCTTGTTCATCGCGAGGACGACGACGATCATCGTGAGGATCGTCAGGAGGAGCATCTCGCTGTCCGGCGCCGTGAACACCGCTTGGTTCAGGAGCGAACCGAGGCCCGGGACCACGAAGGGCTGCTTCGCGTACACGATGTACTCGGACACGATCAACGCATTCCACCCCGCACCCCAGGCGGTGATGCTGCCGGTCAAGATGGACGGGGTGATCGCGGGCAACAAGAGGCGCCTCCAGTAGGTCCGGCCGCGCAGGCCGAATGATCGGGCGGCCTCCTTCAGGTCGTCCGGAATGCTCCGGACACCCGCGATGAGGTTGAACAGCAGGTACCATTGCATGCTAAAGAGCGCGATCAGGATGGCGGCCAACTGGGCGGCGTCTCCGAAGGACGCGGTCAAGACGAGCGCGAAACCGACGATCACGGGAAGGAGTGCGGTCGCGGGCAGGGACGCGAAGAGCTCGAGGACGGGCGTCAGGTATCGGGACGCTCGCTCGCTCTCTCCGAGGAAAGCCGCGACCGGAACCGTCCAGGTCAGTGCGATCCCATAGGCGACGAGGAGCCGGGAGAAGGAAAGGAAGGCCGCGCTGGGCAGGAGGGCAGCGCTGGGCGGCAGCGGACGGAGGAACATCTGGGCGAGGCCGAAGAGGCCCGCCGAGACGACGAGGATGAAGACCACGACGAACAACGCGAGATCGATCCTCCGGACGTCCTTGATGACTTTCGGATGGCCTGAATAGGATCGCTCGAATCGGAGGGACAGCCGATGATATCCGAGGGCGACGGGCTGGAGTCGAGCCAGGATCCAGTGGCGAACTCCGGGAAGGCGGGGCAGCCATCGGAACCGTTCGTACGGGCTCGGAACTCGCGGGATCTCCCGGCCCGTGGCCGTCTCCATCCGGAACCGTTCCGAGTACGCGCTGAGGGGCCGCCAGAGGAAGATGTCCAGGGCCAGGACCACGGCGGCGAGGACTCCGATCCCGATCGCGATGGACGGGGTGTCCCCGTTTCGGCCCGCAATCGCGATGAACGCT
>VBLU01000102.1 GCA_005879065.1 Methanobacteriota archaeon
ACGATGAGGATGCCGAGAATGGAACTTAGTCTCGACCTCGAGTCCGGTTCATCGATCGAGGAGGACATCGCTGTCGGGCATCCCAGCGGGGTGTCGGCCCTGACGCAATCGGTTCGCGCCGGAAGGAGCCCGATATTCAGATTGCGAATATCCCGGCTTCATTCCTGCCGCGCCAACCGGGCTGGGCGACCGGCCCGCAATGCCGTCCGAACGGGTAAAACGCCTTAAATTGTCGGTATCGACCTGACGAAAAAATCCGCTCCGTCCCCGCAGGCGACCGGCAAGCCTGCCCCGAGTATTTGTCGCGGACGGTTCTCCTGGCGGGAATAACGGGCCCGAAACGCTTATTATCACCACGCCAAATCGGACGGTCTGGGAAGACATGGAGGCCCTCGAGGCCATCAAGTCGGTGAAGAGCGTGAGCAAGTACAAGCCCGATCCGGTCCCGGAGCAGAAGGTCCAGGCGGTGATGAACGCGGCGCGGTTCGCGAATTCGGCGGACAATTTGCAGCCGTGGAAGTTCATCGTCGTCTCGGACGAGGACACGAAGCGGAAGCTCGCGGGCGCCTGCACGAACGCGAAGCACATGGCCGACGCGCCCCTGGTGGTCGTCGCATGCGCGCGGCTCGACGAGGCGGTCGCGATGATCGGGGGATACATGAACTCGTATCCTCTGGACCTGGGCATCGCCCTTGCGAACGTCACCGTGGCGGCTACGAGTGAGGGGTTGGGGACCTCCTGGATCTTCGCCTTCAACGAGGAGAAGGTGAAGTCCTTCCTGAAAATCCCGGCGGATGCCCGGGTCGTGGGGTTGACGCCCCTGGGCATCCCGGCGGCGTACGCGCCCCCGGCGGGCAGGAAACACATTTCGGAGATCCTCTCGTACAATACGTACGAATGAGCAACCCGAAGTCCCAACGCGTTCCTCGAGCAGGCATGCATGGCCCAGCGCGCCCTTACCCCCGGCAACGCCGCCTACTGCAGCGAATGCGGAGCCGAGACCCAGCCCGACGCACAAGCGTGCGCCCGCTGCGAACAGCCCTTCACCGGGTCCATGCAGGCCGTGTTCTGTCCGATCTGCAATTCCATCAACCCGGTCGAGGCCGCGGAATGCGTGAACTGCAACGCGAAATTCCCAGAACCCGGCATGATCGGGACCACGGCCCCCCTCTCGCCGGCCGACGGATCGCCGGAAGAGGAATACCTGCGCCGGATCTTGCAGCTGAGCCGGGAGAAGGCGAAGGCCCGGGGCGCCGAGGGCGGCGCGGAGCCGGCCTCGTTCCTCGAGTCGGGCGGGTCGGACGGAGACATGGAGGAGTCCCTCTGGAAGCTCGCGGAACCCTTCGACCGGATGCTCGAACGGCGGAAGCGACGGCTCGAGCAGATGGACGCCCTGATCGGTCGTGCTCGCGGTCGGATCAAGGGCCTCGAGTCCTCCACGAATCCGCTCGAGATCCGGGAGCGGGACGAACTCAAGCGGCAGATCGAGGAACTCCTCCTGGAGAAGGAGGACATCCTGAAGCTCGAAGAGGGCCTCGTGAACATGGAGAACACATACCGGAACATCCTGCGGTTGCAGCAGGACGAGTTGAAGGCTCGCGAGACCTCGTTGCGGGGTCGGATCGACGCGTTCCGACGGGAGCTGGAGTCCCGCGAGAAGGCCTTCGGTCAACTCAAGGAACGGGAGTCGGACATCGTCCGCAAGGAGGACGAGTTCCGCTCCGTCATGAATCGGGTCCACGAACGGCAGCGGGAGCTCGAGAAGCGGGAGGAGCTGTTGCGCGACAAAGGGCGCCTCCTCGACGAACGGCATCATGCCCTGAGCGGGGGGGAGGTGGACCTCGAGCGCAAACGCTGGGAACTGGAACAGAAAGCGAGCGGAGGGAGGCCCGCGACGAAGGAGGAGTCCACGATCACGGTCCGCTCGGACTCCGAGATCGGAGAGCTGAAGAGTCGGATGGTCCAGCTCGAGGAACAGATGGAGCGGCTCATGGACGAGCGGAACAAACTCGTGGAGCAGCAGAAGGAGTTGCTGCGCCTCCGGGACGAACTCAAAGTCGTGATGAAAGACGTTGACGATCTGCTGGGCGATCTTCCGCCGGACAAGATCCGGACCTTCGCGCAGTCCAAGAAGTTCGCCCTGTACGAGAAGATCCTCGAACGCCTGGAGCTGTGACTTCGATGGGACTCCGAGAGAAAGCCCGCAAATCCCTCCAAGGCGGAGAACGCGAGGAGGCGGAGGAACTCGAAGCACCCGTCATGCCGAAGGTCGATATCGGCAAGATCGAGGCCGAGGCGAAGGCCCGGGAGGACCAGCTTCGGCGGGAACTGGCGGACAGCCGCAAACTCTCCGACGCGAAGGGCGCGCAGATCGCCCGGCAGGATGCGAAGCTCGCGCAGCTCGAGGCTCGGGTGAAAGAGCTTGAGGCCGCGAGCGCCGCCGCCACGCGAGAGGCCTCCCGAAACCTCAAACAGGTCCAGGTCGAACTCGAAGAGGCCCAAGGGGAGGTCAAGGCCCTCCGAAAGTCCAAGGCGACCGCGAAGGACGCCGAAGCGGCGACGGAACAACTTCGCAAGACACGGGCCGCCGTCGACACGAAAGAGAGTTCTCTGAAGAAACGCGAAGCCGAGCTCGAGTCCGTGGTGGCCTCCCTCGACAAGCGCAACAAGGAGGTCGACCAACGGGAACGGGCCCTCTCCATCGCCCAGGACAAGCTCGACGCGGAAGCGCGCGTGGTCCGGGAGGCGGGTCGCGAGGTCCAGCAATCGCGGGCGAAGTTGGAAACTCGGGAGGCGGAACTGGCGGACGCTCGGAAGACGGCCCGAGACCAGGCGAACCAGCGCGCCGCGGAGTTGGAACGGGATCTCGAGGGCGCCAGGAAGGATCTCGCCAAGGCGTTGCACGAGCTCAAGTCCGCGCGGACCGAGGCCGTCGCGGCGCGCAAGGACTACCAGGAAAAGGAAATCGTGTTGACGACGGAGATGACCCGGGCTCGCGGCTCCATGGATCAAGAGAAGGAGAAATCTTCGCGGCTGAAGGACGAAATCGAGGAACTGCGAAAGCGCCTCGGCAAGGCGGGCGAGTTGAATGAGAAAGAATCCGACCTGAAGGCGAAGTGGGCGAAGCTCGACGCCGAGAAGAAGGAACTGGCCGATCACAAGGCTGAGGTCGCGGCCCTCGAAAAGGGCCTCGAGGCACGGGAGGCGGCAGCGAAGGCGGCCGCTCGCACCGCGGCGGAACGCGGGACCGAGGCGGAGAAGGCCCTCAAGGAAGTGAGGGAACGAGAGCGGACCCTCGAGAAGTTGGAGCGAAAGGTCGAGGCGGACCGCGAAAAGCTGGAGGAGCAGGCGAAGGCGAAGCAACAGGCCCACGCGGAGGAG
>VBLU01000103.1 GCA_005879065.1 Methanobacteriota archaeon
AGGTAGGCGTGCACAAACTCAGCGTCCGAGCCATCCTCAAGGTCCTCAAGGACGCGAAACCCGAGCTCGTCGCGAAGTTCGCAGAATTCATCTGACGCTCATCTCGATTTCCAGGACAGCCCGCGGGCGGCCACGACGAAGAACACGACCGCGAATCCCAACGTGACGAGCAGGTCGACGAAGGCGGTCGCATCGGTCCCGAAGGTCATCGTCGCCCGCAGGCCCTCATTGATGTAGGTGAGCGGCAGGAGCCGAGCCCCCGTCTGGAGGAAGGATGGCATCGCGTCCACCGGGAAGAAGGATCCCGCCAGGAACATCATGGGGAATCCGATCGCATTGGCGATGGCCGCCCCGGTCTCCGGGTCGCGGACGAAGATCCCGAGGACCATCCCCAACGAGGTGAATTCGAGCGTGCCGGCGATGATGATCAGGATCGCCATCGGGGTGACGACGGCCTTCAGCCCGAAGATCACGATCCCGGTGAGGACCATGAGGGCCACCGAGGCGAACAGCAGGACGATGTGGAAGACCACCTTGGCGGCGAGCCATTCGGCCTTGCTCAGTTTCGTCGTCGCGAGGAGTTTGAAGTAGCGCCGCGAGCGGTACTCGGCGCAGATGGCCGTCATCCCGAACAACGGGGTCGAGAGGATCGTGAAGCCGATAATGCCCGGCAGGAACAGGTCGATGTACGTCAGATGGCGGAGGCCCGGGACGGAGGTCGACAGGACGTTCACGACGGGCGCGGCCTTCGCGACCTTGAGATTGAACGCCGTCGCGACCGCGTCGACCGCGGACACGGCGATGCCGTAGGACGATTGGGTTTGGTCTCCGGCCAGGGTCAGGTTGACGTCGGCCCGGGTCCCGTTCTCGGCTCTCGATAGGGCTTGTTGGAATCCCTCGGGAATCAAGAGGGCGACGTTGATCGAATGGTCGCGGATGTACTGGGAGAAGTCGGCCGACGCCGGGATGGCCCGGATCGTCAGGACGTTCGTCTTGTTCAGGGCATCCGTGAAGGCGTGGGAGGCCTGCTGATTGTCTAAGTCCTGCACGTACAGGGTGACTTGCGAGGAACCCGAGGAGCCAAAGATCGCGCCGAACAGGAGGATGAGGAGGATCGGGAAGACGAGCGCAAAGAACGTCCCGACCCGCGAGCGGAGGTACTGGGTGCCGAAGGCCTTCATGTCCGCCAGGATCCGGCTCATGCCGCGAGCACCCCTTCCTGCATGCGGGCGCCGACCAGGTTCAGGAAGACGTCCTCGAGGCTCGCGCGCCTCGTGTAGATCTCGTTCAGAGGCGTGTCGATCGAAGCCAGTTTCTCGAGCATGCGGCGCATGTCGCTCGCCAGCGGGACCTGCACGACGACATCGACGCCCTGCAGTTCCGCCGTGACCCCTCGAGCCCGTACCGCCTTGAGCCCCTCTTCGCCCGCGCCCGCGAGCACGATTGAATGGCCTTGGCCGTACTGGGCGATCAGTTCCGCGGGAGAGCCGCGAGCGACGATCTTCCCATGGTTCATGATCGCGACGTCGTCTGCGAGCTGTTCCGCCTCGTCCAAGTAGTGCGTCGTCAGGAGGATCGTCGTACCTTCTTTCTTGAGCTGCCGAATGAGGGCCCACAACTCCCGTCGCGCGCCTGGGTCGAGTCCCGTCGTCGGCTCATCGAGGAAGACGAGCGCCGGACGTCCGACAAGGGACATCGCGATCCCGAGCCGCCGCTTCTCGCCTCCGGAGAGGTTCATGGCGAGGGTCTCCGCCCGGTCTGTCAGCCCGACCGTCCGGATGATGTCGTCGATCTCCTTCTTCGTCATCGTTCGGTCGAACAGCTGGGCCCAATAGGCGACGGCCTCCCGCGGCTGCAACCGGTCGAAGGGTTCGAAATCCTGTGGCAGGATGCCGACGCGGTCCCGGATTTTGCGGTAGTCCGTCCGGACGTTCACGCCGAGCACGCGGGCCTCCCCCGAGGTCGGGTCCCGGAGGCCTTCGAGGATTTCGACCGTCGTCGTCTTGCCCGCGCCGTTCGGGCCGAGCAGAGAGAACATGGCGCCCTTCTCCACGTCGAACGTGATCCCGTCGACGGCCTTGATGTCCGCATAGTGCTTCTTCAGATCGCGGACGTT
>VBLU01000108.1 GCA_005879065.1 Methanobacteriota archaeon
TCGTCCAATTGAACCATGCGGCGACCGTGAAGTTGAGCCCAGTGACGGTAATCCCAGGAGCGGTGATCCGATCGCCCGTGTTGATATGCCGCGCGCGCCCGATCCTGCCAGGGACGTCCACCGTGCCGGTCATCGTCCCGTGATTCCCATTCCCGCTCCGATCTTGTAGTCGTCCGTCCGAGGTCAAGGTCTCCATGTCGTACGCCAAGACGAGAGGCGACGGAGGCGGTACGAACTGCACGGTCAACGAGGGTCGGTCCCGCACGGTCTCGCTCGAATTGTAGTCCACGCCGTCCCAGTGCGTCGACGCGAGGAGGACGCCGTCGTTCACCTCCCCGTTCGCCCATCGTTGTGCGATCGAGGTGAGGTTCACCGAGAACCGGCCAAGGTGGTTCGGCGCGAACGTGAACTCCTTCCCTCGGTTCCCGGGAACCCCATGCACCGCGAAGCTGTTCCACGAGGCTGAGGCCTCGTCCCACGCCTCCGTGATCTGGTAGGCGTCCTCCGTTTGCCCCTTGTTCCTGATCGTCATGCCGAGGCTCGCATTCACGATTCGGGAGCCTGCCGGAATCTGTCCGGGATTCGGGCCGACGATCGACGGGAATTTGATCAGCGTCTTGCACACGGTTCCGGCGGCGATGCAGTCGAGCCCGTCGACGAACAGCTTCAAGGACGTGCCGTAGTTCGTGGTCGTCGCCCCGCTGTAGATGTACAGGTCGTCCGTCTCGCCAAAGGCCGTGCCGTCGCCTCTCCGGAACGTGAGGCTGGCGCGGTCCGCGATCGTCAGATGGAACGGGACCGTCGTGCTGGCGCTCGCATTCGTCGCGGTGATCGTCAGGTCGAAGTTCCCGAGCGGAGAGGCCGGAGTCGTGTTGACTCGGAAGGTCGAGTCGAACCGGGCGACGCCCGTCGCGGGAGTGAAGGCGCACGTGGTCTCGGCGGGACACCCGGACACGGTCAGGGTCACGGGGTCCGCCGACGTCCCGGGGAGCCGCAGGACCGCCGACGCGCTGTAGTTCCGAGCCGTCTGCAGCGACGAGGTCTCCGGGTACAGCACGAGGCCCGTCGACAGGCGCACGGCGGTCAACGGATGGAGTTTCCAATTCTCCCCGTCCCAGTAGACGAAGCCCTGGAGGTCCAGGGAAATGCTCCCACTCGACACGTACTGCCCGAGCGTGACGTTGTTGCACGGCGACACGCCGGGCCCGCAATAGCCCCGGCCCATCCAGTCCTGGTCGATGTCCACCACGAGGAAGCCGTTCGTCGTCCCCACGGCGTACACCTTGCCCTGGCTGTCGCACAGCGTCTGGTTGTTCGGGTACGGCCCGCCGCCGTTCACGTTCTTGAAATGGTTCGAGCACTCGAGCGTCTGCACCCCGTACGACGCCAGGTAGACGCCTTCGACCTGAACGAAGGCCGTGAGCACCTGCCCACTGATGTTCGTGATCGAGCAGGGAGGGGAGAGAGCTCGCTTGCTCGGGATTCCTCCGGTCGCCTTGCCTTCTCCCGAGGTCCCGTTCGTGTGGTACGGTGCACCTGTCGCCTGCTGATTCGGATACGCCGTACCGAGGAGGTACGGGATCGTCGCCCGCACCGCCCCGCATTCGACGTGCGGATTCCAAGAGGCCAGGTTGTCGTCTTGCGCTAGAGGCATCAAATCATCGGGCGTCCGATCATCCGAAGTGGCCGAGGGTGCAGGGTTCGGAAGCGCAAAGAAGGCGCCAAAGGCGCTGCCGAGGGCCACGAGGAAGATCAAGAGCGGGACCGCGAGCTTACCGCCGAGTCGGGATGTCAATCGCATACCCCGCAGGAGTCGCGTGGCTTTGTGCCCTTATGAGGGGCCGGTTTAGAATCGATTCGCGGGCGGACATTCCGCTTGATGATAGCACGCTCGAGGGCAGCGGGACCGACTAGGGAGGAAATACTTCGTTGAGCGTCAAATTCGAAAATGACCCCCCTACCCCCCGGTAGATATTCCCTTGGGGTATTTTGTCGTTTTGCTTCGCCGTTGAAGACAGGTTGCGTGGCACATGACGATTCTACTCCGACGGGATCTCGAACCCTCTGGTTCGTAGGCCCTCCAAGTCGGCGACCGGCGCGGATTCGTCGACCGTAACTGAAAAATGAACGCCGTTCGGTCGCACGTTTTGAGAATCAGATCGCCGGGAGGCGGCCGTTCTCGGTCGTCCAAAAACTCCGCCGTCCGTTTTCCGTCCAATTATAGGTTCTGATATTCTCTCCATGGCCTTTATTCGGGTCCATCCTTGTTCCTCGACCCGCATGGGGGCCCTCCAAAGCAGCCGTATGCCGTCCCGGGCCTGGCTACGCTACGCGAGAGCCAAGAAGCCAGCGAAAAGCCGATCCCTCAAGGCTTCCTGGGCCGTCTTCATTGTCCTCGGCATCCCCCTGGGCCTGATGGCGATCCTCGGACCGCTCGCCTATGCCGGGTACTACATCGAACCGCTCAAGCAGTTCTGGCGGCCCTGGCCTCCCGACTACGTGAAGGGGATCCTCGCCGTCAGCGGCTTCGCGGTCACCCTGGGGATCCTGCTCTACAGCCATGGACGGGAAGCGGGGTACCAGCGGGGCAAGAGCGCGGGGAAGGCCGTGGCCCGCAACATTGCGGAAGGCCTCGGCGGCGCCGTCCTCGAACCCGCACCCTCGGCGGCCCCGATCGAAGCCCCTGCGGTCTTCCTCGATCCGCCCGTTCCTCCGCCGATGTGACCCGCAAAGAACCCACATCGCGCGAGCTGCGGGCGGCAACACGGCCGATGGAGCTCAGAGACTGATTCGTCGGTCTTACTCGTGAGAACGGAATGTTTTCGAGGCCGTCAGTCTCTCGAGAAGATCCGAGAGCCGATGTACAAGGCATCTCATTCCGAAAATTGAGAACGGACGGGAGGCCGCTGCGGGGACTTGGGAAAAGGTATTATTCCCCTGGGCGAATGCTGTCGCATCGGAATTCGAAGAGGATTCTGAGGAGGAGAACATTTTGTCCAGACTATTTGCCATGCTCATCGCGACCACATTTGTGCTGTCGGCGTTCGTCGGCATCGCGCCCGCGGCCCAAGCGGCGGCGAATGCGCTGAATGTAAGTGAGATACTGAAGGCGTTCGATGCGCAAGGGATTCCCTTGTCGGACGGAACTCGAGCGCACACGGATCTCCTGGCGATGAATCCGAACACACCGGTCGTCGCGATCCTGAAGTTACCGGGCGATCCGGTCGCCGTCGTCAAATCCCAGATGCCCGACATGCAACTCAGCGCCGCGCAGAAGGACGCGATCAAAGCCGAACTGAAGGCGCGACAGGACGCGTTGATCCCCACGATCGAATCGCTCGGAGGACGCGTCGTCGGGCAATACCAGGTCGCCTACAACGGCATCGCGATCCAGATCCCGCGGTCGAAGCTCGCGGGCCTCGCCCAACTGAACGCGGTCGTGAGCGTCTCTCCCGTGCAGGCGTTCTCCCCCGCTCACACGACGACCCTTCCGTTCCTCGGCGTCCCGGCGGTCTGGGGAGGCGTCCCCGGCTTCCGCGGCGAGGGGATGAAGATCGCGATCATTGACACGGGCATCGATTACACGCACGCGAACTTCGGCGGCCCCGGGACCGTCGCGGCGTTCGAGACCGCCTTCGCGAACAGCGCGCTCCCCGCGGATCCCTCCATGTTCGGGCCCGATGCGCCGAAGGTGAAGGGCGGCACGGACCTCGTCGGAGACAATTACACCGGCTTGAACACGGAGGTCCCCGATCCCAACCCGCTCGATTGCAACGGACACGGATCCCACACCGCGGGAACCGCCCTGTACTCGGTCCGCGTCTTCGGATGCTCCGGCTTCACGAGCTCGCAGAACGTCGTCACCGCGATCGAATGGGCCGTCGATCACGGCATGGACGTGATCAGCATGTCCCTCGGTTCCGACTTCGGCACGACGGCCGACGTGAGCGTGGAGGCGTCGAACAACGCCGCGCTCGCGGGCACGATCGTCGTGGCGGCCGCCGGGAACGCCGGCCCGTCTCCGTACATCGTCTCCTCGCCGGGCATTGCGACCCGGGCGATCAGCGTGGCCGCGGACGACGCCACCGCGTCGTTCCCCGGTGCCACGATGGCCCTGAGCACGGGCACCACCCTCACGACGATCAACGCGAACGGGATCTCCCCGCTGCCGACCGACGCGCTCAAGATCGCGGTGCTCCGCAACGCGGACGGCACGCCCTCCCTCGGTTGCGATCCGGCCGAGTACACGAACTTCCCCGGCGGAGTCGCCGGCATGCTCGTCGTCACGCAACGCGGAACGTGTGCGCGGGTCGC
>VBLU01000109.1 GCA_005879065.1 Methanobacteriota archaeon
GCGCGCGATCTACGGCGAGATGGCGGGAGCCGCCGCGGTCGCGATGGTGACCAACGGACCCGGGTATCCGCCCTTCGAGGGTCCGATCACGTCGAACCCGGACACGGGCATCCCCTTCACGGTGACGATCCCGTTCCTCGGCGTCCTCCTGGCGGATGGGCCGACGCTCGTCGCCGCGGATGGCGGGACCGGGACGTTGGCCGCGACGACGATCGCGAACCCGGGCTTCAAGGCGTTCGCCAGCTTCTCGTCCGCGGGACCGCAGGACCTGAACAGCGCGCTGAAGCCGGACATCGTCGCTCCGGGCGTCTCCGTCCAGTCGACCCTGATCGGCTCGGGTACCCAGGGTGCCCGGTTCTCCGGGACCTCCATGGCGACCCCGCACGTGGCGGGCATCGCGGCGCTCGTTCGAGAGGCGCATCCCTCCTGGACCGTCGCCGAGGTGAAGGCCGCGATCCTGAACACGGGCAGCTCCGACCTGGTCAACGGGTACCTGGTCCGGCGCGGCGGTACGGGCGTCGTCCAGCCGATCCCGGCCACCGAGACGAACGTGATCGCCTACTTCAATCCCGGCGCCGTCAGCCTGAACCTGGGCTTCCAGGAGCTCGGCCAGGACTTCTCCCAAGGGGCGATGCTGTCGATCACGAACAAGGGAACGTCCCCGGCACAGTTCGACCTGACTGCCGCGAGTACGCCCGGGAGCGCGCCGAACACGGTCACGTTCAGCACCGCTTCCGTGCGCGTGAGGCCCGGCAAGACGGTCTCGGTCGTCGTCACGGTGAATGTACCCGCCGCCACGGTCGGCGACAGCACGCCGACATCCGCGAACCGGCAGGCCTTCCGGAACGTCGCGGGCCTGGTGACCCTGACCCCGACGGACGGATCGAACTCCGGCGTCGTGTTGCACGTCGCCTACTATCTGGTGCCGAGGGCCCTTTCGAACGTCCAGGCTGTCCTGAACGGCCAGTTGAGCCCCGGTCACCGAGCGAACGTCCGCCTGTCGAACCCCGCGACCGCGATCGCGGGCGTCGCGGACTTCTACGCCTGGGGCCTCTCGAGCCGACGAACGACCGCGGGCTCGAACGACCTGCGTGCCGTCGGCGTCCAGAGCATCCCGGTCAGCGCGACCCAGAGCTTCCTCGTCTTCGCCGTGAACACGTGGAACCGGTGCAGCACGCCGTCGGACAATGAGTTCGACATCCTGATCGACACGAACGGGGACGGCGTCCCGGACTTCCTGGTCGCCGGCTTCGACATCGGGGCGATCCTCACGGGCTCGTTCGACGGCCGGTATGGGAGCTTCGTCTTCGCCCTCCCGAACTTCGATCTGGTGAACGCCCGCTTCGCGATCGCGCCGACGGACAGCAGCACGCTGCTCCTGCCGGTCCGGTCGGACGAGATCGGGCTCTCCGTGTCGAACCCGCGCTTCGCCTACATGGCGGCCGGGTTCTCGCTCCAGGACGGGAGTGCGGACATCATTCCCGGCGTCGCGATGTTCAACGCGTTCACGCCCTCCATCACATCGGGGATCGCGTTCGTGGTCCCGGTCGGCGCGCGGGGGACCGTGCCGGTGTCGATCGACGCCTCGGAATGGGCGAACACGCCTGCGCTGGGCCTGATGATTGTGATCTT
>VBLU01000110.1 GCA_005879065.1 Methanobacteriota archaeon
GCCACGGACGGGGTCGCATGGTCGGTCGAGAAGGGGTACGCCTGGCCGGAGGATGTGGACCACATCGAGGCCGAGGGCCACCTGCCCGACGCCGACTTCTCCCGCGTCGGGGACCGGGCCATCACACGGGGGAAGGACCAGGTCGGGAGCCTGGGGGCGGGAAACCATTTCGTGGAGATTCAGAAGGTCGACCGGGTGTACGACGCCCGGGCGGCGAAGGCCTTTGGGATCGACTCGGTCGGGACCGTCTGCATCATGGTCCACACCGGTTCCCGCGGCTTCGGGCATCAGATCGCGAGCGACTACATCGAGGCGTGCGAACGGGTCGTGAAACGCGAGAAGATCGAGCTGCCAGACCTCCAGCTCGCGTGCGCTCCGATCGGATCGAAGGAAGGCCAGGACTATTGGCGGGCCATGTGTTGCGGCGCGAACTTCGCGTGGAACAACCGACAGTTGATCACGTTCGGCGTGCGGAACGCCTTCGCCGATGTGCTCCGGCGATCCGCCGATGACCTCGGCATGGGGATCGTCTACGACGTCTGTCACAACATCGGGAAGGTGGAAGAGCACCATGTGGACGGCGTGCGCCAGAAGGTCGTCGTGCACCGCAAGGGCGCGACCCGGGCTTTCCCCGCCGGACATCCGGAGACGCCCGCCCAATACAAAGACGTCGGCCAGCCCGTCCTGATCCCGGGGGACATGGGCACCTGCTCCTTCGTCCTCGTCGGCCAGCCGACCGCGATGGAACGCTCCTTCGGTTCGAGCTGCCACGGCGCAGGCCGCCAGATGTCCCGCAAGGCTGCCTCTCGAACGTACGATGCGAACGAGGTCGTCCGATCCCTCGAGAAGCGGGGGATCTATCTGAGGGCGGCATCGCGTGCCGGGATCGTCGAGGAAGCCCCGGGGGCGTACAAGAACGTGGAAGATGTCGTCCGAGTCGCGGAAGGTGCGGGCCTGACCAAGATCGTCGCCCGGATGGTCCCCCTCGGAGTCGTGAAGGGATGAACCTCACGATCAAGCCCTTCGGACGCGTCAATCCAAAGGTGCTCGAGTATCTTTGCGAGGAACTGCACGACATGGCCGAGGTGTCCCTCTCCGCGCCCCAGACGGTGCCTGACTCCTTCGTCCGCCGGAATCGGGATGGCGAGGACCAATTCCTCGCCACCGAGTTCGAGAAGGCCATGGCGCCCGAGAAGGGTGACCGCGTCCTTGCCGTGACGGACGTCGACCTGTTCGATCACGGGTTGAATTTTGTGTTCGGCCACGCCACGATCCGAGATCGGTTCGCGGTAATCTCGATCGCCCGGTTCGGGAGCGATGGACCCGAGAAACTCTTGGAACGCTCCGCGAAGACAGCCATCCATGAGCTCGGTCACACCCTCGGTCTCTACCATGACGACGCCAATCTCGATTGCGTCATGCATTTCTCCGAGAAGTTGGAGGACACGGACCGCAAGGGCCGGGCCTTTTGCACGCGATGCAACGCCGTCGCGGCCTCTACCTTGTCCCGCCTAGGAACGTGAAGCTCGACTTCATTTCGAAACGGTCGCCGAATCGACGCGGCAGTTCGCGCTCGAGGAACCGCACGCCCTCGTCGAATTCACCCGGCGGGAGCAGGTCGAACGTGGACAGATATTTCCGGCGGACTCGGTCGAGTTGCTGAGTCACCGTGAGCTTCCGCACATAGGCACGCTCCTCCGTCCGGATGTTTCCGAACCCTGAACGCTCCAGAGCCGCGACGAGGGCCTCGGTGCGCGGGAACCGGATCCGGTCGATCTCCATGAGGCTCGGAAACGCTTCCTCGATGATACCGGTCGTCCGGGTGAACAAGTCCGTCGTCGCGATCACAACGCGGTGAGACACGCGGGCAACTTCCCGAAGCACGAGCTCATAGTTGTGCAGATGTTGGAGGACCATGACGATGACCGTCACGTCGATCGCATCCGCCCGGAGCGGAAGCCGGTGTCCATCGGCCCGCACACACGCGAGGGGTGCCTTTGCGTGCGCGATCGCGAGCATCTCTCGAGAGGAGTCGAGGGCCACCACGGGATTCGAGGCATGGAGAAGAGACGCGAAACGGCCCGTGCCCGCACCCAGGTCGAGGACGCGCTCGCCCGGTTGGATGCTCCCCACCTCGACGAGTCCGCGCAGCCAGAACCCGCGATCGGTCGCGTCGTCCGCGCGGACGGCATCGTAGTCCAGCGCGCGCCGCGCATAGTCGACCGGCACGCAAGTTGCAAATGTCCGACGGCATATGAGCCTAGCGGGAATCGTGATGACGATCGCGGAATTCAGTATCACGCCGATCGGGAAGGGTTCTAGCGTCGGTACCTACGTCGCACGTTGTTTGGACATCGTCGATCGGAGCGGCCTTCCGTATCGTTTGAATGCGATGGGGACCGTCGTCGAGGGCGAGTTCGATGACATCCTCAAGCTCGTTGCTCGATGCCACAAGGCGGTCACCGAGGATTGCGAGCGCGTTTCTACGATCCTGAAAATCGACGACCGCAAGGGCGCCTCGGGGCAACTCGATGCGAAAGTGAAGGACGTGGAGCGTCGCCTCGGCCGCAAGCTCAGGACCTAGCGGGGGGGTTCCAAAGGACCAGACCGATCGTCGCGATCGTGGCCGCGATGGCTCCGAACGCGAAGGTGGCCTGCGGCATGAACACGACCCACAGGAGGCCCGCGACCACGCCGGAAGCGAGCCGGACGATCCCGATGCTGGTATGGTACGCGCCGAGGACGGTCGCCTTAATCTCGGCGGGCGCGAAGTCCGCCACCAGCGCGCGCTGGGTACCTTCCGCCATTCCGTAACTCAGGCCGTATAGGATGAACGCGGCGACCAACACGAGCAGATCGCCCGACACGACGAGCAACGTCGACATCGCGATGAACGCGATGTAGCCAATCAGGACGACGGGCTTCCGGCCGACTCGATCCGAGAGGATGCCCGCCGGGAATGCGTGGGCCGCATAGACCACGTTGTACAGCACATAGAGCAGGATCGCTTCTGTCGGGTCGAAGAGGGTTCCCGCCCGAAGGAGGAGGAAGACATAGGAAAAATCGGCGAAGGAGAACAGGCTCGCGATTCCCAGGAAGACCAAGAGGGGCTTCGGGATCCCTCGGAAGGCGACGCGCAACGGTTGGCTCTGGGTCGGTGTCCGCGAAGGCTCCCGGACGAAGAGGATGACCAAGACGGACACCAACGCCGGGATCGCGGCGAGCAGCAGGATGAGGCGGTACGCGCCTTCCCTGCTCAAACCGGTCGCGACCGTCGCGAGCAGCCCGAGCGTGATGATCGGTCCGGCGATGGCCCCGGCGGTGTCCATGCTGCGATGGAAGCCGAACGCCTTCCCCCGGGTCTCCGGAGGAGTCGACTCGGTCAACAGGGCGTCCCGGGGCGCGTCTCTCACCCCCTTTCCGGTCCGCTCAAGAATCCGCATCCCGAGAAACTCGGGCCAACTTTGAGCGAAGGGGAAGAGGACCTTCATCGCGGTGGACAGGCCGTATCCCGCGGCGACGAACCGCTTCCGTTTTCCGGCGGAGTCGGACAGACGACCGGAAAAGATCTTCGAGAAGGTCCCGACGCTCTCCGCGACCCCTTCCACGAGTCCGACGATGAGGGCGTTTGCGGAGAGCACCTGTATGAGGAAGAACGGGAGAATGGGCAGGATCATCTCGCTGCTCACGTCCGTGAAGAGAGACACAAACCCGAGGACGACGACGTTCGCGGTGAGTCCGTAGGCGAGGATCTTGCGGGATACCATGGTCTCACGGCGGGTGGAATAGGAACGCGACCGCGATCACCGCGTACACGATCACGAGGAGGGCTCCTTCGTACCAGTTGCTGCGCCCGTCGGAGACGACCGCGGCGACCACGGCGATGGACAATGCCAGGGAGGCGAGCTCGAAAATCTCGAAGTCGAGGGTCATGAGTTGCGCCGTCATCAAGGAAACAAAGACGAGAATCGGTGCGACGAACAAGGCGACCTGCGTCATGGAAGTGGTCGCCACGGCGACGCTGAGATCCATCTTGTTCCGCACCGCCATCAGGACCGCGCTCCCATGCTCGGCGGCGTTCCCGACGATCGCCACGATGATTACCCCGACAAAAAGTTCCGTCAGCCCGAGGCCCTGCCGCGCCGTCTCCAGGGAACCGACCAAAATCTCGCTCTCGACCGCGACGAGCGCGGTCGACACCACGAGGACGCTCAGAGCAAATCGCCGTTCCCAACGAGGCTTCTCGAGGACCTCCGTCACCGGATTGAAAATATCCCGGTGCGTCCGCAAGGAGAACACAAGGCCGAGGACGTAGGCCAAGAGCAAGATCGCCGCAATCCCCAGACTCATCTCCCGGAGCGCCACTTGGCTCGGGAGGACCGTCGATCGCACGTACAGGGCCGGCATCACGAGTCCGATGACGGCCACGACGAGCATCGTGACCTGCGTGCCGGAGGCCTCTCGGGAAAACAGTTGGGTTTTGTGGCGCAGGCCGCCCGCAAGCATGCTGAGACCGAGGACCAGGAGGGCGTTCCCGATGATCGATCCCGTCAACGACGCCTTCACGACTTCCGTGAGCCCACTGCCGAGGGCGAAGACCGCGATGATCATCTCGGTCGCGTTCCCGAAGGTCGCGTTCAGAAGTCCACCGACCCCGGGACCGGCAAGTTTGCCCAACTCTTCCGTGGCGAGCCCGAGGAACCAGGCCAGTGGCACGATCGCGATCCCAGCGACCGCGAACACGACGACTCCGGGTCCGAGGACGACGTCGAGGATCCAGCTCACGGGGACGAACACGCCCAGGAGGACGGCCCAGGTGTAGGGGCGGAGCGGGCCGAGGTCCATCGCGCCGGGAAACGTCCGACCGTTCTTAACCTCGCGGACAATGTTTAACTAGCGAGGGCCGAATCCGCGAGCCATGATTTCTCCGCTGGAAATGCGCGTCCTCGATCGGAATGCCCAATACTTCGGCATTTCGACCCTCGATCTCATGGAGGCGGCGGGGAAGGCGGTCGCCGAGGTGGCTCGGTCGGAATTCGGTGCGGTGGGGAAACGCGTCCTGGTCCTGTGCGGAACGGGGAACAACGGTGGAGACGGCCTCGTCGCCGCCCGCCATCTGTCGAAGGAGGCGCGCGTGACCGTCCTGCTCGCCCGCTCCCCGGACCAGTTCGACACGAAGGAGGCTCAGACGAACTTCGAGCGACTGCGGGACGTGCAGATCCTCGCGGGCCTGGACCGGAGCGAAGAGGCGATCGCCGAGGCGGACCTTCTCATCGACGCCCTCCTGGGGATCGGGGCCGAAGGGAGCCTCCGCGAACCGTTCGCCTCCCTCGTCCGTCAGGTGAACGGATCCGGCAAGCCGATCGTGAGCGTCGACGTCCCGAGCGGCTTCGGGACCGGGTTGATGGTTCGGCCGACGGTGACGGTCGCCCTCCATGACGTGAAGGAGGGCATGACGCCGGACAACGGCGGACGGATTCGCATCGTCGATATCGGCATCCCCTCGAAGGTGACGACGATGATCGGTCCGGGCGAATTTTTGCTTTATCCGGTTCCGAGGGCCACGAGCCACAAGGGAGAAAACGGCCGCCTCCTCGTCATCGCGGGCGGTCCGTACACGGGGGCGCCCGCGCTCGTCGGGTTCGGTTCTCTTGGCATCGGCATCGACCTCGTCCACATCGCGACGCCGGCGTCCGCCGCGACCGTCGTCGCGTCCTACTCGCCGACGTTCATCGTGCATCCCCTCGTGGGACATCGTCTGTTGCGCGAGGACCTCCGGCAGATCATCGAACTCACCCCTCGGGTGGACGCCGTCGCCATCGGACCCGGGCTGGGCGACGCTTCCGGGACGCTCGAGGCGATCCGGGAAGCCGTGCGAGGCATCCCACTTCCGATGGTCCTTGACGCGGATGCGATCAAGGCGGTCGCTGCGGATCCAAAATGCCTCGTCGGCAAGAAGGCGGTCCTCACGCCGCACTCCCGCGAGTTCCAGCTCCTCAGTGGCAAGGCTCTGCCCAACGCCCCCGAGGAACGCGCGGAAATGGTCCGGGAAACGGCGAAGGCCCTCGGAGTCACGATCCTCCTCAAGGGCCACGTGGACATCGTCACGGACGGGGTGCGGCTCAAGTTCAACTACACCGGGAATCCGGGGATGACGGCGGGCGGGACGGGCGATGTCCTTTGCGGCCTGACCGCGGGGCTCATCGCGAAGGGGATGGCGCCCTACGACGCGGCGCGGCTCGCGGCGTTTACGAACGGAGCCGCGGGAGACCTCGCATTCGAGGAGAAGAGTTATGGCCTCACCTCCGTGGACGTCGCGAACCAACTCGGACGGGTGCTTGCAAAATTCCTGTGACTCCCGACGAAATCCCCTGTCCGCACAATTATTAAGCGGACTCCTCTCTTCGAGCGACCGTGGACCTCGAACCAATCCCGGACGAGCCCGTCCTCATGGCGGACGATGCGCTCGTGGTCGCTGACCTCCATATCGGACTCGAGGAGGAACTGCGTGAAAAGGGCGTCCACATTCCGAGCCGGGCGGAAGCGATGGGCCGGAA
>VBLU01000111.1 GCA_005879065.1 Methanobacteriota archaeon
AGACGATCGAGAGCCTGAACATCCTAAAGCGGTACAAGACCCCCTTCCTCGTGGCGGCGAACAAGATCGACCTCGTCCCTGGCTGGAGGAAACACGAGGGCAAGCCGTTCGTCGTGTCCTATGAGGACCAGCCGCCTTCCACGCGGGACGAGCTCGACAGACGCATGTACGAGCTCGTGGGCCGCTTGTTCGAACACGGCTTCTCCGCGGAACGATACGACCGGGTCGCGGACTTCACGACGAATATCGCCGTCGTCCCCGTGAGCGCGAAGTTCGGTAAGGGGATTCCGGACCTCCTCCTCATTCTGATCGGCCTCGCGCAGCGGTTCCTGGAACAACAGCTCGCGACCACGGACGGGCCCGCCGTGGGGACGATCCTGGAGGTGAAGGAGGAGAAAGGCCTCGGCATCACGCTCGACGCGATCGTCTACGAAGGCACGTTGTCGAAAGGGGACACGATCGTCTTCGGGACCGCGGGCAAGCCCGGCACGACGAAGGTGAAGGCCCTGCTCAAACCGAAACCCCTCGATGAGATCCGGGACCCGCAGGAACGATTCGACTCCGTGACGAGCGTGTCCGCGGCCGCCGGTGTCAAGCTCCTGGGCAGCGGCCTCGAACGGGCCGTGGCCGGAGCCCCTCTCCGGGCCGCGAAGGGCAACGTGGACGCCATCCTGGAGGAGGTCGCAAAGGAGTCCCAGGTCCATGTCGAAACCCAGGAGGACGGCATCCTGGTGAAGGCGGACGCGATCGGTTCCCTCGAGGGCCTCGCGTACGAGTGCAAGCAGGCGGGGATCCCGATCAAGTTCGCCCGCCTGGGACCCGTGTCGCGTCGCGATGTAACCGACGCGGCGACGGTCAAGAACCCGTTGCATCGAGCGATCCTCGCTTTCAACTTGGAGATCCTGCCCGACGCGAAGGTCGCGCTTCAGGACCACGACGAGGTGAAGCTCCTCGAGAGCGACATCATCTACCGCTTGATCGAGGACTATCAGGCCTGGCGGGACGAACGGAAACGACAGATCGAAGAGGCGAGCCGGAAGGAGATCGCCTATCCCGCGAAGCTGCTCTTCCTTCCCGACCACAGCTTCCGGACCTCGAAGCCCGCGATCTTCGGCGTGCGGGTCCTCGGCGGGCGCATCCGAACCGGGGAGTCGCTCATGCGTCAGGATGGTCGGTCCCTCGGCCGGATCAAGGCGATTCGCAGCGGAGAGAAGAGTCTCGACGGAGCGGGTCAAGGCCAGGAGGTGGCGATCTCCGTGGACGGGATCACGATCGGACGGCAGATCCAACCGGGAGATGTCCTGTATGTGGACCTGCCCGAATCCGACGCTCGCGCCCTCCGCGGCCGGAAGGAGATGAGCCATGACGAGGCCATGGTCCTCGACGAGATCCGCGCGATCAAACGGAAGGAGGACGCCTTTTGGGGAATGTAGGCGACCTCCAAGCGCAACTGCCGCAGAAGCATGTGTGTAAGGACTGCGACAAGTGGTACGGGCAGGAAGACGACGAATACGGCCCGTGCATGTACAAGCACTTCCGGAAGGAAAAACGATACGTCACATACGGTTACCACGAGTGCGACGAGGTCGAGGAGCTCGAGCGGCGGGTGAAGATGTGGAAGGAGCGAAGGTCCGAAGGCTCGACGAGCACGACATCGGCGCCGCGATCGCCCTGACGAACCTGGAGAACTGGGGCTACACCCGCGCCGACTTCGTCCGGCTCCTCACCCTGTCTCCCGAGGGATGTTTCGTCGTCGAAGCGAACGGCCGGGTCGTGGGCGTTCTCACGACGACCACGTATGACGGCCTCGCGTTCCTCGGCGCCGTCATCGTGAGTCCGGAACTTCGCGGCAAAGGCGCCGGCAAGCAGATGATGGAGACAGCCCTGGATTATCTCCGCTCGACGGGAGTGCGGACCGTCAGGCTGAACGCCTATCTGAATGCGATCCCGTTCTACGAGCGTCTCGGATTTCAACGGGAGTACGAGGTCATCCGTTGGACCGGCTCCACGGCGACCGGGCGGGCTCGCGGCGTCCGGCCTCTCCGACTCGACGATCTCGACGGCCTCGCCCGATTCGACGCGACCTATTTCGGCGCGAACCGACGCGCCTTGCTCGACCTCCTGGCGGAAGAAGTACCGTCCACGTTCTTGGTCGCAGAATCCCGGGGCTCGATCCGCGGTTTCCTCGCGGGAAATCCGGGCGGTGATTCGTGTGAAATCGGTCCGTGGGTCGTGGCGCCCGGAAGAGGATCCGTGTCTCAAGATCTGTACCGAGGCCTTGTCGCCGCGGCCGGGACCGCGGATGTGGCGTTCAGCGGTCCTTCGACGAACGAGGCCCTCCTCGAGTTCGTCCGCAATCGGGGATTCGAGGAGGTCTTCCGGGCGTTGCGGATGCGATGGGGAGCCGACGAATTTGCCGGCGACCCACGTGGGGTCTGGGCCCTCGGAGGCCTGGAGAAAGGCTGAAGCCGACCCCGGTCTTCCATACGGCCATGACGGAGAAGCGCCTCCTCGCCCTCGTGGCCCTCCTCATCGGCCTCGTCGCCGGGCTGTTGATCTTGGTCGACGGCGTGAACGGAATCCAGCTCTCGAGTGTCGGGTCGATGCTCGGTCAACTCGTCGGCGTTGTCCTCGGCGTGGCGATCCTCCTCGCGAGCCTGCTCATCTACCGAAGCAAGTACAGTTCCGGGGGAATCCTGGATATCCTCCTCGGGGTCGTCGCGCTCGTCCTCCACATGAACTCGACCGGCGGGATCCTGGCCATCGTCGCGGGCGTCGTCGGACTCATCGCGTCGGAAAGGAGTCCGTCATGACGGCTCAGATCCGCGGGCCAATGAACTGCCACAAGACCAGGCCGAGTATCAGGAACGCAAATGACATGGACACCCCGCGGACGATCCGGTCCCGCTGGGCGGTGGGGATGCCCTTCCGTACGCGAGAGAGCAAGGCTTCGATCCCGTCCTTGAAGATGTAGCCGCCGTCGAGCGGCACCGCGGGCAAGGCGTTCGTGGCGCCCAACATGACGTTCAACCAGAAGAGCCAGTACGCCGTGTTCACGAGGACCCAGAAGAGTGGTGCGGGGAGGGCGGCGAACGGTCCTCCGATCCGGTAGAACCGGATCGCGGGATCGTCGATCGGGGCGCGGCCCTGGAACGGGAGGGAGATATACGACAGGACGGCTCCCGGGACGCCATTGAACCGGTCCGGGTTCGTCAGCGGGTGGTAATAGTCCGTGCTGACGTCGATCGCATAGATGCCGATGAGGGGGCGGCCCGTGCCCGCTTCGGCGACTAAGGTCACATGGTACGTGTTCGAAGCCGACGTCGTCGGGTCGAAGGCCACGACCGTGAGGTTCTGCCCCGCCGCCGTTTTGGACATTTCATTCCGGAAGTCTGCGTACGAGTGGATCTCGGTGTTGTTCACGGAGGTGATGACCGTGTATGCTTGCATCCCCGCGGTCTGCGCCGGGGAGGCGCCCTGCGTGAAGGCCACGATGCCGACTCCGTCGTGGACCGGCGTGACCGCGGCCAGCATGACGGAGGAGAACACCACGGCGAAGAGGACCGCGAGGAGCA
>VBLU01000068.1 GCA_005879065.1 Methanobacteriota archaeon
TGTGAAACGAGCGAGGTACAACGGATTTCGCGTGTAGGCATAGGGGCCTTCCCAAACGAGCCATCTTGGCGGAGCGGCTGGGTGAGGAGTGCCTTCTCCATACCTCCAAAATGCGACTGTCCCCATCGCTTCCAAGACAACGCCGAAGACGATCGGAATCATACCAACCCAATTCCAAGGGCCTTGGAGATACGGAGCGAATCGAAGAAGCGTGTCTATTGCTAGTCCCGAAAGTATCAGGACCAGTAGGGCAGCGGCGACGCGCAAGACGCCTTCGACCAAAGCGGGGATGAGATCGCGGCCAGGCATTACGACCTCCTGAAAGTAAGAATTGAGTGATGGCCCCAGGCATTGATCGGAGGCACACGCGATAGCGTTTCCTCAAGAATCTCGAGGGGCATAAAAGCAACCAATAAGTCGGCATAGTATCGGGCCAGATTGGCCGGATGAAGGAAAATCTGTAAGCCCTGGAGGGACTCAAAAGCAAAGTCTGGACGGAACAACGTAGCGGCGTCCTTCGGGCTGTAGAACCGCGCGGGGACAACGTATCGGTTCAATGGAGGTTCTCGAGAGATGGGGATTGGAACGGTATGGCCGAGACGTCGGAAGGCCTTTCGAGGTCTCAGGACAAGCGGATAGAACAGTAATTCGAACAGGCTGATCTTGTTGATGATGCTACACACGAACGCGCCGCCACGTCTAACGAGACGGCGAAGCTGGGACGGTACCAGCTCAAGGGCGGGTTCCATGTTGAGCGCCCCTGCGTGGGAGAAACCGCCGTCGAAGAATTCCTCGCCATACTCGTCCGCGAGCACGCCGATTTCACTGGCTCGCAGGTTGGCGACGCGGACACGATCGGTAAGGCCCTCGTGTTTCGCCTTCTTGTTCACCAGCTCGACCATCTCTCGGGAGATGTCCGTTGCCACTACGTTGACTCCGGATCGGGCGAGCCAAAGGGCGTCAATCCCTGTTCCACACCCGATCTCGAAAACCGTTTGACCTTCCAAAAAGGTGCGCGATAGGACCTGTCTAAACACCGCGCGCATTCGCTGCCCAATCGGATTCGAACCAACATCTCGGTCGTATGACGGAGCAAGGGAATCGTATCCTTGCGCGATGTGTCGATAGACGTCGGAATCCGCAATCCTTGAGGCGGACGGATTCAGAGTTTGTTTCTTCAACCCGGACGGTCACCCCTGCAGGACCCGATGGAATGGATTCCTGGAGACCCTGTTCAGCCTATCGGAAGGCTCACGAATAATCTTTGCCGCATGGATGATTGATGCGTTCAGTCACCTGAGTCACTTCGGCTTCCGCGCGTAGATCAGTGGAAAGCCTGCCAGTTCCATTCGCAGGACGGTCGACTTCACGAACCGCGTCGACTGAAAGAGACGACCCGTAGCGAATCGTACCTCGCCGATCGGACCCACGGCAGAACGAATCTCCGATTCGAGAGTCTCACGAACCAGGTGGTGATAATTCGATGTGACTTCGGCGTTCGCGCCCAACCGTTCGAGGTGCCTCCGAAAATCACCCTCCGCGCGAGCGGCGCTGGTCACGTCCCGATGCACCGGTGAATTCATAATGACGAACAAGCCACCAGGCACTAGAATGCGGGAGATCCCCCCGCACTCGTTCGAAGAACGTCCCGCTCTCGACATAGAGTGATGCAGCTCCAAGACCGAGCAGTTTGTCCAAGAGCAAGTCCGTTGCAAAAACTGTGCCTCCCAAGCGAGCAAGCTGGTAGGAGAGCCACCCGACCCCCGCTCCCAGGTCTATGATGATCTTCGATTGAATCCCATCAAGAAACCGGAGCAAAGCGGACAGACTTCTGGCCTTCAATCGCCACTCGGTTGACCGCCGGCGAGTCCTGTCGTGGAACGGCAACTCAAGCAGGTATTGAGGGTCTAGCGAGCCCCATCCGTCCTTCGCCCATGCCGCGGCATACGAGGACGCCATCGCCTGGATCTGTTCAGCGCGGCTAGGGAGGACCAAGTTCGGAATGCCGTCGCTGATTGGATACGCGATTGAATCCCGAGAGCAGAGCAAAGCCCCGGTGACGATATCGTCACGCTTCCCGTCACCTGGCGAGAGCGGTCCTAAGCACACGGGGCAGGCCAGGACTTCGATCGCTTGGGCGCGCACGGGACCACTTACCAAAGGGTGTCGCGACTCAATTATTCTGCGCCTAAAGCCTTCCACGAGGATTCCGCGCTTCTACTTGGCTGTCTTGGTCCTTTGCCAACAAGGAACAAGCAGCGTTCGATTTTTCGAACCTAATTTCGGTAGTACAAATTGGCGAAAGGGCCATTGATAGCGGGGTCGAAGTGGTAAACGAGGTACAGTCCTTCGATCCGCTCATCAAACCGGGCGGGCACGTAAATGAGAGTTAGCAGCGCTGAGCCGGGTGGTACATCAGAGGTGGTGATGTTCACCGACGGCGTCGAGTATCCCTTATCGATTGACAGGAACGCGATTCCGCCAGTGTTGTACCGCAAGTAAATGGCGATGTCGCTGTAAACCGTCTCGATGTTGCGCGCCGAAAGGTCTTTCTGGAGAGCATGAAACCAGGCCGAGCTATCGTCGCGTTCGATGGCCTGCGGGACAAACTGGACCGCCAGAACGATGAGAGCAACGGCCAACGGAACGATCCATCTCTTGCTAGTCCGGGTGCAAGTTCGCGCAAGCATGCCTACTCCAAGAAAGGCTATAGGAGCGACGACGGCAGCGTATCGGAGGTAGGTGTCAGAATGGTCGAGAGTGCGCAAGGGTTCGTAGAGGGTGAATGCGGAGGAAAGCACCGCTGAAGTGAGGATCGTGAGGACGATGAACAGCCCCATCGCCCCGATTCGCTGATCGCGGACCAGTTTTGCGGGCAACGATCGCACAGCCGATCGGGCCTCCCGAAGCGCCAAGAAGGGGAGAAAATTCTGACCGAGGTATAGAAAGAAGTAAACGACGAAGCCACCGATCATGACAATTTGGATGTCCAGATGGGTGGAGCCAATCAATCGATCCAAGTATCCTATCACCCGGGGGTCCGTGTACGGGTTTCCCTGAGAGGCCACGTTGTAGCCTGTCCAGACCAGTACCACGCTTGAAAAGATCGCGACTGCCGAGAGGTACCACCGGTCGCGGAACACCTGCCACCGAACGTAGTAGAAACGCCAGGCAAGACCGGCAATTCCAGCGATCGGGAACAGGTAGCCAACGGAGTCGGCCGTAAGGTAGGCCAGAGACGCGCTCATCGCGGCAACAACAAGCCACCGAGAATCGACCAGTCCTCGCCAAACAGCCAGGAGAGTGCTTAGCGCAAGAATCATAAGGACGCAGAGGGACCTGCCATCGCTCATATTCAAGTAGAGCACGGGATCGAGCGAAAGTAGGAGGCTCGGTACCAGCGAAACGCGGGGTCCGAAGCCTCTCGAAAGCGAATACGTTAGTAGGAGCAGAACAACAAACGCAATCAATTCCAGGATATGGACGGAAATGTCGTTGAACCCGAGCGCGAGTCCGAACGGCGTCAGTAAGAGAGGCATCAAAGGCGGATGCCGAGGCGCTAGGGTAGTCTCAATCTCGAGTGAGCGTTGGGTCGCAATTGACTTCGCCACCGCGAGGTAGGTCGTGGCATCCGGATTCAACGCATCTCCGAAAATCGGAAGATGAAGACCCAGAGCGAGAGAAAGCAAAGCGACAAATGCCCAATGTCTTCGAAGATTAACCGAAGACAACATCGTGCTCACGGGAACGAAATTGAATTGGGAAACACGCCAACGTTTCCCGGGCAAACAACTTCCAATCGCTTCATCCAACGGCCGTGTGACGGATTGTGAGGTCCGGAGAAATTGTGTGAAGTATTCCGCGCGGCATTGGCTCCGCTTGCATCGCCAGGATGGGCTCTGACGCTGCGATGACCATCTCCCCTAAATTGTCCAAGTAGAGTGTATAGTACTGGCCGTTTGTTTGGAAATCTCGGTATGTATGTAACAGATCGCCGTCCGAGAGCATGAAGTTCAGACTCGTGAACCCTCCGTGCTCCTTGATGGCCAATTCGCGCGCTGCCGTCGTGGCCTGGACCACGTCTTCGTGGGACCTTCCCCGGAGTGAGCTCAGGATCATCTCGAATAGGATTTGCGAATCGATTTTCCCAGAATCTCCGGAATCCGTGATGAGTGACCCGTTGTGCTGAAACGCCCACGTGACCCCCTCCCGCTCCTCGATGAACGGGTGGGCGAACTTCTGGGCGACGAGGCCTTGCGAGCTCGCTCGCCGAAGGTGCCCCATGACGATCAAGGATTGCCCCGGGGCACGTTCCATGTTCAGCTTCGCGATCTTCCACGCGGTCCCGTAGTACTTGGAGGCGTCCGGGGCGCTCCCCGCATCCCGCATGTGGACCTTCAGCGATCCGTTCTGGAAGCAAGCGAGGCCCCAGCCGTCCTTGTGTCCCCGTTCGTCCGGCGCACCAATCGGGCACATGCCCTTCGTGGCGAGGTCCGCAAACTCCTCGAACAGGTCGTAGTAGACGGGACCTCGGCTCACGACGCCCATCATGCGGCACATGCGCGAGGCCAATCGGGCCGCGCTATATGAGACTGGCGTCCGCTGGGACATGAAGGAAATATAGGAAAGGGGAGGGCCGAAGCCCTCCGTTCGCTCTCACTTCTCGCCGGATCCGCCCTTGCGCATCTCCTCGAGTTCGCGCCGCGTGTCGCGGTAGCGGACGAACATGAACACGCTCGCCGCAATCGCGAGGATCGCGACCACGAGGAAGAGCAACGAGGTCGCCGAGGTCGCCTGCCGGGACAAGGGCAACGAGCTCTCCGTCACGGAGACCGGGATGTCCTTCGACTGCCCGCCGCCGCTCACAGTGATCTTGCCCGAGCCGCCCATGTCGCCCGCGAAGAACGACGCGGTCCGCCCGTCCGACGCCACGTCCACCCGTCCGACCGACGTCGTCCAGGTGAAGCTCGGCACGGACACGGTGTTCCCGTACGCGTCCACGGCACTCACGGTCAAGGTGATTCCCGCCCCCGTGGCGACGTTGATCGAGTTCGTCGAGACGACCAGGTGGTCCAAGGACGCGGGCGTCACGGTCACCGTCATGAACGCTGCGCGTCCCGAGACCGTGGCCGTCACGAGGACCGGTCCTGCCTGCTGCGGCGCGGTCAGGATGCCGGACGAGATTCCGATCGAACCTGCCGATGCGACCCAGGTCGCGGTCGACCCCGCGATCGAGTTCCCGTTCGCATCCGTGACGACCGCCGTGAAGGCGAGGGTCCCGGTCGCGACGACGCTCGATTGGGGCGCGCTAATCACGACGGCGGCGGGCGGTCCCGCCAGGATCGCCACCGTGATCGTCGCGCTCGGCACGCCGGAGACGCCGACGGCCGTGATCGAGATGCTGACATCCGGACCCGTCGCCGTGGGCGCCGTATACAGGAACAGTCGGTCGTCCGACGACAGCCGAGACAGCGAGCCTCCGCCCGCGGTCCAGGTGAGATGCCCGGTCGTGACCTCGTTGCCGTAGGCATCCAACACCCTCGCCGCGAGCGTCGTCGTCGCTCCCGCGATCATCGACAAGCTCGATTGGTCGACCGTCACGCGCGAGGCGGCCCCTGGGACGACTGAGATGGCCACGGTCGTCTGCGGGGCATTGCCCGCGCTCGCGACCACGGTCCCGCTTCCGACCAGGTTCGACGCGCTCAGCACGCCTCCCGCCGAAATCGTCCCGATGCCCCCCGTCACGGTCCATGCAACCGTCAGGCCGGAGATCGCGTTGCCGAACGCGTCCCTCGGGGTCCCGCTGAAGGCCAGTGTTCCTCCGGCGACGACCGTCCCGGTCGGCGGAGACACGTCAATCCGCGCCTCCGGTCCCGGTACGATCGTCACGGGGAAGTCCTGCGTCATGGCGCCCGCGGCGATCGTCAACGTGCCAGTGCCAGCCCGACACCCGCTGACGGTGCAGGATGCCAGGATCGCGGTCGCTCCCGTGAGCGGGACGGACCCGATCGTCGTGGACCACCGGTAGCTTAGCCCGAAGATCTCGTTGTTGTACCGGTCAAAGCCACGGGCGGTGAGGAGACGGTTGTCTCCCGCGACCACGGTGATCGTTGCCGGATCCACGCCAATGGTAGCGAGGGCTCCGGGCACGATCTCGACGATCGCCGTCCCGATGTGCGTGCCCGATTGGGCCGTCACGGTTCCCGTGCCGGTCGTCGTCGCGGCCGTGAACAAGCCGGAGGCATCAATCGTCCCGATGCCGCCGGTCACAGTCCACGTGAAGTTCGCGCCTGGGATCGTGTTCCCGAAGCGGTCCTTCGCGGCCGCACCAAAGGCCATCGTCGCACCGGCGCCGACGCTCGCGACACCGGGCGACAGGTCGACGTGATCGAGGGCTCCCGGTAGGATGCTCAATGTGGCGTCCGAGCTGAAGGCGCCCGAGGCGACGCGCAGGCTGTCCGTGCCCGTTTGGATGCCCGCGACGTAGATCGCCTGGTCGCCGTTGGCGGACAGGGGCAGCGTGGTCCCTAGGCCGTTTACGGAGGTCCACGAGTACGGGCCACCGGGGCTCGGATTGCCGTACAGGTCGTAGGCCTGCGCGTGGAACAGCGCGGCGGATCCGACGGAGAGGCTCGCGGTCCCAGGCTGCGCCTCGATCGCGGCCATCACGCCCGCACCGGGTGCGCCGTACGCGTTGACCGTCCCGGACGCGTCATCCATCCAGACGTAGCCCTTGCCGATGGCCACGGACGACGCCGATCCGGCGCCGCTCAGGAAGTGCGCATCCACGATGGCTCCGGTCGCGGCGTCCAAGATGTAGAAGCCGCCGTCCGTCGAGGTCCCGAACACGTACCCGTTCGCGAGGCCCACGGAGCTGAAGATGACGCCGGAACTGAAGGTCTGCCACAGCACGGTGCCGGTCGTCGCGTCCACGCCGCTGAAGGCGCCGTTCACGGAGCCCACGTAGAGGTTCGTGCCGTCGTACGCCGGGGTGTCGAACCAGAACCCTCCGAATCCGGAGGTCGACCAGACGGGCGTCCCGCTGAACGCGTTGAGGGCCCACAAGGTGCCCGTCGGCGGGAACGTCGCCTGGTTGAACGACCCGACGTACACGTTCCCCTGGGCGAACAGCGGGGCCGAACCGCCCCAGCCGTCGAGGGCGAAGGACCACCGGAGTGCGCCGGTCATCTCGTCGAACGAGAAGACGTATCCGTTCGACGACCCGGTCGGATCGAGCGCGCTGACCCAGACCGTGCCGGCGGCGACCGTCACGCCGCCCCATGGGAACAGGCCGTTCGTCTGGTATGTCCAGACGACGCCGCCCGTGGTCGCGTCGAGGGCGAACACCCGTCCGTCCCGGCCTTCACCGAAGACCATGCCGTCCGCGTAGGCGAGCGGGATCCTCGCGTTGAAGTCGAACCCGGCGATGCTCCAGATCGTGGCGCCCGTGTTCGCATCGAGGGCGTACAGGTTGCCGCCGCTGAGTGTGTAATAAATCACGTAGACCACGCCGTTGGCGACCGTCGGCCAACCCGTGTAGAACGGAATGCCGCTGCCGTCGCCGAGGTATCGCGACCAGATCGTGGTGCCCAGGAACGGATCCCGAGCCCGAAGGAACTGGTCGATGCTCGTCGCGAACAGCTTGCCCTCCGCGTAGACGGGGCCGGAGTACAAGGCGGCCGTGTTCCCGGGCGCGGTCCACAGCTGGCTCATCGGAGGCCCGAACAGGTTCGGCGAGGCGCCGCGGCGCTGGTTCGTGTTGTGGAACGTCGGCCAGTCCGCCGGCCCGGGTCCGTAGTACTCCAACACGACGTTCGAGTTGCCGGTCGCATTGGGATCCATGGCGGAACTTCCGACGACCACGGTGAGGTCGATCGTGCCCGGCGTCGCTCCCGCCGGGACGGTGACTTGCACACCGAAGCTCGCGCCTTGGAGCCCTGTAACCGTGCCGACGTCGGGGATGCCGTCGTTGTTCGTGTCGAGCAACGGAGACCCGTCGGATGCGAGGAGTGAGACCTGCCATCCGCTCTGGGACGTCGCCACGATATTCAGGACGTCCGGCTGCCCACCGGTGTTCCGGACGCTCATCGCCGCGGTCACCGTCTGTCCCGGCGTGACCTTGAAGTACGGCCCGGCCGCCACGAAGACACCGGCTGGGGGTACCAAGGTCGTCGCACTGGTGGCCGACGAAGCCGAGGGTAGGCTGACCGAATTCGCCATGATGGTCGCGACGTCCGCGTTACCATCTACCGCAGCCACAGGCACATCGACCGTCGCGGTCAGGGTAATGGCTCCCTTCGACGGGATCGGTCCCGTGTCCGGGACGCCGTCGCCGTTCGTGTCGGTCACAGCCGAACCGTTCGCGTACCAGAGGGACGTCGGCCAGGCGAACGGAGCGGAGCTCCATGCCAGGTTGAACGTATCCTGCGGCAGCGCGATACCGCGGTTCACGACTTTGAAGTCGTAGGAGACGGTCGCTCCCGGCACGGTCTGGGACGATTGCGTCTTCGGCGACAGTCGCACGCCGTACAGCGGCGGGATGATCCAGCTCAGGAGCCGGTCCATCATGTTCTGCCGATCGGGAGCGGTGCTGATCGCCTCGAAGTTGAACGCGAGGTAGGCGGTCTGGTAGGTTCCGGTGTCGACGTGGAGGATCGCAGACCGGCTCGAGGGGCCCGAGTCGTACTGGACCCCGGTCTCTGCCGGGGCGATCGGGTCGACCACGTCCGGGTAGAACTGGTCATTCGCCCCGTCGCCGCCCGCGATCTGGATGTCGAGTCCGTCGCCGATAGGATCGCCCGCGACTCCGACCACGTGCCGCGTCGGAGCGTTGTCGGTCACGTACGATGCATGGAGGTACGTGCCGTACAACGGCCCGGACATGAAATTGCTGCAGTAACCGAGGTCCTGGCCGATCGCGATCAGACGCCCGCCGGCGTCGAGGTAGCTCGTCAGGACCGTCTGGGACTGGAACATGGCCCCGCAACCGGGCGTGTACCAGATGACGACCTTGAAGCTGGCCAGATCGGTGAGGGCCGGGATGCCCTGCGTCGCGATGTCCCAGTAGACGAAGTCCTGGCCGACCGCGGTGAGGGCGAGCGTGTAGTACGTCTCGAAGCTCAGGCCGAAGTCGTCGTCGAGCAGGAGGACGGGCGGGATCGGGAGGGTCGTGAAGGTGTAGTACGCTCCACCGTTGTTGTCCACCGCCGTGTTCCCGGCCTGGTCCGTCGCGGTGACTTCGAAGAAGTACGTGGTGTTCGGCGTGAGGCCCTTCAGCGTGAGTCCGTGGGTCAGGCCGAACCCGCCGACGCCGGTCGCGTTCGGCGGCGTCGTGGTCCCGTACAGGATCGAGCTCGTGGCCGCCTCGTTGGTGAGCCAATCGATCCGCGCCGAATTGTGCGTGACGCTCGACGTGTTGATGGCGGAGATGACCGGCGGCGTGTCGTCGATCGTCGCGGTGGCGGTCTTCGTCCCGGGCGGACTCGCGTCATCGTACGTGACGTTGATCGTGCCACCATTCACCACATTGAGCAGGTTGTCGCCGGGGCTACTGGCCGCGGACGTCAGTTGGATGGAGCCCAAGAACACGCCGGAGGCGTTCCCGACTTCGGTGGTCGTGACGGTCTCGGCGTCACCGGTGTCGCTGGTCACGGCGACCGTCGCGGTGCCGCTCAGGTCGCTGTCCATGAGCACGAGGCCCGCGAGTGCCGACGACATGAAGGTGCCCTGGTTCCAGAACACGTTGCCCACCGGGGTCGGCCCGCCGCCGTAGGAGACGACGAGCGCGTAGTCTTGAGGACCGGACGGGACGTTGACTCCCGTCACGGTCACCGTGTAGACGCCGACCGCGGGATTCGAGATGTAGACATTCTCCAAGTTGTTTTTCGAGTCGGGTGTTCCGCCGGGAGCACTCGCGCCGTCCGCGAAGTTGTTCCCCAGATACATCGTCCCATCGGGCGCGGTGACCGTCAGGTCGAGGTCGTTCACGAGCTCCGTGCCCGCTCCCGGGGTGCCGGGCACATCCGTCCACGCGACGGACACCTTGACCGGCTGATCGACGATTCCGACCGCAATCTGGTACGAGTGAGAAGCTCCGGTCGCCAAGGAGACCGTCTGGTCATCGTAGAAGTGCGCTGCCGAGGACGCGATCACATTCCCGAGGTGAAGCCGGCCCCAGCCTTCGTCCATGTTCGGGATCGGGCCGGTGGAGAAGGAACCGAAGGACGGGTTCGCGACCGCGGGCATGTCGACCGCGCCGTTCACCAGGGCGGCCTTCGTGATCGCCGGGCTCGGATCGGCTCCCGTCGTGTTCCGGAAGTATTGTACGAACAGGGCCGCCGCGCCGGAGACCATCGGGCCGGACATGCTCGTGCCGCCGCAGTAGATGTGGAACGCGTCGATGTTCTGCCAGCACCAGTTCGGGTTCGCCTGGCTCGAGAGCGCGGACGCAATCCATCCGCCCGGAGCAACGATGTCCGGCTTGATCCGGCCGTCCGCGGTCGGGCCGCGGCTGCTGAAGCCGATCGATGCGTTGAAGTCATCGGCCGGCCAGGTGCCCGGAGGCGGGACCGTCGGCCTGAAGTTCAACGAGGCGCCGGTCGTGATCACGTTTTTGGAGTTGCCGGGGCTCCCGGTGCTCTGGTAGACCGGCGTGCCGCCGCCCCAACCAGCGTTGCCTGCGGAGAACTCGAAGATGAGCGACTGGTTCCCCGCCGTGAAGATGTTCGCGTCTCGGACGAGGCCATCATAGATCATGTCATCGATGAGGTAGGCGCCTCCATCTTGGATGCCCCAGCTATTGCTGTTGACGGAAGCACTGTTGTTCAAGGCGTCGGAACCGAGCGAGTAGTAGCTCGGGTTCTGCCACGCCCCGCCGCTGTCGAAGATGCGCTGGTTGATGATGTCCGCCTGAGGCGCCATCCCGAGGCCCCAGAGGAAGCCGTTCGGGTCGCCTGTCCCGAGGGAGCCGTTGCCCGCGACGATACCCGAGACGTGCGTCCCATGGCCGAAGCCGTCCGCCCCGTTCGTGAGGGATCCGTACCACAGGTTCGCGACGACGCGGTTGTCGAGTTCCGGATGCATGTCTCCATTCACGTTCGGGTTGTCGACGCCGGTGTCCACGCCCGTGTCATCGACGGCGACGCGGATGCCGGCTCCTGTGTAGCCGGTCGAGTTGAGCCACGCGAGATAACCGGGCGTTAGCTGGGAGACGTAGTTGCCCGCGTCGATCTGGCTCGACACTTCATCGAGGACGTGGGGCCGGTAGAACGGCTCGACCCAGTACACGCCGGGCATGGAAGCGATGCGCGGCAAGTTCGCTGCGTCCACGGACACGCGGACGAGCTCGAACCAGCCCATGCTCATCGTCTGATAGATGCGGTGGGACATCGCGCCGAGGGAGCGGGACGTGCTCGCGGGCGCGTTCTTGAGAATCAACACACTGAGATCGTAGCTCGGGCCGACCTTGGCCGCGGGACTCACGCCGACGGTGGAGAAGGGATCGGCCGACGCGGTGAGGCCGGAACCGCCCGGGGCTGCGACGGCGGACAGCGACAAGCTCGCTGGGGTCGATTTCCCGTTCGGCATTGTGAACGGAACCTTATCCGTCAGAGTTGGTTCTTTGAAATTCTGGTACACGAGGGGACTGATCCGGTACGCGGGTTGGTAGACGCCGACCCACTGGACCATGGGAGAGAAGGAAACGCCCTTCGCCTGCTCGGGGGTCATCTGCACGACGAAGGCGAAGTTGGGAATGTAATTGTAAACGCGCACCCCTTGTGCGCGGAGACCGTCGAGCCAGCTGGAGAGGATGGGACCCTTGAACTGGACGAGGTACAGGCCCGCGGTTCCCGCGGGATACGATGCGATCCGGAGATTGTCCGCGATTGCGGGTTCCGCTTTCGCGGTATCGAAGGATGCAGAACCGAGATACAACGTCGATCGATCCGTCAACGTACGGAGGATCATGCCTTTCGATTGGAGCGCAGCCGAGGCTTGTCCGGAGACCGTGGCGAGGACAAACGCTCCATAATCGACGATCGGAATCACTCCCGAATTCGCGAAGGCCACTCGTTCGGATGCGGTCATCGTGCGAATGAGCACGGACCGCGCCGAATTGTCGATGATAGGCGACGGCGTCAGTGACGAACCCGTCACCGGCGCGGCGAAGAACGCCGCCAACACTACGCTCACGAGGGCAATCGCCAACGACAGCGCTGACGCACGCTGATACACATCTGCTCGCAAATCTCTCTCCTCCCCAATTTCCCGGTCTCGGCACTCTCCATTGCCGAAATTCGGGCAAAGGGGATGGGGCTCGTGGGGATTTAAGGGTTCTTCTAATTTAGGCTAAGGAGCCGCAGACACGCCAGGGGTCCGAATTTCGGATTCGACCTATTCACAAAAATGGTAGCGATGACAATCGAGCGCGCAGGGCCCATCCCCCGCGATCGATGAACAGGACTCCATTCGGCGTGACGGCGTCGACGCGCAAGATCGCAAGCGCAATCACACCACCGAGGGACGGGGACCAAGCGGCGCTCGTCACAAACCCCACCTCGCGTCCGTCGTTCGACACCCGATCCCCATGGACCGGTGCCAGGTCGCCGTCCGCACGCAGGCCGAGCAGCTTGTTCTCGTCCATGTCCGCGCCGAATCGAGGGATGCCGGCCTCGATTCGAAGGAGCTCCAACGCGTCGCGCCCGATGGGCGACACACCCGCGCGGGAGAATTTCTCCCACTCCTCAGAGAGGCTCGAGTCGGGCGACCAAATCGTGTAGCCGGTTGTCCCGGTCGATTGGACGCGGCCGATGTGCGTCGATCGATGACGGCCCGAGGGGAGCGTCAAGAAAGCGTTTCGAGATACTCCACGGACTTCGACACCGAGCACGGAACCGATCGTCGAATCCGCATTCGGCCCGAGGACCTCGAGGTGACCGGCCGGTCCGAGGTCGCGGAACTCCACGTCATCACTCACGCGCGCCTTCTCGAGAATCCCAAGGACGCGGTCTTTCTGCGCGGCCTCGATGTCGAGGACGAGGGAATCCGGCAGCGCATACGCGCGAAGATCTCCGAGGACGCGGCTCTTCTCATTGAGCAGGAGGCCATAGGCCGACGTACCGGGCGTCAGAATCTTCAAGTCTGGCGTCACAAGGCCATCCAGGAACGGAACGCGTTCGGAGCCCGTGAGTGCGATTTTCGCGCGATCGCTGAGATCGACCATGCCCGCGCGCGTCCGGGCAACGCGCTCTTCCGCGTCGACGGACCGATATCCCGCCGGGACGGACCAGCCCGCTTCGTTGCGGAACAGCGCCCCGTCGAAATCATGGTAGGACTGGAGTCGCAACTCTTGCATGTGCGGGACGGACCAAGCGTCGGCACCATTTGACCCTTTGCGGATGGCCCGAAGGCGAGATGCGTCCTGGAGACAACGCTCCTCGGCAGTCGGCTGCGAATCGCGTCGGAACCTTCATAACGGGCCGCGCTTTCGTCTGGAGACGATGGCCCCGGATCTCCGCGAAGGCCAAGTGTCCGTCTTCGCAAAACGGATCATGCGGAAGCCTCGGACCCTGCACTGTCCGTTCTGCGACGGCAAGGTGCTCTTCACGCGGAACGAGGAGCACTTGGACGCGAAGAATTGCCCGCACTGCGGGATGCGCGTCGAGCGTCGCGAATGGCCCGAGAAGCTCTACGACCCCATGCCGATCTTGCGCACGAAGCCGGGGGGCCCGGACTCGCTGAAGATCGATACCCCGGAGCCGAAAGAGCCGGCAAAGAAGGCGGAGAAGAAGGACTAACCGAACACGGCACCGCACTTCAGGCAGTCGCTCCAATACTTGCCGACCGGGGCGCCGCACTCGCCGCATTCACCGCCATTGGCGGTCTGGTCCGCCTTCACGATCACGAAGGCGTTCTTCGCAATCTTGTCCCATCGTGGCTCGCGGACGATCAGGAACGCATAGTCGTCGGCCCAGGTCTCGAGCTCCAGGAAAGCGAGTTTCTTCGGGACGAGTAGTTCGTTCACGGACTTCAACAGATCGCGCGCGTCCTTGAAACGTACGACCTTCTCCTGGTCGCCCAAGACGAGCTTCGCTTTCCTCAGGCTCAATTCCTTGTCCAGCCACGTCAGATCCTTCAACTGCATGCTCAGCTTGAACGAGCTCAGACGCAAGTTCACGTCGGCGAGGAGGGTGTCCGGTTCGAAGACTTCCGGAACATGGAAGCCGAGCCAGTCGGCGAGTACGCGGGTGACGGCTCGATGCGGCGTGGATCGGAAATCCGCGAGGAATGCGGCCTCGCCGCCGGGGTAGGAGGCCACGCGTTTCGCGAACACGGTCCGGGTCTGGGGAACGGTCAGGCCGGTCTCCACGATCGCGGCATGGGCCTCGTTCACCGCCGCTTCGACCTCGCCCGGCTGCGGCGGACGCGGAGGTGCTTTCGGCTCGGGCTTCTGGGCCTCGGGCTTCTTGGTCTCCGCCTTCTTTGCTTCCGCCTTCTTGACCTCAGGTTCCGCCGGCTTGACCTTTTCCTCACGCGCGGCGGGCGTCGCTTTCTTTTCTTCCTTCTCGTTTTTCTCGTCTGTCTTCTCTTCTTTCCCCTTCTCGGGCTTCTCCTTCTTCCAGAACCTGAGGGGCATCGCGCGCATACCTGGGTCGCTCATAATAAGAGTTGTGCTCTGTTGGTCGCTCGTTGCAATTCGGCCTTCTACGACGGCCCTAAGTAGTCGGGTCGCCTAACCCGGCCTCCACCGGTGATTGCACGGCTTCCGAACCGCATGTCGTCACGACCAAACGGATCCGAGACGCATGGCCTCCCATCTCCGAGGACGAGGTCGTGCTGCCGAGCGGCACTCGCAAACGTTGGATCCGCATGCACCTCGGCACGTCTGCTGCGATCCTCGCGGTGACCAGCGAGAAGGAAATCGTCCTGACGCGAGAGTACCGTCATGGCCTAGGACGGATCGCGCATTCTTTGCCTGGCGGCACCGCGCGCGACAGCGAATCCCCGGAGGCATGCGCGCGCCGCGAGTTGTTGGAGGAGACGGGCTACGAAGCCGGACGCCTTCTCGAGATGTTCGCGGGGAACAGTCTCACCGCGTACCTGGAAGGGACCTTGCACGTGTTCTTCACGCGGGAGTGCCATCCGACGGGCCGCCGCCCCGATCCCGACGAAATTCAGGCGGTCGAACGAATGAGCGTCACCCAGGCCCTGGCCAACGCGCGGGCCGGGACGTTCGAGTCCGCGGTGCTCACCCTCGCAATCCTGATGGCGGATGCACGCGGATGGCTCGTCGGTCAATGACTCGGAGATCGAAAGCCATTCGTCACACGATTGCGCATCTCGACCCAACGCCGGATTCGCGCCGGAGGACATGGCGTTTGGAAAAGGAATTCGATCGTCGCCTCAGCGCCAAATGAATGGCGCTCGAATCGAAGATGCGTGGGGCAGGATTTGAACCTGCGAACCCCTGCGGGACAGCGACCTCAACGCTGCGCCTTTGACCAAGCTGGGCCACCCACGCACGGGCCGCTTTGATTGCTCGGGTCGATATTAAGGTTCCTTTGCATTCCGACGCGGGCCGTCCAACCATACGGAGTCGAGGCCCGCAAAGGATATTTGGCGCGCACGCCGTGGCACCGGGTGGGAGGATTTCGCGTGACCCCGAAGAAAGTTCCCTCGAGGAAGCCATCATCGGAGAAGCCGAGCGCGCGACGTCGTTCGATCACCGTGATTAATCCCGCGACCGGGCAGCCGCTCGCGCGCCATCCGATCGCGTCCGCGGGGCAGGTCCGTGCCGCCGTCGAAAAGGCCCGCGTCGCATTCCGCT
>VBLU01000112.1 GCA_005879065.1 Methanobacteriota archaeon
CCGGAACACCTTCGATTCCTGGAAAATCTGCGGGTACTCGTTCTTCACCTTCTCCAGGAAATGCTCGATGCTCCGCTTGCACATCGCCTCGAAGTTTTCCGGCAGGTCATTCCGGACGCCGCCGACCCGCGGATAGTTCTGGTTCATCCGCGCGCCCGACATGAGTTGGATCAGATCGAGGAACAGCTCCCGCTCCCGGAGGCACCAGAGGAGGCCCGTGAGCAGGCCGAGGTCCGGACCGTACGACGCGAGCCACATCAGGTGCGACGCGACCCGCTGCAACTCGAGCGCGATCACGCGGATCCATTGGCCGCGCTCCGGCGTCTCGATCCCCATCATCTTCTCGACCGCGAGGCAGTACGCGTGCGACCAGGTGATCGAGGAGACGTAGCAGAGGCGGTCCGTGAGGACGACGTTCTTCTGGAACTCCCGCACCTCCATGATCTTCTCGTATCCGCGGTGCAGGTACCCGATCTCCGGCTTCGCGTCCGTGATCGTCTCGCCGTCCACCTTCACTTTCATGTTCCAGAGGCCGTGCGTCATCGGGTGCTGCGGCCCCATGTTGATCCAGAACTCCGGCACTCACGTCCCTCCTCGGAGCTTCCGCCGGGTGATGTACTGGCGGTCGACCTCCTGGGCGAAGTCCTTCCGGAGCGGGTGGAACTTGAAGTCCGTCGGGAGCAGGATCCGTTCGAGGTTCGGGTGGCCCTCGTACTCGACCCCCATGAGGTCCCACGCCTCCCGTTCGTGGAAGTTCGCCGCCCTCCAGAGGCCCGTCACGCTCGCGATCTTCGGATCGTCATAGGGGATGAGCGCGGTGACCTGCACCATGCATCCGTTGTAGTAGTTCTCGATATGATAGATGCTGTCGAAATGGTCCTTCCAATCGACCGCGGTGACGCAGGAGAGGTGCTCGAACCCGAGGGTGTTCTTCAGGTACGTGCAGACGGGGATCAGGTCCTTTCGGTCGATGGACACCGCGAGGTGTCGGGGCCGCAGGACCTTCCCGTCCGTCAGCTTCGAGCCGAACGCCGCCTTGAGCGAGCCGAGGACCTCCTTCTCGATCAACGGCACGGGACGGCCCGTGACCTCCGGCACCGGCTGGGCGACGGCGCTCATATCTGGATGACCTCCTCCTTCTTGAGCGCGTATTGCGTGGCGACGAACATGATCCCGAGGAACAGGAAGATCGAGAACTTGGCCGCGGGCGACGAGGAACTCAGGAGGCCGCCCCACGCAAAGGCCCAGAGGAGGAGGAACACGGCCGCGACATCGAAGACGACGAAAATCAGGGCGAACATGTAGTACTGAAAGTGAAACTGGATCTGCGCCACCCCTTCCGGCACCTCGCCGCACTCGTACGTGAGGTCCTTCAGCGGCGTCGGATGGTCCGGTCGGAAGAGGCGCGTGGCGAAGAAGGTGCCCAGCGGGAACAGCAGGGCGATGAGGGCAAAAATGACGATGGGCACGTAGCTCTCGAGCGCCATCTCGTTTGTGGGAAAAAGGTCAGCCTATTAAACCTCTCGCTATGATGACAGCGCGAGATCGTCCGGACTCTGGAACGGGCCTATTGCGACCACGTTAGCGTGAAACCCGGAAGCACGCCCGCCCCAGTGTAACTCGCGCAGTAGTCGTAGTTTCCCGCCGGGGGCGTCAGTCCCGTCCCGGACGTGAGGGCCGTCCCGCCGGTGCAGCTCGTTCCAATCGCCGCCGAGGGCACAATCGCGAGGCCGGTGTACAGGGTCGCGCCTAACGAGAACGTAGGCGTCACCGGACCGCTTCCGTCCGCCACGAACGCGGGCGTCGTCGCCCCGCAGTTGAACCGGACCGTCCCGGAGCCCGCCGGCACGGAGGGCGTTCCCATGGTCAAGGTCGAGCAGGTCGTCGTGACATGAGCGCCGGTCGTTCCCGCCGGGAACGTATGCGTGAACAAGTTGATCGCGGCCACGACCATTGCCAACGCCAGGACGATGGCCATCCCCACGGCCATCTTCGTCTCCCGCCGTAGCGGTCGTCGGACGCGCTCTTTCGCCATGCCCTCGGTCGCACGTCGATGGCTGAGTTCCGATCCGAGCTCCTTTAGGCTATGTTTCACGGGGTCGTTCCGGTCCCACATACCCTTCCCCCTTCGTCCCTGAACAGTACTCGAATTCTGACTATTTATAATCGAGCGAATCGGTCCGATTCAGGGCGGCATACTCGAGGGCGGGTCCTTGTTCGTCCAGCCGTCTGGCAGGGCATTTATATGAGGGAGCTCGTTGCTCACGGGCGATGGTCGCGGAGCGGCAGTTGCCGCCGGGACAGCGCGAGGTGCGGAAGTGGCCGCGGCTCGATCTCGGCATCGTCCCACGGTTCGATCCGAAGGAATGGGACCTTCGGGTGGATGGCTCGGTCGAAAAACCGCTCCGCCTAACGTATGACGAATTCCTCCGCCTGCCTTCGGCGAAGGTGACGTCGCCCTTCCATTGCGTCACCGGTTGGACCACCTTCGACAACGAGTGGGTGGGGACCACGATCCGGGAAGTGGCAGAGCGGGCCCAAATCCGACCCACGGCCCGATTCGCGACCTTTCGGTGCGGGGACGGCTACACGACGTCCCACCCACTCACGGTCCTGTACGATTCCGACGTCCTCCTGACCTACCAATGGGACGGGAAACCCCTCCCGATCGAGCACGGGGGGCCCGTGCGACTCCTCGTGCCGAAGCGCTACGCGTACAAGAGCGCGAAGTGGGTCCGCGCCGTCACGTTCACCGACGAGGAAGAGCTGGGATATTGGGAGGTCCGCGGGTACAGCAATACGGCGGACCCACTAACTGAGGACCGCTACTCCTTCTGATTCGTCTCATACGTGGGAAAGCCCTATAAGCCGAGCCCACTTGGCGACGACGAGCGCGTGGCCGAGGTCGCTTCCGAGGGAAACCGCCCGAGTGAACGGCGGATGACATTCTTCGAGCACCTCGAAGAACTTCGGCAACGGTTGCGGATCGTCATCGTCGTCGTCATCATCCTGTTCGTCCTGAACCTCACCACGTCGATCGGCGCCGTCTCGATCGGTTCGGCGCAGGTTCCGATGTTCCTGCCAGCCCTGGGCCCGACGAGTCCGAACGTCGCGACCCAGTTCTTCCTCGCGATGAAGAACTTC
>VBLU01000069.1 GCA_005879065.1 Methanobacteriota archaeon
ACACGGCGACGGCCATGAGGCCGATCGGCCCCAGGCCGAAGATGGCGACCGTCTTCCCGGGGACATTCGCGTTCGTGGTCGTATAGACCGCGTTCCCAAGTGGATCCTGCATCGTCGCGAGTTCCGGAGGGAGGTCCGGATCGTTCACGATCACGCTCGAGGCGGGCACCTTCAGATATTCGGCGAAGGCCCCATCCCGATCGATTCCGATGATCGACACGGACTTGCAGACATGCGCGTTTCCCGTGCGGCACATGTAGCAGGTGCCGTCGGCGATGTGGCCTTCGGCGCTCACATAGTCGCCACGCTTCAGGCCCTTGACGTCGGATCCCACTTTCTCGACGTACCCCGAGAACTCATGACCCTGGACGAGAGGCACTTTGATCCGGGCCTGTGCCCAGGCGTCCCAATCGTAGATGTGGACGTCGGTCCCGCAGATCGATGCGACCTTCACCCGAATCAGGACTTCCGTCGGGCCGAGCGACGGGATCGGGACCATTCGAATTTCCGTGCTCTTCGGTGCGGGCTTCGATTTCACCGCAGCCTTCATGGTCGATGCCATCCCGAATTTCCCCCGGACGGGTCCGCTCATGGACCCTGGGTATTTCAACTTTCTATCGTTCCCTTCGTTCGGTCTCGAGGGCCGGTTTCCTGGCAGCTCTCCCCGTCACCGTTGGACCGGATGCAACTTCGATGTGCGGTAGCCGACAAGGACGAACAGGTACTCGCGCGATCGAAACTCCTCGTCGAGGCTTGGATCTCCCGTGTCGACCCGGAGCACCGGCGTCGCGACGAGTTTGCTCGGCGTGGCGACGACGGTCACGTTTCGGGTTCCGATGCGCCGGAGCACGGGCGGACTGACCTGAAGATTCCCGCGTCCGAGGATGAAGCCCTGCCCGCCGACGGGGCTCACCACCAGCTGTGCCGTCGGGTATCGGTCGAGGAGGCGGAGGATCGCGGCCTCGTTCACATCCTTCGCGGTCGTCTTCCCTCCGACGACGGCGTCGATCCCGAGCAGGGTCTTCTCGATCCCCAGCGCGGATGCGATCCCCTGAATCGTGGAGCCGGGCCCCAACAGGAAGAGTGTATCCGGGTTCGCTTCGAACAACTCCGAGAAATGCGTCGTCAACTCCGCGCGGACGGCCTCTTCGCTCAGCTCCTCGACCATGAGCTTCCCTGCGGACACGAGCTGCGGCTCTACGAGGGTCTTCGCAGTGGCGAAGAGCCGGACCCGCCATTCTCCCTTGCGATAGGCTTCCTCGTCCAAGTCGAGAATTTCGGCGGTACCCACCCGAAGGTCACCTCGTAAGAAGGCGACGAGGAGGTTGGCAGCCGCCTGCGGGGAAATCGCGAACAAGCCGGAATGCATCTTAACGCCCGCGGGGATTCCGACGATGGGAACGCGGTCCTTCGCGACCGCGGCCACATCCCGCGCCGTGCCGTCCCCTCCGCAGAACAGGATCAGTTCGACCCCCGACGCGATGGATTCTTCGACCATGATCCGGGTGTCCTCCGAGGTACTCGGTTGTCCTGGGACGTGGACCACTTCGATTCGGTTCGGTGGGACTCCCGCGATCCGGAGCGGGCCCGTGCCCATGTCGCCCCCGGCGGTGACCCACTGGAAGGTGAGGTTCGGATCGTCCTTCGTGACACCGACGAGCGCCTCGGCGAACGCGCGTGCCCGGTCCGGCGCCGTAGGCTTCGCTCCCGCGGCGAGCGCTTGTTCGGCCACGCCGTCCGTGCCCTTGAGACCGACGCGACCGCCCAGGCCGGCGATCGGGTTCACAACGAAGCCGACCCTCCTCACGAGGACAAGACGGGGGCCAACGTATTTCGCTCTTGCGAGGTCCGATCACGTCTTCTGTGTGCGATTCTTGCGGCCCGGTGCGCGGCGCCATGCGCGCCCCAGTTCCGCCGGCGGCGAGACCACCGCGAGATGGGCCACGTACCCGAGGACGGCGAGGGGGAGCATCGGCCAGAGGACCGGGGCGAGGCCGACCGCGGTGGACAGGCCCGCCGCGATCCCGAGTTGAATGATTCGGAGCTCGTTGCGCGTGACCGATTCCAGATCCGTGGGATTCGTTCCTAAGTGGATCAAGACCGCGGGCAGCGTGAGTGCGAACCCGAGCAAGAAGGCCGGATGGGTCGTGAGGCCCAGGATACCGTACAACAGGGCAGCGACCAAGGCGATGCCGGCGGCATAGCGCTTTGAGTTGGGAAATCCGATGGCGACCACCGTGGTCCGCTTGGGAGGCACCGCGGCCGCGTCCATCGGTGCATCGAGGTAGTGGTGCATCATCAACATCCCCATGCAGACGAGCGCGTGGGCGCACAGCGCGACGATCGGAACGAGGGCGAGGGACCGTGTCTGGATCGCGTATGCGCCGAGTCCGGATAGGAGGACGCCCGGGAAACCTCCGAGCCACTCGCCTGCGAAGGGCCGATAGGCGGTCGCGACGGGAGGGACCGTGTAGGCGATGCCGAGCGCGTAGCCGATGAGGATCAAGATCGCAAGCCAAGGGGCTCGCGCGACGACCACCCAGGCCGTGAGGGCCGCGATGGCCGCGCTGGACACCGCGAAGATCAGCCAAAGCCCCCGTTCGTCGAGGAGACCGAAGTTCCGGACGCGACTGCCGCCCGAGAGGGCGCGAGCCCCATCGACTTGGTCCGTCCCGCTGCGCCAGTCGTAGATCTCATTGATCGCATGGGTCTCCCAACCCTGGATGAGGCTGCCGAGGGCCAGGGCGACCGCGAACCACGTGGCATCGAATCCTCCGATGTCTACGATTGCGACCGCAGTTCCGAGGATGACGGCCGTGTAGGACCAAAGTAAAACAGGGATCAGGCGGAACTCGAGAAACCAGCCCTTCGCCGTCCGGAGCAAGGCGCCTCCTCCCCTCGCGAGCGCGACCATTTTGACTATTTCGATAGTAATATTAGAACGTTTGTTCATCGGGTGTTCGATGCGTGTCCCGCAACCTACTTTATCGCCAAACGGATGGGGGCGCCACTCCATGGATCGGCGGTTGTGGTACCTCATCGCGGGAACCCGCGGCGGGATCAACCGCGCACGGATTTTGTGGATCCTCCACGACCGGCCGCACAACGCGAACGACCTCGCCACGCAACTCACGTTGGACTACAAGACGGTTCGCCACCACCTCGATGTGCTCCACGAGAACGACTTCGTGATGACCCTCGGGGGCGAGGGCTACGGGATCCTGTACTCGCTCTCTCCGAGACTTCAGGTCCACTTCGAAGACTTCCTGGAGATCTGGAATCGGATCGGCCCTCGGTTGGGGGCAAAATAGATATGGTCTAGGCCGACGTTTCGCAGAGGTAGCATGGCCCTCGGGACGTTGTGGATGATCGACCTCGTCCTCGCAGCGGCGAGCATCGTCGTCTTGGTCGCCCTGCTCTACCTGTATCGCGCCAATTTCCGGACCCTTCGATCGCCCCTCTCCCTCGGGCTGATTGTCTTCGCGGCCTTGTTCCTCCTGGAGAACCTCGCGGCGATGTACTTCTATTTCGCCTGGAACGAAAGCCTGAGCGGCACCGGCTACGCTTCGTCCGTCGCCATGCCGATGCTCCTCCTCAACGCGGTCGAGCTCGTGGCATTCTCCACCTTGCTCCTCGTGTCCTGGCGCTGACGTCCCGTCGTTGCGGTCAAATACCGCTCCCTCCTTTGCCGGACCGGTACCGTGGTCCTGAACTATCGGCCAATGGGGAAGACGGAGCTCGAAGTCTCGGAAATCGGATTCGGCCTCTGGCCGCTCGCGTCGGGCCAGTGGGGTACCTTCACCGACGAGCAGGCGATGGACCTCCTGCGGAAGGCGTATGACGCGGGGATCAACTATTTCGACGTCGCGCCGACCGACGGGAACGGCCGAGGGGAACGACTGCTTGGAGAGACGTTCAAGGATCGCCGCGAGCTCGTGATCATCTCCAGTAAGGTGGGACGGGCCGAAGGCCGGCCGGATTTTTCACCCGCCTCGATCCGAGCATCCCTGGAGAAGACGTTGGATCGGCTCGCCTCGTCCTACGTCGATGTGCTCCAGCTCCACTATCCTGACGCGGCCACGGTCGGGAATGCGGCCGTCTGGCAGACGCTCGAAGCGCTCCGGTCTCAGGGGAAGATTCGCTACTACGGCATCGCACTCGGTCCGGGGCCGGGAGGTCTCGAAGAGGGCCGCGCCGCGATGCGCAAGTACGATCTCGGCTGTATCCAGACGTATTACAATATCCTCGAGGAGGAGCCCGGTCGGAAATTCTTCCCGGTCGCTCTCGAGATCAATCAGGGCATGGTGATCCGCGCTCCCCATGCGGGCGGCGTCCTCGAGTCGGACCCCGAAGCGGTCCGGTTCCCCGCGGACGGCGATCTCCAGGTGAAAGACGGGGCGTGGGTCGACCGCGCGAGGAAACAGGCGGCGAACTTGCGGTGGATCTACGAGGGCAAGGGGATGACGCTCTCCCAGGCGGCGCTGAAGTTCATCCTCTCCGAGGAGACCGTGGCCTCCGCGGTGCCGAACATCTATCGCGAGGAGCAGCTCGCCGAATACGCGGCCGTCTCCGACTTCGAATCTTTCTCCCAGGGGGAATTGGGCGAGATCGCGGAGCAATTCCGCCGTGGGTTTGGAGTCTGAGGTTTCGGATGATCCTCGGATACGTGGATGTGGAAGACCGGATCTACGACCTGAACTTCGCGACCCTCCGCCTCCGGGTGCGCCTGGAGACCGGAGAGGGGAAATCAGAGACGCGAGTGGCGTTCTCCCAGGTCGCCGGGGCCGGCGCGAAATCCTATCGTGTGCTCGGCGAGACCGACGCGATCGCGGAGGTGTCCATGGACCATGATGGGCGCCGCGTGCCGTTGTTGCGCCCGGTCGAAGGGCATCTGTACCGCCATGAGGCCGGGCTCTTGTTCTTCGCCACCCCCGCACGCCGGGATCCGGACGATCCGGGATTCTTCCTCGTGAAATTGCGAGCCATGCCGAGCGCCGTGCAGTATTTTTTCGACGATCAACAAGGGCGAGAGATGATCTCGATTCCCCAGGACGAGATCTTGCGTGCGGAAAAAGAGGGCGACGGAATCACCGTGTACGTCACGGCTGCGAGCGTCGCGTTGCCGAAGGAGAAGATTGCGTACGCCGTCCAGCTCCGGCCCGAAGGGCGCGTCGCGCCCCTCGTGATCACGCCGCTGTCCCGGCCCAGTCGATGACGAAATCCTTATACCGCGACCGCAGGTTCGCCCGTTGGGGTCCGACATGTCCTACGACGTCGGAGGATTGGGTCTGGCCGGCGACAAGTCCGGCAAGCGGAAGACGTACATGTATGTCGGGATCGCGGTCGTCGTGATCGTGATCATCGTCGTCGCGGTCTGGTTCGCGTATTACCGTTGACGGGATCTCGAGCGGCCAGAGTCAGCACGATCGCCTTCGTCCGATCGGGCGGCTATCATCCGCGATAGGCGGTCCGGAAGCCTCATACCCCCTTCCTTCGAGGTCTATCCATCATGAAGGTCCGGCTTGACCCCGCCTCGAAACGAATCCTCGTTGCGCTCCTGGCGAGTCCCAAGACGCCGGGGGAAGTGAGCCGGATCTACGGAATTCCCGTGGCCACCGTCTGGGAAAAGCTCCGACGACTCCAGGAACTCGGACTCGTGCACATGGTTCTCACCTTCGTCGACTCGGCGGGAGAGATGCGTCGGTATTTCGAAGCCACGCTGCCGATCGATACCTCGGAGGAAGACGTCGTCGTGGAACTGTAGCTCTTCCGCTGCGGCCTCTCTCCTTCGTATTAATGCGACGGAGGGGATAATTCTTAGTCACCCTCTACAGGGATGAATGGTTCAACTCCTCACGTCGAGTCCCGACTCCGGGGTTCCGATTATCCGCTGATGCATCGCGGGGTTCCATAGATTCAAATGCCGCAGCCACCCGATTTTGGTTCGAGACTCCGATTTCCACGCCGCGAGATCAGCGACGTCGCGGTCGCAGCCAAAGGTATGCGGGAAGGAAGCTGACGGCGGCAAAGATGAGGACCCCCGCTACAATATATCCCACAGATATCGTGATGGGGCCGAGAATCAGGATGGCCAACATGAACGCAATGACCAGGAACCAGTCAGACCCCGGAATTCGGCGAAAACTTCGCCTGTCAGTTTCCCTCGGGCCCTGGGTCGCGCTGTCCATGCCCAAACCTCTATCCGTACATCCCGGTAAAGGTTTACCGGCGGAGAATCACTTGGGTTTGGCTAGCATGGCCTTCCGCCACTCCTTCGGAGCCGCGGCGATTGAGATAGCAATTACGATCACGACGATACTCGGCGCGCAAATGAGGAAGACGGTCGCCATCGACAGGCTCGGTCTGACCACTACAATCCACCCCACGGACCCAGCAATCGCCCCGACCATCAAGGAGACGACGTAGTTGCGGACCTGTTTTCGATTCGGTGGAATCCTCGGCCTGAACCGCATGCCGAAACCTCTATCCCTCCATGTTGGCAAAGCCCTTCTGAAAACGGTTCCTGCCGATGGACTTAAATCGTCATTTTTAAATAGTGCCGGCCGTATGCTTCGGCTGTCGTTTTTGACACCCTTTTGAACGGGAGTGTACGAATGGTAGCGGTTTCCAAGGAAGTCGAGACCGGCACGACGACGCTGGGGCTCGTTTGCAAGGACGGCGTGGTGCTCGCGGCGGATCGCCGAGCGACCGCCGGGACCTTGATCGCCCACAAGCGGACGAAGAAAGTCTATCGACTCGACGACAACCTCGGCCTGACGACGGCCGGCCTCGTCGGAGATTTGCAGGTCCTCGCCCGCTACATCACCGCGGAGGTCGAGCTGTACAAGCTGAAGCGCGGCATCTCGATGCCCGTCGAGGCGTGCGCGACCCTCACCGCGAACATCCTGAGTGGAAGCCGGTTCTACCCCTATTGGGTCCAGCTCGTGATCGGCGGCTGGGACCGCTTGGGAGGCCACGTCTACTCCCTCGACGCAGCGGGTGGATCCCTCCCTGACAAATTCGTGTCCAGCGGTTCCGGGAGTCCCTACGTATACGGGGTCCTGGAAGACCACTGGAAGGACGACATGACGCTCGAAGAGGGGGCGAACCTCGCGATCCGCGCGGTGACCGCCGCCATGAAGCGCGACGCGGTCTCGGGCGAAGGGATCGACGTGGCCCTCATTTCGAAAGACGGCTTCAAGATGTTCGACGACAAAGAAGTCGAGAAGCGCAAAGCGAGTATGAAACTGGCCTGAGTCCCACGCGACTTCGGGCCAAAGTGATGTCCGATGACCATCGAGGACATTCTGAACGACGCGCGAAGCGTCGTGAAGAAAGTGGTCCCTGACCACGTGGAAATCACGCAGGTCGACTTCGAAGGCCCCACGATCGTGATCTACACGAAGAACATGGAGGTCTTCGCGGAGTCGAACGACCTCGTGCGACAGATCGCCCAGCAGCTGCGGCGCCGCATCGTCGTCCGGCCCGATCCTTCCCTACTGGCCTCCCAGGACGACGCGGAGAAGGTGATCCGTGAGGTGATCCCCGCGGAGGCGCAGATCACCGGAATCTACTTCGAGACGGAGACCGGCGAGGTCACGATTGAGGCCCTGTCCCCCGGGATGGTGATCGGCCGTCACGGGTCGGTACTGAACGAGATCAAGAAGAAGATCGGGTGGGCCCCCAAAGTCGTGAGAACCCCGCCCATTCCGTCGAAGACCGTCGAGGAGATCCGCCAGTACCTTCGGACGATCAATGACGAACGTCAGGCATTCCTGAAGCAGGTCGGCCGACGGCTCGCGCGGGAGGTCCCGCAAGGCGAGAACTATGTTCGGATCACGGCCCTCGGCGGATTCCGGCAGGTCGGCCGCTCCGCGGCCCTCCTGAGCACCCGGGAGTCGAAGGTCCTGATCGACTGCGGCGTCCTGATCTCGGAGGACAACGGCTCGCCGTACCTGAACGCGCCCGAGGTCCTGCCACTCAGCTCGCTCGATGCGGTCGTCATCACGCACGCCCACCTGGACCATTCCGGGCTCGTCCCCGCCCTGTACAAGTACGGATACGAAGGGCCGATCTACACGACGCCTCCGACCCGGGATCTCATGTCCCTCCTGCAGCTCGACTTCATCAAGGTCGCGATGGGCGAGGCCCGCAAGTCCGCGTACGACTCGAGCAACATCCGGAAGGCCGTGGCGAACACGATCCCGCTGAAGTACGGGGAGACGACGGACATCGCGCCCGACGTGCGCCTCACGTTCCAGAACGCAGGGCACATCCTCGGCTCCGCGGTCGCCCACTTCCACATCGGCGACGGCCTGTACAACGTCGCGATGTCGGGGGACATCAAGTTCGAGAAGACCTGGCTCTTCAACCCGGCGGTGAACAAATTCCCGCGCCTGGAGACCCTCGTCCTCGAGTCGACGTACGGCGGCTATCATGACGTGCAACCGTCCCGCCACGAGGCCGCCCAGCAGCTGAAGGAAGTCCTCCGGCGCGTCCTGACTCGAGGCGGGAAGGTCCTGGTCCCCGTGTTCGCCGTCGGCCGTTCCCAGGAGGTCATGCTCGTCCTCGAGGATGCGATGCGGAACCGTCAGATTCCCGAGGTCCCGATCTACCTGGACGGCATGATCTGGGAGGCGACCGCGATCCATACCGCGTATCCGGAGTACCTGAACAGCCAGCTCCGGACCCAGATCTTCCAGACTGGGGAGAACCCGTTCCTCAGCCCCATGTTCAAGCGGGTCGAGACGGCGGACATGCGCGCGAACATCGTCGACGACGTGGAGCCGTGCATCGTGCTCGCGACGTCGGGCATGATGTCCGGTGGTCCTGTCCTGGAGTACTTCAAGGGCTGGGCGGACAACCCGCTCCACGCCCTCCTGTTCGTCGGCTTCCAGTCCGAAGGGTCCCTCGGCCGACGGATCCAGCGGGAGGCCCGGGAGATCACGCTCACGGATCGCGGGCAGCCCCTCACGTTGCCGATCAAATTGGACATCGAGACGATCGACGGATTCTCCGGCCACTCGGACCGACTTCAATTGTTGAACTACGTCGGGACCATGGAGCCGCGACCGGAGCGGGTGATCGTGAACCACGGCGAGGAGTACAAGTGCTCCGATCTCGCGTCCGGCCTCTACAAGAAATTCGGGCTCGAGACCCGAGCACCGATGAATCTCGAGACGATCCGCCTGAAATAGGCCGAGTCGGAATCAACCTGCCAAAGAGGCGGGCCCTAGTCGACCATCCAGTCCATCCACGCCTGGAGGGCATCCCTCGCGGCGTCCAGGTCGACGACCCGCTCCTCGCCGTCGTCGCTGATGCTGAACCGCTCGAGGATGATGCGCTCGCCTTCCTGGCGGAAATGGAGGCGGAGGCAGGGAACTTGGAAGGGACCCTCGTGCTCCAGGGACCATGGCTCGAACGCGACGTCCAAATGCTTCCCGTCCGCCTCCACGTTGTATCCGAGGGTCTTCCCGAGGCCGGACAGGAAGGTAATCGCTGGCGCGGAGATATCCGCTTCGGGCATTCAGACCATGGAGGGCCGGGAGCCCCTTGAACCCTAGGAACAGGAACCCGTCGGTTGTGCGCGGGACAAACCTTTTGTGCGCTCCCGCGTTCGGCGGCCGTGCGCTCGCCCTTCTATGAAAAGGTGAAGGATCTCATGGAGGCGGACGCGTTCGAGCGGGAGGTCGAGGCCGTGATCCAAGAATGGGGCGCGCTGCTCGACCGCGATGCCGCGGCGATGATCGTCGTCGAGCGCCACGGACGGAGCGTAGCGTCGTTCGCGCGGATCGCCGACCTCGAGGAAGGCATGGAAGCGAACCTGCGGGCGTCGGTCACCGGGATCACGCCGGTCCGGTCCTTCACGCGCCAGGACGGGACCCCCGGTCGGGTCGTGAACCTCGAGCTGCGGGATGACAGCGGCTTCTGCCGCTTCGTCCTCTGGGACGAGGACGTCGGCCTGATCGAGCGGGGAAAGGTGGTCGTCGGGTCGACCGTCCGAGCCCTCGATTGCTACGTGAAGAGGACGAACTTCGGGCTCGACGTGGGCCGAGGTAAATTCGGGACGCTCGTCGTGGAGGGCGTCTAGGTGGAATCGTCGGCCACGGAATGGGCGTACGCCAACAACGCCCGAATCGCCGTGGTCTTCTTGGGATTCGCCATCGTCCTGATTGGAATCGGACTTCTGGTCGTGGTCGCGTTCGGGCCGGACGGCGGCCTCGCCGCCGGTGCCTTACTCGCGCTCGCCATCTTCCTTCTCGTTTTCTCTGTCCTCGTCTTCGTGCCCCGGCTCGTCCAGCGCGGGGCGGTCAGTTTCAGCGTCTACTCACGTCGTTCCATCGACGAGGCGGAGCACGCCGTGCGAGCGGTGATCGAAGCATCGGGGCGTACGGCGCGGGTGGAGCGACCGCGATCCCGGGCGCGGTCACCACCGCGCATCGTGATTGCCGAGGAAATCCCGGCGCGCTTCCGGCTCGAGGTGACGCGGCACGCCGCGACAACCTCCGATTCGGGCGAGTGGACTGAGATCATCGAGTCCCTTCCGAATCGGCAGCTGGAAGAGGCCCAGGCCCTTCGCGTGAAGATCGCCGAGCGCCTTTCCGCGGTCACATCGCGGGAGGAATGAGGGGACTTTACATCCCCATGCCGGGCGGCATTCCGCCCATCCCGCCCATGCCACCCATGCCGCCGCCGTGCCCGTGTTCGCCGCCACCGGGCGGCGGGGGAGGCGACTTCTTGGAGGCGATCACGTCGTCGATCCGGAGGATCATGCCGGCCACCTCGGCCGCGGAATCGATCTCCTGAATCTTCACGCGGAGCGGCTCGATCACG
>VBLU01000113.1 GCA_005879065.1 Methanobacteriota archaeon
GTTCGGGGCCTTCGTCGGATTCCTCTTCGTAATCGGCGTCATCGCGGTGGTCATCGTCTTCCTCTCGCGGCCGGAGCGGTCCGAGATGGAACCTCCGCCTCCGGAGCCACCGGACCGGTCGCCTCCGCCGCTACGGCCTCCCTAGGAATCGGACGTTCGACCGCGTCGCAACCTTTCTATTCGAACCTCCAATACCGCGGGCGGGATTCTCATGGCGATCCGGACTTGGCTCGACCGATTCGGCCGCGACGTCGTCACCGTCGAAGGATCTCTCAAGAGGGACCTCGGCGCGACCCGGCACTTCCTCGCGACTCCGAGCCGCCCCGTGTTCCTCCCGAACCTCGAGGGCGGCCCTGCGGTCGCGAACCTGTGGTCCACCCGCGAACGGGTCGCGGGCGCCCTCGGCATCCAGCCGAACCAGTTCCTCCCGAAGTTGTTGGAGGCACAGGCCCATCCGCAGGACACGCACCTCGTCGAGCGCGCGGAGTTCCTGACGCAGGCCACCTCCGACGTCGACCTCACGGCGATGCCGATCCCGAAGCTCTTCCCGAAGGATGCGGGACGCTACATTACCGCGGGCGTATGGGTCGCGGAGCGATCGGGGGTCCGGAACTTGTCGTTCCATCGGATCCTGGTCCTGGACAAGACCCGCGGGGCCTGCCGGATCGTGCCTCGGCACCTGCGCCACATGTACGACGAGGCGATGGCCGCCGGGGAGGAGCTGAAGGTGGCCGTGTGCATCGGCCTCGATCCGTGGAACCTCCTCGCCGGCGGGACCTCCGTGGAATACGGCGTGGACGAGAGCCGGATCGCGTCGGCCCTCACCCAATCGTCTCTGGGCAAGCCGGTCGACACGGTCCGCATCCGGAACGGCCTCACGGTCCCCGCGGAAGCGGACTATGTCCTCGAGGGCCGGTTGACCAAAGAGACGCACGACGAAGGGCCTTTCGTCGACGCGGTCCGCACGTACGACCGGGTGCGGAAGGAGCCGATCCTGGTCGTGGAACGCGTCTATCGCCGGAAGGACGCGGTCTTCCACATCATCGTGGGGGGCCTCGACGAGCATTTCATGTTCATGGGGATGCCGCGGGAACCGGTCATCTATCAAGCCGTCTCGCGGGCGGTCCCCCACGTCCAGGCGGTGCGGCTCACGGAAGGCGGATGCGCCTGGCTCCACGGCATCGTCTCGATCCGGAAGCAGCATCAGGGGGACGGCAAGAACGCGATCATGGCCGCGTTCGGGGCGCACACGTCGATGAAACAGGTCGTCATCGTGGACGAGGACATCGACGTGTTCAATGACCGCGACGTCGAATGGGCGATTGCAACCCGGTTTCAGGCGGACCGCGGACTCGTTGTCCTGCACGAGGTCCGCGGTTCCTCGATCGATCCGAGCGCCCGGGACGGCTTCACCTCGAAGATGGGCATCGATGCCACGAGGCCGCTCGGCTCCGATCCCGCGATGTTCGATAAGGCCACCCTCTAGTCGAGAGAACGCGCAATCCATCCCGAGAATTCTGGCAGAATCTTCATTACGGGGCAGAGAATCGACGCGGCCGATGCGCTGGACCGCGGTGCTCCTGGCGTTCGTCCTCGCACTACCTGCGGCCGTGGCTTTGATCCGACTTCCTCCAACGGAACACTGGGAGACACCTCCCGACGTCGGGCCTCTGCTGATGCCACCGAACCCCACGATGGGCACATGGCCCCCGTATCTCCGACGACAGGCGCCCGGCCCGATGCCGATTCCCGCACAGACGACCGGGGTGGCCCGGATCGTCGTCCTTCTGATCGACTTCACCGATATCGCGCATGATCCGAGCCACGACGGCCCCTACTTCGACACTCGGATGAATGCAGCCGCGGGATCGTCCGCGCATTCGGTTGGCTCGTATTACCAGGAGGTCTCCCGGGGTGCGCTGACCGTGAACGCGACCGTGATCCCGATGTGGTTCCACAGCACGCACCCCATGTCGGACTACGGTGCGGACAGTGCCACGGGGGTGGACGACGCGAACGGACCGATCTATCGTCTCGTCACGGAGGCCGTGCGGGCCGCTGACGCGACCGTCAACTTCGCGCAATTCGACACGAACGGGGACGGTGTCGTCGATCACCTCATGGTGGTCCATGCCGGCGCAGGCCAAGAGTCGAGCCCGTCGAACAAGGATCTCATCTGGTCCCACCGATGGGCCGTCCTAGATGCGGACCCAACTACGCCGGGCTCTCAGTCCCAGACCGCGGACGGCGTCCAGATCTATGGCTACACGATGGAAAGCGAGGATTTTGTCATCGGTACTGTGGCCCACGAGTTCGGCCACGATCTGGGATTGCCGGACCTCTACGACACGGACGGTTCGTCGGCCGGGGCGGGCATCTGGGACATCATGTCCCTGGGCTCCTGGAATGGCGCGCCCGCGGGTTCGAGCCCCGCCCACATGAGCGCCTGGTCCCTCCTCCGGCTCGGATGGGTCACGCCGACCGACGTGACGACGGCGCAGGTCGGGGCCGCGATCGATTCGATCGAGACATCCGGGAAGGTATTCCGCCTGAGCCTGCCCGGCACGACTTCGGAATATTTCCTTATCGAGAATCGACAACCGATCGGATTCGACGCCGCCCTCCCGGGGACCGGCCTGCTGATCTGGCATGTCGACGACTCGCAGACGTCGAACGACCAGGACAATCATCGCCTGCTCGACCTCGAGGAGGCCGACGAAGGCGTGTCGGGCGACCGGCCCACCGACTCCGGGGATCCGTGGCACGACACCGCCGCGGGATGGGGCCCGGACACGACGCCGGACAGTCGGGGCTACGACGGATCCTCTCGCGGTGTCCGCGATCCGCGTGCCGTTCATGGAGGCTGCAGGCAGGATGGTTCGGACCGAGGTTGACGTGCGCAACGAGGGCCTACGAGCTGCCGACGTCACCCTGCAGGTCGAGGTGTACCGAGATTCCTTTCAGGCGTCGGCCCGCGTGACCGCCACGACCTTCAGCCGCCTCGGACTCGCGGCCCAGACGACGGCCACGTTTACGCTGAACTTCACCCCGGTCTCGACCGGCCGATACCTCGTTCACGCCCTCGTCGTCGGCGCGAGCGACGAGATCCCTTCGAACGACGAGCGCGTCGCCCACGTCCTCGTGAACTCGTTCCTTTTCAGCGATCCCGTCGTGAATGCCGGCGGCTGGATGACGAACGGCTTCTCGAGTGATCCCGACCGATGGCGGGTCGTGAACGACACGGACCCGGATGGCGCGTCGCACAGCCGACCCAGTGCGTGGCGATTCGGCTACGTGGCGACCCTCCTGCCGAATCC
>VBLU01000098.1 GCA_005879065.1 Methanobacteriota archaeon
GGGATCGGGAAGACGCGGGCGAAGGCCCTGATCGACGCCGGATTCCAGAGCGCGGAGGACTTCGCGAAGGCGAGCCTGAAGGACCTCATGGTGGTAAAGGGCATCACGCGGAAGATCGCGGAGGACCTGACGGAACATTTCCGCGGCTCCCTGGCGGAAGCCCGCTGACCCGGGCAGGTCTTTGATCCGTGAACCAAGTCTCCGAACCGAGAATTCGGACCTGTCGCAGAGACCGAAAAAGCCTTCCCCTACTTTCGTGAATATTGGCCCCACGGCCGAATTCGGACACAAGAAGCCTTATGGCTCGTGAGACCTCTGAATCTTCTTGGAGAGGGCGCATTGCGGACCGATCTTCTTCTCGTGGGAACGATCATCCTTGCGGTTGGGGTTGCGATAGGCGGAACTGGACTTGCTGTTTGGAATTCAGCTGTTGCGGACTACAGTAGTCGCTGCACCGGCTTCTTCTATGATGTGGATGTGGATTGTGCAGACGCCTTGGCCACAGGGAGCACATTCGCGACGGTCGCTCTCGTTGGACTAATCCTGATTGTCGTCGGGCTGCTCATCACGATTATGGGTGCCCTTCTGAAACGGGAGACACCGAGCAACTCAATCCTTTCCTAGGAACTCGTTTTTTACCCAAGTTCTTAAGTAGGCCAGTCCCTTGACTCGCCGTTTCCATGAAGGCCTTCCGCATCAGCGGCCGCTTCCGCATGGGGCGCGACTGGCAGCCGTTCTCGAAGGAACTCGCCGCGGCGGACGAGGCGGCTGCCCGCGAGAAGCTCCTCTCGATCCTCGGCAGCCAGCACGGCGTGCCCCGCAAATACGTGTCCATCGCCGGCGTGGAAGAGGTCGCCAAGGACCAGGTGAAAGATCACGCGGTGAAGTACGCGCTGGAGGCGGGCGCGTGAGCCTCGGCGAGACGGACCTTCGGCGCGGCATGGCCGTCCTCGACCAATATCGGGAACAGATCGAGGCCTTGGCTCAGCAGCAGGAGATCGTCCGGATCTCGCTCGAAGAGCACATGCGCGCGCGCGAGACCCTGACCCGGTATCGGGAGGCGGGCAAGGGGGCGGAGGTCCTCGTCCCGGTCGGGGCGAACTCGTTCCTCGTCGCGGCATCGAAGGACGTCGACCGGGCGTTCGTCTCCATCGGCTCGGACCTGCTCGTCTACGATGACATCAAGCAACAGATCGAGCGCCTCGACGGGCGGATCAAGTCGATCACGGACGCGGCGAATGCGATCGGCCAGCGGCTTGTGGAGCTGCAACGCCGCGCCGAGGCCCAAGGAGCGGCCGTGCAAGACCTGTACGATCGGCTCCAGGCTAAGGGCGCTCCGGGCGAGCGGAACTAGATGTTCAAGTCCCTCCGCGAGCGGCTCGCCGGTTGGAAGGAGGAAGCAGAGGCCGACGTGACCTCCGGCGCAATCGGAGACTCGGGCAAGAAGATCAAGGAAGACAAGCTCGAGGAGGTCCTGTACGACCTCGAGATCGCCCTGCTCGAATCGGACGTCGCCTTCCCGGTGGCGAAGGAGATCGTGGACCGGCTCGCGGACGACCTGAAGGGCAAACGGATCGCCCGCGACGTCGGGCTGGCGAAGGGCGTGGAGGCGGCGCTTCGGGACGCGATCACCGAGGCCCTATCCGTCCCGCCTTTGGATTTCTTCGCACTCCTCGGGAAAGCCCCGCGACCCTTCGTTGTCATGTTCGTCGGGGTCAACGGCACGGGCAAGACGACGACGATCGCGAAATTGGCCTACCACATTCAGAAGAAGGGCCACACGTGCGTCGTCGCCGCCGCGGACACATTCCGGGCGGGGGCCATCGAGCAGCTCGAGAAACACGCGGAGGCGATCGGCTTCAAATTGATCAAGCACAAGGCGGGGGCGGATCCCGCCGCCGTCGCGTTCGACGCGGTCGAGCACGCCCGCGCCCGCGGACGGGACGTCGTCTTGATCGACACCGCGGGCCGGATGCAGACGAACCAGAACCTGATGGATCAGATGAAGAAAATCAAACGGGTCGCGAAGCCGAACCTCACCCTCTACATCGGGGACGCCCTCGCGGGGAATGACGCGATCGAACAGGCGAAGCAGTTCCACGAGGCGGTCGGCATCGACGGGATCATCCTGACGAAGATCGATGCGGACGCGAAGGGAGGTGCGGCGCTGTCCATGGCGAAGACGATTGGCAAGCCGATCGTGTTCGTGAACCTCGGGCAGACGTACGAGGACATCCGACCCTTCGACACGAAATGGATGGTGGACCGGCTCCTCGCCGAGGGTTGAAATGAGCTTCCGCGAGCTCCTCGAGAAGGGACAGATCGCGGAATTCCCGGCGATGCAACTCGCGCTCGGGGCGATCAAGGGCCGGATCGACCGGATCACGGTCGCCTCCCTCGGGACCGGCGGCTCGAAGGAGGAGTTCCCGCTCGTCGACATCCTCGGCACCCCGACCGCATTCCGGGTCAAGGTGCTCGAAGACTCCCCGGAATACCTGGACTGGCTGAATTCCGCCCTCCTCTGCGCGGGCTTCGTCGAACCGATCGGACTCACGGCGAGCACCTGCTCGACGAGTTTTCTCGGATCCACGTCCGGCCGTACAAGGAGAGCATCAACTGGATCCTGCTCGTGATTCCCGGCGTCGTCATGAAGGAGCTGGAGAACGCGGCGAACATGAAGAAGGGAGGTCGGCTCTCCCACGCGGGCCGTCGCGGCTATCGGGCCCTGCAGGAGATCACGACCTTGAAGCGGACGGAAGGGTACCAGGGCCTCAGTGTCCTCGTCGTCGGGCCGACGAACCCGGAGCAACTCCACCTCTCGCCGGACGGCCTCACAATCGTGAACGCGGACTCGATGATCCGCGACCAGTTCAAGTCGTTCTTGCGGGGCATCGACTTCCGGAAGGGCGTCTTCTTCCTGACGATGGACAAGACGAACGCGTCCCTCGCCGCGGCGGAAGGACTCTCGTCCCTCCGCGTCCAGTACCCGCCGCGGCTGCGGAAGGGGCAGGAGCTCACGATGCCGCGGGAGGAGTCGATCCTGCTCGCGCGGCTCGTGTACGAGCTCGCGGTGGAGTTCGGCACGGTCCGGGTCACATGGGAGGACCACGGGCCGCACCACATCGACCTCGAGGGCGGGTGGATCTGGAAATCGATGGAGCACTGGGAGGCCTGGCAGCTCCTCGCGTCGGACCTGGATCCGGGTTTCCACAAGGCCCTCAACCGCTACGTGGACGGGAGCTTCGACGCCCGACGGTTCGTGAAGGAGTGGCAGAAGCTCGCGGAGATCCTCTCAGAATAGTCAGCGGGGCTTCGGATGCCAGCCGAACCGTTTCCGTGCGAGCCAGATCAGATTCTTGACCGCGTCGCTCGTGCTTCGGATCTTCTTGTCCCCGACGCGGACACGATAGTCGACGGGAATTTCGAAGAACCGGAACCCGTTGCGGATCGCCTCGATCTTGAGTTCCTCGGAGAACGCCATGCCGTCGTGGACGAGATACAGTCGCGGGAGGATCGACCGCCGGAAGGCCCACATCCCCGATTGGGAGTCGCGGATCCGGGCGCGATACAAGAGCCGGAAGGCGGCGTTCAGGATCGCGTTCCCGATCCGGTGCATGCCGCTCATCGCTTCCCCTCCCAGGTGGGACATGCGATCGCCCGACACGAAGTCGGCCCGGTCCGTCTCGAGGGCGGCGAGGAAGTCCGGCAGGCGGTCCGCGGGGTACGTGAGGTCCGCGTCGAGGGTTGCGATGTACGTCCCGCGCGCCTCGTGGAAGCCGGTCTTGTACGCACGGCCGTAGCCTCGTCGCGGCTCCGGGATCACACGGGCACCCTTGGCCGTGGCAATCTCCCGCGTCCGATCCCGAGAATCCGTGTCCACGACGAGGATTTCCAACAGGCGAGGGCCGAGCGCCTTCCGCACCTCGTCGATGACCCGCCCGATCGAGGCCTCCTCGTTCATCGTAGGGATGACGACCGAGACCTCGGACACACGGGCGCGCCATGCTGGGTAGCCCGCATAAGCGTTTCGCGCTTCAGCGAGGGAGCGGCTTCCCGAAGAACTTGTACCCGATGTATCCGAGGAGCGCGGTGTTCAAGCGGAGCAGGGACCAGAAGTTCGTTTTCTGCCGGAGCATCGCCAGGGGCCGGTAGCGACTCCACAGGGCGCCGTGTTTCAGCGTGAGCTGCTTGCGGCCCGCCCCGTTCCACAGCGCCTGCCGCAAGAAATCGAACACGGAGGACCGGGTGCGGTGGTAGACGATAGCGCCCGCGCGGAACGCGATCGTATGGCCCGCCCGGACGGCGCGGATGTTCAGGTCAATGTCCTCCGCCGTCACGAACCACCTGTCGAACCCTCCAATCTCGTTGAGCACCGACTTGCGGTAGGCGAGGTTGGAGGACGGATAGGTGACGTCGGTCCCTTCGACGATAAGCTCGACGCGCTCGAGCTCCTCGAAGGGACGGTAGCCGATCTGGATCGTCCGGCCGGCGACCACGTCGCTGTGCCGCAGGCCTTCCCGGAGTTCCTTTAGCCAGAACGGGTTCGCGATCGCGTCGCCGTCGATGAATGCGACCGCTTCGCCCTTCGCCTCCCGGATTCCGAAATTCCGGCCGGCCCCGCGCGTCCCGCCGAAGATGTAGAGGCGGACGCTCTCGTTCTGCCGTTCATAGCCACGCACGATGTCGCGCGTCGCGTCCTGGCTGGCGGAGTCGACGACGATGATCTCGAACGGCGGCTCCTGGACGATCAAGCTGTCGAGCAACGCCGCGATGTTCCTCGCCTCGTTGCGCACCGTCGTGACGACGCTGACGAGCAATGCGGCTCGTAACCGAGGCGCGGTAATGATGGTTTCGACCTGGGCCGCTCGCGGGACTATCTTTAAGGCCGGCCCTCGATTACTCGCGCGTCTCCTCCTATGGGCCGCATCGTCACGATCATCGGGACCCGCCCGGAAATCATCAAGATGGCCCCGGTCGTGAAGGCCCTGGACGGCCTCGATCACGAGCATGTCCTCGTGCATTCCGGTCAACATTACGACCTCATGATGGACCGGATCTTCTTCCGAGACATGCAGCTCCGGGAGCCGGACGAGCAGTTCGAGCTGAAGGAGCAACCGCCGCACCTGCAGGTCGCCACGACGATGCGGCAAGTCGCCGGCGTCACGAAGGACGCGGACCTCGTGATCGTCCACGGGGACACGAACACGACCGTCGCGGGGGCCCTCCTGGCGAAGAAGCAGGAACGGCGGCTGTCCCACGTCGAAGCCGGGATCCGGTCCTTCGACAAGACGATGCCCGAGGAGCTGAACCGGATCGTGGCGGACCAGCTCTCGGACGTCCTCTTCGCGCCGACGGCCACCTCGCGGGAGAACCTCGGACAGGAGAACGTGACGGCGGGCGTCCACGTCGTCGGGAACAGCGTGATCGACGCGCTGATCCAGAACCTGGCGATCGCCGAGAAGAAGTCCGACGTCCTCGCCCGGCTGGGCCTGACCCGTCGGAGGTACATCGTCCTCACATTCCACCGGGCGGAGAACGTGGACCTGAAGGAACGGCTGGCGCGAGCCCTGAAGGCGTTCGAGGAGG
>VBLU01000070.1 GCA_005879065.1 Methanobacteriota archaeon
TCAGGTCCGTGTAATCCGCGTGGAACGTGAGGTTCACCCGGGATCCGTCACGGGCCGACGGTTTCGCCTTCAGCTCCAGGGAAAACGATTTCGAGCCGGGCGCAACATTCGTCCAGCTCCAAGTGTATGTGGAGCTCACCGTCGTAAGGGTCGCGTCAGACGTGTCCGTGATGTACAAAAAGCTGGCAGGGAGCGGCAGAGAAAGTTGGACACCGCCTGCCACCCCGCTCCCTGCGTTGACCAGATAGATGTTGTAAAAGACAAGCGCGTCGGCTTCAATCGAGGTCGTGGCCGGGGCTACCCGCAGGACGATCCGCGGGACCGACGCCTCAATCAGGTTGGACGCCACGGGAATCTTGGGAAACACATTCCGATAGGCGTCCGTGTAGGTCACGCTGCCGTTGATCGTCATCGGCCAATGGTCCGCCACGCCGGGGTCCACGGACGCGTTCAGGAAGATCGTCGTCGGGCCGAGGGGCACGTTGGAGAGGGCGAAGTGGACCTCGCCCCCGTTGAGGAGGGGCACGAGAGTCGCGTTCAGGTAACCGAGGCCCGGGCCGAGGGTCAGGTTCACCCAGAGGTCTCGGGCGGGCTCGCTCCCCGCGTTCGTGAAGGACATCGTGGCCTGGACGATATCGGCGGGCGTCACTTGCGTCCGGCCGATCCCGATGGCAGCCGACCGGATGTCGGGGGCGCTTACCAAGACCGACCAGGTCGTGACCCGCGGGGGAAGGAGGAAGCCGTTCAGATTCGTGTAGTTCAGCGAGGCGACGTTTACCAGGGTGGATCCGGGCACGAGGTTCGTCGCGGCGTTCGCCGTGACCGTGAAGGACCACGTCTGGAGGCTGGGCATGTCCCCGAGCCGGATGTAGAGGGAATTCCCGGAGACGACGCGGCCCCGGAAGGCGCTCCCCAGGTCATTGGCGGTGTCGGAGAGGTACGTGAGGCCCGCGGGGACCGTGTCGTTCACCCAGAGGTCCTTGGCGGGATCCCCTGTATTCTGTATCGTGATTTGGTACACGATCGTCTCCTTCGAATGGACGAGCGTCTTGGTCGACGACTTCGTGAGGCTGATCACGGGGCCGCTGAACGCGACGTCCGCGGAGGCGACCTTCGTCGGCCAGGAGAAGCCCTTCTCGTCCGTGTAGTTGAGGAACGCGGTGTTCCGGAAATACGGGACCGGCGGAATCGCGGACCTCACCTGGACGTCGATGCTGAGGCGGTAGTTCCCGACTCCCTGGGCGGTCCACGTCCAGTTGTAGCTGCCCGTCATGGCCCCGGGGTCTGAGGATCCCAAGAACGTGAGTTCGCTCGGTAGGCTGTCGTTAATCCAGACCCGGCCCGCGGGTCCGGAGCCCGTGTTGTTGAACCACAGATCGTACGTGTACCGGTCCCCGCTGTTGACGTTCGAGCTCGTCGTCGTTTTGGCGAACGTGAAGGATGGAGCGCGGACCAGGGCGGACGCCTCCGCGATGTCCAGGACTCCGTTCGATTCCGTCGCCGTCACCACGGCGTGGTACGAGCCCTGGGCAAGGGGCGGGAACAGGGTGAATCGGAATACCTTCCACGCGGACGGGCTCGCGGGGTCCGTCGCGAACAGGGCCATCGCGGTATAATTCGCGATCAGGGCGCCGGACGGCGCGGTGAGGTTGATCCGGGCCCCCGCGATTTCCGAACTGCCAAGCGGGTCGGAGACGTTCGCCTGTACGACGAGCGCATCCCTCGGAGACCAGGCGGTCGTGGGACCCACCCCGTCCCGCATGTCGAGCTGATCGATCCGCACGTACGTCGTCGTGCGGACGTCCACGAAGGAAGCGGCGAACGTCGAGTTCATCGCCGCGAGGGCATCCGCTTGGCTCGCTCCCAGGTTTCGAATCGTCAGGCGGATCCGGACTCCGGCGGGGAACGTGTGGTCGAAGGCCGGGAACGGGAAGGAGAAGGGCTGGTAGTCCGGGAACGAGTTCGTCGTGATGGATTTTTCGGCATAGGCCACCGGAATGAACGTGACCCCGTTCCAGTCCGTCAACGTCAGGTTCAGTCGGACAACCTTCACGTCGTGGGTCGCCGAGTCCAGGAACAGGGTCGCGTTGGCGTCGAACGCATGGAATGGACGGGCAAGGACGGGGTCGAGGTCGAAGTCATGCGTACTCGCATCCTTCTTCAAGGTCTCATTGAATTGGCTCCCGCTCCCTCCCGAGGGCTTCGCCGGGTCCAGTCGCTGGGCCGATCCGACCGCGGCGGGATCGAGGTAGAGCTGTTTGCTCTGCGTGCCGACGAGGACCGAGGCCTGCGCCGAGGGCGGCGTCCTCAGCGTCCCGGCGTCGTCGACGTAGACGAAGGCAAGGGCCTTCGTCAGGATCGTCCCCGGTTCCGTCCCGACGTTCACGCGGCACGTCAGGTCGAACGAGCGCACCCCGTTCGTCAGGTCGGCGAAGGTGAACGAGGGCCAACCCGTCGTCGAACCGGCGGTGGCCGCGGTGTCGGAGACGTAGGTCAGGCCCGGCAGGAGCGTGTCGTTGAGCCAGGCGCCGTGGGCGGCATTGTTCCCGGTGTTGTTCAGATAGAGACGGAACGTGACCGTGTCTCCGGGATTCGGCTCGGTATCGAGGGCGCGGAGCGTCGCGGTCAAGTTCGAGGCGGTCTCGCGTCCGAACGTGACGAAGTACATGTCCGTGGCCGGTGAAGCCGGGGTCCAACCTCCTCCACCGAAGTTCGTCATGGCCTGTCCGTTCGGGTACGTGTTGGCGTTGCTGTGATGCCATTCGTACGGATTCACGATGGAAGTAGAAGAAGTCGCCACGATCCAGTACCGCACGCCGGCACCGAGGCTCGGTGGGGACGGGAAGGTGACCACGATGTTCGCGAGGGCGGTGTTGCCGATGGCGAACGTGACCTGGGCCAGGATCGTGCTGGAGGGCTGGCCCGCGGCGTCGGTCTGAATCGCGATCTTGATCGTGTTCGAGCTGCCACCCGAGTTCCGGAGGCGCAGCGTCAGGTTCAGGAGCCGGTACGAGGCGGACGTGAGGAACGATTGCGCGACGCTGTCGCTCGAGTCGACGGAGAGATGGTTCGTCCCCGCGATTACCGTGTTCGATTCGTAGACCCGCTCGCCGAAGGCCGCGGCGGGCGTCGACAGGAGGGGGAGGAGGGCCGCGCCTAGGAGGAGGACGAAGAACGTCACCGCTAGGGGTGAGGTGGGCAGGCGACGGCTCACTCTAGAACCTCAGGAGCTTATCGTGCCCCGCCCCCGGTAAGACCTAAGCGCCCCCGTTATCCACCCTGATAATTTTTTTCATGGTACGACCCCGCAGGACCGGGTCCCGAATTGGTTCCCCGGGGAGCAACTTTTAGTCCGAGGAGCCCTTCAAGCGACCTTCATGGAGTCCCTGGGCCTCGATCCCCCCATCCTCGACGCGGTCCGGGCCCTCGGCATCGACGAGTTCACGGAGCCGCAGGTCCGCGCGATCCCGCGGATCTTGGCCGGGGCGAACGTGCTCCTCGTCGCCCCCACGGGGATCGGAAAGACGGAAGCCGCCTTCCTGCCGATCCTCCAACACCTCCTTCGCGAGAAACCGGCCCCGACGAGCGGCTTGTACATCACGCCCCTTCGCGCCCTGAACCGCGACATGTTGCGCCGCATGACGTTCTTCGCGGAGCGGCTGGGCGTCCGCGTCGCCGTCCGGCATGGGGACACGACCCCGCAGGAACGGGCGGCGATGACCCGCCATCCGCCGGACGTGCTCATCACGACGCCGGAGACGTTCCAGATCCTCTTCACCGGACGTCGCCTGCGGGAGCACCTGAGATCGGTCCGGTGGGTCGTGATCGATGAGATCCACGAGCTCGCCTCCGACGAACGGGGCGCCCAGCTCGCGGTCGGCCTGGAGCGGTTGCGGGACCTCACCGGACGCGAGTTCCAGCGGATCGGACTCTCCGCGACGGTCGGCACCCCGGACGAGGTCGGTGCCTTCTTGGCGGGCGTGGACCGGCCGGTCGAGGTGATCCGGGTCCGGATGCCGAAGGGGATGCGGATCCGCGTCGAGATGCCCGAACCGGGGAAGGAGGATGCCGAGATCGCAGATCGCCTGCGGGTCCAGGCCGGTCAGGCGACCGCGCTCCGCCGCTGCTATGAGCAGATCAAGGAGCACCAGTCGACCCTGTTCTTCGTCAACACCCGAGACACGGCGGAGTTCCTGTCCTCGCGCCTCGCGGCGTGGTACCAGGATCCCAGGATCGGCGTGCACCACGGGAGCCTCTCGAAGGACGTCCGGGTGCAGATGGAGGACGAGTTCAAGGCGGGCCGGTTGCGCGCCCTCGTGTGCACGTCCTCCCTCGAACTCGGGATCGACGTCGGCGGCGCCGACTTCGTGCTGCAGTACAACTCCCCGCGCGAGGTGTCGCGACTCGTCCAGCGGATCGGGCGGTCCGGCCACGGCGTCGGCGAAGTCTCCGACGGCGTCATCCTGGCGACGCACGAGGACGACGTCGCCGAGGCGTGCGCGATCGCGCGACGCGCGCTCGCGGAGGAGATCGAGGACCTCGTCGTGCGGCAGGACAACCGGTCCGTCCTCGCGAACCAGCTCGTCGCGATGGCGGTCTCGGAACGGTTCGCGTCCCTCGACGAGGCGTATGGGACCGTCCGCCGGAGCTGGCCCTTCCGGGCGCTGAAACGGGCCGACTTCGACGAGGTCGTCCAGCAGCTCGCGGACCTCCGGGTCCTCTGGTCTCGGGACGGCCGCCTCGGCCGCAGCTCGAACTCGTTGCCCTACTTTTTCGAGAACATCTCCATGATCCCGGACGTGAAGACGTACCGGGTCGTCGACATCTCCTCCCGCCGCGCGATCGGCACCTTGGACGAGTGGTTCGTCGCGGAGAACGCGAAGCTCGGGGAGAGCTTCATCATGCGCGGGACGGCCTGGCGGTTCGTCGAATTCAAGGAGGATCACATCCTCGTCGAACCGGTCCGGGAGATCGGGGACGTGCCTTCCTGGGTCGGCGAGGACATCCCGGTCCCCTTCGCCGTCGCCCAGGAAGTGGGACGTTTGCGGAGGGAACGGGACCTGGCCGCATACCCGGTGAACGGTCGGGGTGCCGCGAAGTTCCTCGAGTACCTCGCCTCCGTCGGCGACGCGCCCCTGGGGACAGACGAGCGCATCACGATCGAGACCGCGCGGGACGTGATCATCGTCAATGCCTGCCTCGGCTCGAAGGTGAACGAGACCCTCGCCCAACTGATCTCGTCCCTCGTCAGCGCTCGGTTCGGGCAGAGCGTCGGGCTGCAGACGGACCCGTACCGGATCGTCCTCGAGGTGCCGCGGTCCGTGAACCCGCAGCAGATCGTCGAGATCCTGCGGCCCGAGGATCCGGACGCCCTCGAACCGCTCCTCCGGGTCATCCTGAAGAACTCCGCGTTCCTGCGGTGGGCCTTCGTCTACGTCGCGAAGAAGTTCGGCGCCCTCCGCCGGGACGTGGACTGGGAGAGCGTGTCGATCCCGCGGCTCCTGAAGACGTTCGAGAACACGCCCCTTTTCGAGGAGGTCCTGGACAAGGTGTTCTGGGAGCGGATGGACATCCCCCGGACGGTCGACGTGCTTCGGAAGATCCGGGCCGGAGAGATCGAGGTCGTCGTCACGCGCATGACCCCGGTCGGGAGGGCCGGCCTCGAAGGCGGTCGCCTCCTCGTGACGCCGTCGAAGGCGGACCAAGATGTCGTGGCGCGACACGGTCCGCGATTTGCCCGCGAAGATTCGCTGTCCCCGGTGCGAGGCGCTCATGGTCGCCGTCATCGCGCCGTACGAGAAGGACAAGGTGGCGAAGCTCGACTTCGGCGGGACGGACAAGGAGAGCCGGTCGAAGGCGAAGCGGCTCTTCACGAACGCGAGCCTGGTCATGGCCCACGGGAAGAAGGCCGTCGTGGCCCTGATGGCCCGCGGTGTCGGCGAGGACACCGCGGCGCGGATCCTCCGCGGATACCATGAGACGGAAGAGGACTTCCTGAGGGACCTCCTCGCGGCGGAGGTCACGTACGCGAGGACGAAGCGGTTCTGGGATTAGCCCGACGTCGGAATCCTCTCAGGCGAGAAACCCAAGGCGATACGTTTATCGACTTCATGGCGTCGTTCGACCCGAGCGATCTGTGAGCGAAGACGCCGACAATTCGTGTCCGGTCTGTGGGTCCGCGAACCCCCGCGAGGCGACGTCCTGCGGTTCCTGCGGCTATTCGTTCAGTGATGCGTCAAGGACGGACAAGGTGGACGCCCTCCTGGACGACCTGATGGACCTCTCGAAGGCTCCTCCGGAGATCACGGAACCCGACCCGCCCGTCGAGGAGTCTCCCGACGTCGACGAGACCGTTGCCGAGAAGCTGTTCGATTCCCTCCTCGTCGAAATCCAACCCGCCCGCCAAGACGAGGTCCCCGAGGTGCGTGCCGATTCGTCGGTCGCGGAGGTCCCGGAGCCGCGGTCGGAGTTGTTCGCCGACGTGTCCCGGGTCCCCGTCTCGGCGACGCCCGCGGAGACCGAGGCCGGCAAACTCCTCCGGATCTCGGGCCGCATGTTCGACCTCGTGACGTTCGGGTCCGGCGCGGCCCTCGTCGCGACCTTCTTCGGATTCCGGATGTACCAGAGCCTGTTCGAGGCCGGGAATCCCTTGCCCGCGATCGTGTTCGCGGCGATCGCCTCCGCCGGCATGATCGCGGCCCTCATCCTCTTCCACTTGTCGAACAGCGAGGTCGCGCAAGGAGACCGCCTCGTGAAGCAAGGCCGTCACCAGGAGGCCCTGGTGCGCTACGAGCGGGCGATCCGCATGGTCCGTCGGCCCTCGTACGCGTGGACGTCCCGCGGCGTCGCGATGAAGTACCTCGGGCGGGTCGACGAAGCTTTGCGGTGCCATGAGAACGCGATTCGCCTGGATCCGGAGAACGAAGTGGCCTGGTGCAACCTCGGGACCGTGTACTTCAGGAAAGGCGAACTCGGGAAGGCCCTCGAGTGCTACGATAAAGCGATCCACCTGCGGCCGAAGTACGCGATCGCCTGGAACAACAAGGGCGTCGTGCTCGCGCGGATGAACCAGTTCGAGGAGGCGAACCGCTGCCACACGAAGGCGACGAACCTGCGTCCGACCTACGTGGCTGCCTGGTTGAACCGCGGCGAAGTGCTCGCCCGCCTCGGAGCGCAGGAGGAAGCGCAGCGGTGCCTCGAGAAGGCCCGGTCCATCTCCGGGGGCATCGGGGGCCGGGCTACGACAGCAACGTGAAGACGAGTCCCCCTGCCGCGTCGGCCCGAGATGCCACGGTTTTCATGGCCTTCAGTGGCGGCCCGTACACGTCGAGGCCCGATTGGCTCTCGATCCGAAATGTCATCTCAGGGCCGAGGCTCGAGCCGACCCGGCCCGGTGCGATTCCACCGAGGCCGATCACACGGCAGCGGATTGTGGGCGTACCTCGGAGGTCGATCGTCCGATTGCCCTCAGGATACGGAACTCGCGGGTCCGGAGCTGTCGGCGTGGCATCGCAACGTCCCCAGCCAGCACGGATCGAGTAGACGCGACCCTCGAATACGCCCTGGAAGCCTGCCCTCCAGTCGCCCATCCCTTCCTCGCGAAGGACGTAGAGAGGCGGGATGGCGGTCTCGCGATCCCCGAGGACATCCAACGCCGCGGGAGCGAAAGAGTTCTGCCGCGCTGTCCTCCGCGTGTCCGGGCCGGAAGAGAGCCTCGAGGAACAAGAGTCGGCTCCAGAACTCGAGCCCGGTGGATCCCCACATGAGCCCGCGGCCTCGCAACACGGTGTCCTGACTCGACATGGGAGTCTCCTCACCCGAGATCGGTTCGAATCGGCCCTCGGGCACGGGCCGGACGACTTGCATTCGGAAGTCGACCCCCATGGACCTTCGGACTCCCTGAAGAGAGGAGGTGAATCCGGTCGAGGGCAAGAATGCTGCGCTCCCGGAACGCCGTAAGAGTCCCGCGCGTTTCTGGTGGTTTCCGGTCTACAGGCGGCCGTCCGCGAGGACGTAGCGCTCGGCGCTCCGCTCCGTAGATGAGGAAGGCTTTACGCCCTTCACGAATTCGAAGTGCCCGGAAACCTGCTTGAGGAATTCGCGGTATCCTTCCCCCTGGAAGACCTTGGTGAGGAAGATGCCACCGGGCCGCAAGGCCCGTACCGCGAACGAGAGGGCGGCGTCAGCGAGATCGAGCGCACGAGCCACGTCGACCGCGCGGGTCCCGCTCAGCTTCGGGGCCATGTCGCTCATCACCATGTCCGCAGGGTCACGGAGGCGCTCGAACAGGAGGGCCTGGACCTTGGGATCGCGGAAGTCCCCGCGGAGAAACTCGACGCCGTCGAGAGGCACGAAGGCGGCCACGTCGACTGCGAGGACACGCCCTTTAGGACCAACGCGTTCTCTCGCGACCTGCGACCATCCGCCCGGTGCAGCTCCGAGGTCAACCACGACAGCGCCTTCGTGAAACAGGCCATACCGCCGGTCGATTTGGGAGAGCTTGATCGCAGCGCGGCTCCGGTACGCCTGCTTCTTCGCGGCCCGATAGAATCGATCGTGGCGGCGCGCCTTGACCCAGGCCTTGCCCATGGGGCGAACGAACACTGCAGGCCTCCATAACCCTTTCCCGCCGCCGGCTTGACATGTTAACCGGCCAAGAGTACTTTCGCACCACCCATAGTAAAGCTATAATATAGCTATTCCTATGTGCAACGACATGACGCTAGAAGGCTACGACGGAGACAGGATCCTCCTGTCCTACGATGTCTCGGGCGGAGCGAGGCCGGTCGCCGCGAGGGTGTGTCAACTCGTGTTCGGCCGGCGCCGGATCTCGGAAGGGGCGACGCGGACGGCATACCGGGAGAAGGGGTTCATCCATCGGCCGGGGGTGGTGTGGATCGGCCAAAGCGTCCTCCTGATGCCTCCGCGTGACGCAGCGGAACTGTCGGGACGCTTGCTTCGGCTCGGAGTGCGAGTGGCCACCGCTCCCGTGTCGGTCGTTCGTGAAAGCCTGGAGGCCTTCCGCTGGGGTTCGAGGCTCACCGGCTTGACATGTTAACCGGGGCGGGGACGAAATTGGGGCGAATCGTAGGACTTTTCCACCCGATGCCCCATAGTAGCACGAGATGGCGGCCCGGTACCCGCACGGAGCTTGGTTTCTCCTGTCTGGCCTCGTGTGCCTCGTGCTCTTGGTTGGACCCATGACCGGATGGTTCGTCGCGATGTGGCTGGCCCCGATCAATATTGTTGACGCAGGCTCAGGGGCGGACGAAGGCTTGTTTGCGGGTGTAGTCCTTGGAGGCGGAGTGGCGCTCCTCTCCCTGGCGTCCGTGATTTTGATCCTGATTGGGTTGGACCAGATGCGGTTGACGTATCCGGTGGTTGGAAGTCGAATCTCGCGGCGTGTCGGTCCGATTATCCTCACGCCGACCTGGGTCGTCGTTCTCTTTGTGCTCATCGGACTTTTCTCGACTCTGTTCTCGCCAAAAGAGGCGATGCAGGCTCCATACTTCAGGGCTGCCTCGACGGTCGCAAGGGCCGCCCTTTTGGCCCTCGGGACGTTTCTGATGATCGTTTCGGAGGAAGGGCTGCGTCCCCTCGTTTCGCGTTCCGAGGAGCGCGTGGTTTTTGCCGCCGGGATGGCGGCTCTGTTCGGGGGCCTTCTGTTGGTCGGTTCGGGCCTCGTCGCCTTCCTCCTAGGGCTTGAATCAGGCACGTTCCTTCCTTGGGCGAGCGTTCCCGCCGGGCTCAGTGGGACCTTTGCCGTCGTCGTACTCGTGTGCGCCTCTTGGCGCGTCGCGAGCCGATGGGAGAAGACTGCAATTACTCCTGGGATGACGCCCGGTTGAAGAGTCGACGATTACCAGGGTTGTACGCTGAAATGGGCCCTGCGCCAGCGTGTTTCTGGAGACCATGGTCCGGACCTACGAGGAGGCGGGCGTCAGCCAGGACGAGAAGGCGGCTCACATCGCCGCCCTCGTCGCGGCCCTAACCTACCGGCGGAAAGGGCTCGGCAAGCCCCTTACAAAGATCGGCCACTTCACCGGCCTCGTCGACTTCGGTTCCTACGCGCTATCCCTGTGCACCGACAGCGTCGGCACGAA
>VBLU01000071.1 GCA_005879065.1 Methanobacteriota archaeon
CGGTTGTCCCGGAGCTAGTCCGGGAACTCGACCTGGCGGGGACCTGTTTCGGCGCCGTCCGAAAGACGAAGATCATTGACGGTCGTGCGATTCGACCGAGGGATGTGATTATCGGGGTGCCGAGCACCGGGATCCATGCGAACGGCCTGACATTGGCTCGACGGGTCCTCGCGGAATCCGCCCTGACCGTTCTTGATCCGGTCGGCGGAAGCGGCCGATCGTGGGGCGAGGAGCTGTTGGAGCCGACCGCGATCTACGTCCGCCCGGTCCTCCGCGCCCTGCGCCGCGCGACCGTCCACGGGATGGCGCACATCACGGGAGGGGGTGTGCGGAATCTGATCCGGCTCAAGGCCAACGTGGAGTTCCGGATCTCCGATCCGCTCGAGCCGCCCTCGATCTTCCGCGCCCTCGCCCAGCTCGGCGGGATCGAGAGCAGCGAGATGTATCAGACCTTCAACATGGGAATGGGCTTCGCCCTCGTCGCGGCGGAGGAGGATGCGAAGGACGTGATCCGCTCCCTGCGTCCCGACGTTAAGGCTCGGGTCGTCGGAAGCGTCGTTCGCGGCAAAGGCGTCACCGTGCCCCCCCTCGGACTCTCCTGGTCGTCGTACTCGTGTGCGCCTCTTGGCGCGTCGCGAGCCGATGGGAGAAGACTGCAATTACTCCTGGGATGACGCCCGGTTGAAGAGTCGACGATTACCAGGGTTGTACGCTGAAATGGGCCCTGCGCCAGCGCACCGCCGACACTGGCGCCCGGCTCAACATGTTAACCAATTCGCCCTCCTTCCGGTCCATCCGAAGAACCTTCTAAATAGGCACGGCCCTTCCATGTTTCTGGAGACCATGGTCCGGACCTACGAGGAGGCGGGCGTCAGCCAGGACGAGAAGGCGGCTCACATCGCCGCCCTCGTCGCGGCCCTAACCTACCGGCGGAAAGGGCTCGGCAAGCCCCTTACAAAGATCGGCCACTTCACCGGCCTC
>VBLU01000072.1:0-12181 GCA_005879065.1 Methanobacteriota archaeon
CGCCCAGCAGCCGGAGAGCAACGCGGTCCGCGTCGCGGTGCAAGCCCTCGCCGCCGTCCTCGGAGGCGCCCAGTCCCTGCACACGAACAGCATGGACGAGGCCCTCTCCCTTCCGTCGGAGAAGGCCGTGCGCCTCGCCCTGCGGACCCAGCAGATCCTCGCCCACGAGAGCGGTGTCGCGAACACGGTCGATCCTGCGGGAGGATCATTCGTGATCGAGTCCCTCACGGACCGCCTCGAGTCGGACGCCGCCTCTCTGATCCGGCAGGTGGATCGGCACGGTGGCATGCTGAAGGCGATCGACTCGGGCTGGGTGCAGGGCCAGATCGCCGACTCCGCATACCGATATCAGATGGAGCTCGAGCGCGGCGAGAGGACCGTCGTTGGCGTGAACGCGTACACGGAGGAGGGCGAGGCCATCCCGGTGCCCAAGACGAATCCGAAGTTGGCCGCCGACCGGGCCCGTGTCCTCGAAGGGTTCCGGAAGAGCCGAGACCGGAAAGCGGTCGCGCGGAGCCTCGGTCGTCTCGAAGCGGTCGCCCGCGGGGACGCGAACACGATGCCCGCGATCCTCGAAGCCGTGCGGGCCAAGGCGACGCTCGGGGAGATCAGCGACGTGCTTCGGTCCGTCTTTGGGACATACCGGCCGAGGCAGAACGTATGATCGGCCCGGCCCACCACGTCGGCGTCGCCGTCCGGAGCCTCGATGCGGCCCTCGCGGACTATCGGACCTTGGGCTTTGAAGCGGAATCCGTCGAGGACGTGCCGGCGCAGGGGGTCCGCGTGGCCTTCCTCGGGACGGGCGCGGTGCGGATCGAACTCCTCGAATCCCTCCGGCCGGACGGCGTGATCGCGCGGTTCGTCGACCGGAGCGGGGAAGGTCTGCACCATCTCGCGTTCGCCGTGCAGGACATCCGGGCCGAGATGCGTCGCCTCCGAGAAAAGGGCCTTAAACTCGTGGACGCGGAGCCGCGCCCCGGTGCTCGCGGTCGGCTCGTCGCCTTCATCCACCCCCGGTCCGCGCACGGCGTGCTCCTCGAACTGGTCCAGGAGTCGGCGGGATCGGGCATCGCATCGACTCAGCAGGATTAGGCTGAATCCCGGCGCGAAGCTTTATGGCGGCGCCTTCGGTGCGCGGCGTTCGATGAGCCTGGAAGGTGCCGCCGTCTCCCTGGGTGCGACGATTGTGAGTCTGGTCTTCGCGGCCCTTGTCTTCAACCAGTGGATCTCCCGACGAAAGCCGTTCCAATTCGCGTGGTCCCTCGGCCTCGGCCTCTACGCGCTCGCGTCCTTCACCCAGTTCCTCGCCGAGGCCTACGGTTGGACCGCTTCGACGTACAAGGTGTACTACCTGGTCGCGGCCCTCCTCGTGGCCGTCCTCGGCATCGGCTCGGTCCTCCTGGTGCATCGCCGCGCCGGCATCGGGTTCGCCCTTTACACGATCGTCGTCTTCGCCGGGTTCGCGGTGGCCGTCGCCGGGGCTACCGTCAGTGCCGCGGCCCTGGCCGCCCCGATTCCCGTCGCCGGGGCCGGGATGCCGGACAACGTGCGGGTCTTTTCGTTCTTCTTCACGATCCCCGGCAGCATCGCCTTGATCGGGGTCGCGGCCTATTCCTACTGGAGGTCCCGACTCTCCTTCAACCTCTGGATCGGGATCGGGGCCTTGGTCATCGCCGGTGGCGCGTCTCTCGCGCGGTACGGAATTTCGTGGGCCCTGTATATTGGAGAGTTGGTCGGGATCGCGATCATGTTCTGGGGATTCCTCGCGAGCCAAGACCTGGCGAAGGCGAAAGCGCCTGCGGCGGCGCACATTCCCTCCTGAGCCGGGAACGTTGAAATAGCGGCCCGCGCGTCGGCTCGATGTTGAAGATCGCTGAATTCCACGACCCGAATCGGAAGCTCGTGGGCCGCACCGTGTGGCATTACGACCACGTCGAGTCGACGAACGAAACCGCGAAGGAGCTCCTCGAGGAAGACCTTGAAGAGGGACTCGTCCTCTGGGCGGACCGCCAATCGGCCGGGAGAGGCCGGCAGGGCCGGGCTTGGGCGTCGCCTCCCGGCGGCTTGTATCTCTCTGCAATCCTCCGGCCGAAGGAGACGCACGCGTGGATCCTCGGCCTTCTCGTAGGCATGCCGGTCGTGAAGGCGCTCCGACATTTCGGCGTCTTCGCGGGGCTGAAGTATCCGAATGACGCGGTATACCAGGACCGTAAAATTGCTGGGATCTTGTCGGAAGGCGTCTACCGGCGGGAAACCTACCACGTGATCATCGGGATTGGCGTGAACACGAACGTCGATCTCGATCGATTGCCTCCGGATGTGCAGGCGACCGCGACGACGCTCAAGAGAGAAGTGAACTTGTTCGTCGCGAACGACGAGTTCCTCGACTACCTGCTGAACCAGATCGATGACCTCTATTCCCGGTACCGGAACACGCGGATCGAGTTCCTGATCAAGGATTACCGCGGGCAGTGCACGACGATTGGCAAACGGGTCACCGCGACGACGTCGAAAGGGTCCATCACGGGCCGGGCGTACGACATCGCCCCGAACGGTGCCCTCATCATCATGGACGATGGGAACGCGAAACACGAGTTCGTGGAAGGGAGTCTCAAGGTCGTCGCCTGAGACGCGAACCCAGCCGGCCTCCGCTCGTGGAGCGCGAAGGCTTAATGACACGCCTCCGCGTTCGGCGCGTCCATGGCGGGCGATGAGCGCGTGGAAGAGCTGCGCCGGCGGAAGGCCCTCGCGAAGCTAGGTGGCGGCAAGGAGCGCACGGACGCCCAGCGCGCGAAGGGCAAGCGGACGGCCCGGGAGCGGGTCGAGCTCCTCTTGGATTCCGGGTCCTTCGTCGAGATGGACGCCTTCGTCGAGCATCGGACGACGGAGTTCGGGATGGACCAGAAGCGCATCGCCGGGGACGGCGTCGTCACGGGCCACGGGACGATCGACGGCCGGACCGTGTTCGTGTTCTCTCAGGACTTCACCGTCTTCGGCGGGAGCCTCGGCGAGATGCACGCGAACAAGATCGTCAAGATCATGGACATGGCAATGAAGGTTGGCGCTCCGGTGATCGGCCTCAACGACAGCGGGGGCGCGCGGATCCAGGAGGGCGTCATTAGCCTCGGCGGATACGCGGAGATTTTCTACCGCAACGTCCTCGCGTCCGGCGTCGTCCCCCAAATCAGCGCGATCCTCGGACCTTGCGCCGGCGGGGCGGTCTACAGCCCCGCCATGACCGATTTCATCATCATGGCGAAGGGCACGTCGAACATGTTCATCACCGGTCCGGGGGTCATTAAGGCGGTGACCGGGGAGTCGGTCACGTTCGAGGCGCTCGGCGGGGCGCTGACGCACGCCGAGAAGAGCGGCGTCGCGCACTTCGCGGCCGAAGACGAAGCCGAGGCCCTCCGGATCGTCCGTCGGCTCCTGAGCTACCTCCCGTCGAACAACGTGGACGATCCGCCCGTCCTCGCCGCGGAGGACGATGCGAACCGGATGGATCCGGAGCTCGCCACCATCGTCCCGCGGGAGCCGAACAAGCCGTATGACATGCTCGAGGTGATCAAGCGTATTGTCGACCGGGGCTCCTGGTTCGAGGTCCACGGACTCTGGGCCCGCAACATCGTGGTCGGCTTCGCCCGACTCACGGGCCATCCGATCGGGATCGTCGCGAACCAGCCGAAGGTCCTCGCCGGGACCCTCGACAATTCGTCCTCGATCAAGGCCGCGCGTTTCGTGCGGTTTTGTGACTCCTTCAACATCCCCCTCCTGACCTTCGTCGACGTCCCGGGCTTCCTGCCGGGGTCGGACCAGGAGTTCGGCGGCATCATCCGCAACGGCGCGAAGCTCCTGTTCGCCTACAGCGAGTCGACCGTCCCCAAGGTTACGATCGTCACGCGCAAAGCGTACGGGGGCGCCTACGACGTGATGTCGTCGAAGCACATCCGGGGCGACTTCAACTTCGCGTGGCCGTCCGCCGAATTGGCGGTCATGGGGCCCGAGGGGGCGGTCCAGATCATCTTCAAGAAAGAGATCGAGGAGGCCGCGGACCCCGCGAAGCGCGAGAAGGAACTCGTGAGGGAATACCGGGAGCGGTTCGCGAATCCCTACATCGCTGCCCGCATGGGTTACCTGGACGACGTCATCGAGCCCGTGGAGACGAGGCCGCGGGTGATCCATGCCTTCGCCGTGCTCCGGACGAAGCGGGAGACGCGACCGCCAAAGAAGCACGGGAACATGCCGCTCTGAGCCGGAGGCGCATGTTCCGGCGATTGCTCATCGCGAACCGCGGCGAGATCGCGATCCGCGTCGCCCGGACCGCCCGCGCGATGGGCATCCACTGCATCGGCGTGTACTCGGAGGCCGATCGGACCGCCCTCCACCGGACCGCGATGGACGAGAGCGTCGAGATCGGGGGGCCCCTCCCGGTGCAGAGCTACCTGAATGCGAGCGCGATTCTACGCGCCGCCCGGGAGACCCGAGCCGACGCGATCCATCCGGGTTACGGGTTCCTCTCGGAGAAAGCGGACTTCGCGGTGCGCTGCGCGGAGGCGGGCATCGTGTTCGTCGGTCCACCGCCCGAGGCGATTGCGGTCACGGGCGACAAGGTGTCGGCTCGTCGAGCGATGGCAGAGGCCGGCGTGCCCGTGACCGAAGGCGTCGATCGCGTCCTCCGATCCGTTGACGAGGCGCGCGAGGTCGCGGCGGAGATCGGGTATCCGGTCCTGTTCAAGGCGACCGCGGGCGGCGGGGGGATCGGCATGTCGCGCGTGGACCGACCTGAAGGCCTGGCCGAATCGTTCGAGGCTGCGCAGTCCGTCGCAGGCGCGAACTTCGGCAACCCCGACCTGTTCCTCGAGAAGTATCTGCAGAAGGCCCGTCATGTGGAGGTGCAAGTGCTCCTCGGGGATCACGGGGCCGGGGTCGGCTTCGTCGAACGGGAGTGCAGCGTTCAGCGGCGACACCAGAAGCTCGTCGAGGAGACCCCGTCGCCTGCGATCGGGGCCGCGGTTCGGAGGCGTCTGCAGGAGGTCGCCGTGCGCGGCCTGCAATCCCTGGGCTATCGCAACGCCGGGACGGTGGAATTCCTGTTCCACGATCGCCGGTTCACGTTCAACGAGGTCAATGCGCGTCTCCAGGTCGAACACCCGATTACCGAAATGGTCACGGGCGTGGACCTGGTGCGGCAACAGTTGCGGGTCGCCTCCGGGGAGGGAATCGAATTCTCACAAAGCGAGATGCGCTGGAAAGGCCACGCGATCGAGTGCCGGATCAATGCCGAAGACCCGCTCCGAAATTTCCTTCCGTCTCCCGGTCGGATCGTCGACTTTCGAGTGCCCGCCGGGAGCCAGATTCGGGTCGACGCCGGGGTGGCGGCCGGATCCATCGTCCCCGCATTCTATGATCCGCTCATCGCGAAGCTCGTCGTTGGCGGCTCCTCCCGCGACGCGGCGGTGCGTCGGATGCTCCAGAGCGTCGACGCCTTCGAGGTTCGCGGCATCCACAGCACGCTTCCGTTCCACCGGGTCCTCCTGTCCGACCGCGATTTCATCAAGGGAAAGCTGTGGACCACGATGGTGGACGACCTCCGCCTCGTCGCGCGGATCCGAAGCCGCGGTCCGTGGGAGCAACGGATCGCGGAGATCGCCGCGGCAGTCGCCGCGAGCGGGCGACTGATGTCCGGCCCGACCGTCGACCTGATGCGGTCGAAAGCCTCGGCGTGGTCCGCGGCCGGACGACGGCAACTCCTCGCGGGAGGTGACCATGCGGTTCCGCCTCGTCGTCGATGGTGACCCCCGCCGCATCGAGGTCGAGCGGGGGCCGGAAGGCATCCTGATTCGGGTCGACGGGGCCGAGTACCGTGGGAAGGTCCGCCGCGTCCACGACGGGATCGAGGTCCGCCTGGGTCCGAAATGGCGCCGCGTCCGCCTCGTCGGTCGGACCGCCTTGACCGACGATGCAACCCATGAAATCGCGATCTCGGAGATCGAGGACGAGCCCTCCGATCGGGCATTACCGACGAGGTCACGCTCGGCCCGACCGTTGCCGATCCGTGCGCCCATGCCCGGCCGCGTCGTCCGGGTCGAGGCCCGCCCCGGCGTCCAGGTCAAACGCGGAGATACCCTCCTCGTCCTGGAGGCGATGAAGATGCAGAACGAGATTGCGGCGCCTCAAGATGGAATCGTGAAGGAGGTCCGGGTCGTCGACGGCGATTCCGTCATCGCCGACCAGATCCTCGCCGTGCTCGAGGCCCATTGACCACCGGCGTCTCGAGCAGATGCGCGAGACGAGACTTCTTCGTCCGGAGGTAACGGATGTTCGCGGCGGTCGCCGGGACCTGGAGCGGAATGCGACTCGACACGCGCACCCCGTACGATTCGAGTTGCTCGATCTTCGCGGGGTTGTTCGTCATGAGCCGGATCGACTTCACCCCGAGGACCCGTAGGACGCAGGCCGCGCACTTGTACGTCCGGAGGTCGGCGGGGAAGCCCAGGACTCGGTTCGCGTCCACCGTGTCGAGGCCGTGGTCCTGAAGATGGTAGGCCGCGACCTTGTTCGCGATCCCGATCCCCCGGCCTTCCTGGGCCAGGTACAGGAGGGCGCCGCGGGGCGCCTTGCCGAGTTTCGTCAGCGCGGCGTCCAGCTGGGCGCCGCAGTCGCAGCGCTCGGATCCGAACACGTCCCCCGTGACGCATTCCGAGTGGAGGCGCACGAGGACATCCTCCCGTCGAGCGATTTGTCCCTTGACCAGGGCCACGTGGTCCTCGCCGGTGAAGGGACACTGGAACGCGTAGATGCGGAACGGCCCGTACCGGGTCGGGAGCCGGGCGGGCCCCACGAGCAGGATGTTGTCACACAGCTCCAGGGATTCTCGGATCATGCGCGGGCTTCGCAACGAGGCGCGCTATATAAGAATTCGGCGGAGACCCACACCCTTGCCCGTCAGGAAGAGAGGTGTGCCGCGATGAGGGCGGGAGCGGCCCCGATCGCCGTGGCGGTCTCCAACATGATGCCGCGACCCGTGAGGTCGAAGTGGTAGCGGCCCAGGGGAAGGACATCGCGGTCGTCCAGTCCGTGAGGTCCGAGGCCGAACACGAGCACGAACGAGGTGCCTTGGTCCAACAACCTCGCGAGGAACACGGCGTCCACCGCCTTCTTCGCATCCGGCCGATTCGTCGTGACCACGACGTCGCCTAGTTGAGGCGGAAAGCCGCGCCGCGGGAAGTCGAAGGTCAGGAGTCGGCCTGCTTCGGCGAGTTCGCGCAAGTATTTTCCTTCCTCGCCGATGCTCGTCGTCCCCGAGACCCACGCGGCCAGCTGCTGCGGAGTCCGAAGGTCCCGGTCGAACGGAAAGCCGAAGGTCGCCACGTTCGCGTCGAAGGCGAGCGCGACTGGGGCAGCGCGAGCGATGGCGCGCCGGTGGGCCTCCGCGAATTTCACTGGATCGTACGAATTGTACAGGCCAAGGGTCATGCGTCCACGGGCCATCGCTCGTCTCCATGGATCTGGCGCTATTTTGAATTACTCTGGCGTCATGGACGTCCCACCGTGCGGATGTTCTACTACACGATCGACGGAGGCCGCCTCGCGGGGCTCCCGGGCCCGGCCTTCATGGAATGGGACTTCGCGCGTCTCCGGAAGATGGGATACTCCGTCGTCGTGAGCCTCGAGTGCGACCGTCTGAACACGTTCGAGATCGAGGACGCTGGCTTCGAGCACAAGAAAATCTGCGTCGAGGACTTCACGCCGCCGACCTTCGATCAGATCGACGAGTTCGTCAGCTTCGTCGAGGCGAAGCTCTCGGAGGCCAAGAAAGTGCTCGTCCATTGCTATGCGGGTCGAGGGCGGACCGGGACGATGCTCGCGGCGTTCCTCATCCACCGCGGGATGTCAGCCGATGCCGCGATTCGGGAGATCCGAGAGCGCGCAGGGCGGGCGTACGGCACCACGCGGGGCGTGATTGAACCGGAGCAGGAAGAGACCCTGCACCAATTTTCGCGGCGCGCCCGAGGCTCGTGATCCGCGGGATTCAGTTCAGTTCGAGGAGCTCCTCGCCCTTCCACCGGTACTTCTTCTGTTTCCGTTTCTTGTGGACGCCCTTCTGCAACAGGTACCCGATCAAGAGGGGCAATCCGATCGTCGCGTCGACCAGGCTCTGCGCCATCTTCGCGTCCTTGTGGAACTTGCCCCAGGACTGACTCTCCTCGAACGTGCAGCCGCTCAGGCCCCCCCATTGCGGCACGTCGACCGTGATCTGGGCCGCATACATGTGGGGGTTCTCCGCGTACCCCATGACCTCCTGGATCACCTCGACCTGCGAGATGTAGTTCTTCGGAGTCCCGCCGCCGACGTAGAAGACGCCGGTCCGCGGCGACTTCAGCTTCACCTGCGCAATCTCGTAATTGTCCTTGATCGAATCGATCGCGATCGGGGTCTTCTTCGCCTTCACGCGGTCATGGTGGTGTTTCGCCAGGGCGATGCCGATCGACGAGTCGTTCAGCGCGGGGACGAAGTACGGGATGCCTTTGCGATAGCACGTACCGACGAGGGATTGCGGGTCCTTCGCGGCAATCTTGCCCATCTCCCACAGGAATTCCCGCGAGCTGTACGGCCGCGGTTCCAAGCCGTCCGCCAGGTTCGCGATTTCGTCGTCGCATTCTCGGAACAGCGACTCGTCCGCCAGCGTGTCGTAAACGCGGTCGAGGAAGTGCTCCCGCAACACGATGTCGTCCGTCTCCGGCGTCGTCGCATAATGCCGGTGTCCGTGCGCCTCGTAATAGTCATGGTATGCGATGGCCCCGGTCGTTACGACCACGTCGACGAGGCCGAACTCGACCATGTCCCGCATGACCTTGCGCAACCCGCCGGGCGTGAGCGCGCCGGCGCCCCCGAAGAAAACGGTGCACTGCGGATCGGTCATCGCATTCTCGAGCACGGAAGCGCACATGCCGAGCGTCCGGGCCTGGAACGAGATCCGCTTGTAGCCGTCCACCAGGTCCGCGACCGACGTGGTCTTCTCGAGGTCCAGATGCTCGATCGGAACCGACGTCAGTTCCTTCTTCGTGGGCTTTCGCATGGCCATGGGCGCCGCAATACGGGCTCCGGCCAAAAGGGTTCGGTTCTCAAGCTTTCTTCTTGCCCTCGACCGCCTCGGCGATCGGCCGGGCCTTCTCCCGCGGACGCGAGCAAACCGCGTACTCGTCCCCATCGAAAAACACGTCGAGATTGGGATTCTGCCGTTGGATTTCCTGGATCCGCTGCATGATGTCCTTGAGGGTGATCGACTCATCGTTCGGGTCGATCCGCAAAACAATCCGTTTCTCGCTCTCCGTCCCCACGGCCCGCCCCTCTTCGGACGCCCTCAAGATACCGTCAGATTCGTCCCAGCCTATAAAGACTCTTCCGGGGTGCGTCCGCGGGTCGCGGAGCGGACCTCGCGACCATCCTCGCTCGCGCTAGATTGTTGTATGATAATGCCGTCCTCACGATTAAATACCCTCGGGACGGCTAGCGACGGCGACCGATTCTCCATGTCGGCCGTGTACGCGAGGCTTCGGGAGGCGCCGCTCCAATGGCAGTGAAACCGGCGGATAGCACCGTCGCTCAGCAGGTCTGCCGCGTCTGCGGCGGCGAGGTGAACCCGCACGGGGAATGCGTCGTCTGCGGGACGAAGCAGGATGCGCCCACGACGACGGACAAAGGACTCCCTTCCTGGCTGAAAAACGAATCGGGCGAAGCGAGCACCTGGCTCAGCGCCCCCGGAATCGTTCGCTGGCAAGCGTTGGAGATCATCGGACCCGGGCCCGCGCCGAGCATGCTGGTCTCGCGTTCCAAAATCCGTTGATTCCGGCACGGCCTTGGACGGGAGCGTCCCCTTACGTTGCGCACGGCCTAGATTACTGGATGATAATGCCGTCCTCACGATTAAATACCCTCGCGGCGGGTGGTGAGCGCCACCGATTTTCATCGGTGTCGGTCGTGCTCGTGATGCTCGGGAAGGCGCAGCTCCGGTGGCGGTGAAGCCCACGGTCGGCACGGTCTCGGAACAGGTGTGCCGCGTCTGCGGAGGCGAGGTGAATCCGCACGGCGAGTGCGTCGTGTGCGGCACGAAACAGGATTCCGCTGCCCCGGCGGGAGACCGGGGACTGTCCGCCTGGATGAAGGGCGAGTCGAGCGGGACGGCCGCCTGGCTCGGCGCCTCCACGTCGGGAGGCGATTCCCGGGACGAGGCGCTGCGCAAGTGGCTCGCCGGCGAGGACACCGCCTTCCAGGATTGGCTCGGCGTGCCCACCAGTTCCGGCGTCGGTCGGCCCACGCGGGGAACCCCGGATCGACTGTCCGATGACAAGGTGCGAGAACTCCGCGAGAAGGCCCTCGAGACGGACGGCATGCGGGCCGAGCTCGAGTCGATGCGTTCCACCCTCAATCGCGAGCTGGCGAACTTCCGTCAGGGCAAGTTCGATCCGGTGAAGTACATCGAGGAAACCGCGAACCTGTCGAAGCAATTGCAGACGGAGATCGGGAAGCGGAAGGAACTGGAACAGGAGATCGAACACATCAAGAAAGGGTCCATCGCGGTCATCAAGTACGTGAAGACGCAGCAGCTCAAAGCCGGGGTGTCTCTGGACGCGAAGAAGCGTCTCGAGCAGGAACAGAAACTTCGAGAGGAGATGGAGACCGAAGCAGCCAAGCTTCGGTCCGTGAACGAGACGTTGAAAAAACAGATCGAATCCGGCTTCGCGAAGCTGAAACCCGACCAGCGGGAGATGAAAAAGCAAGAGGCGGACCTCGTGGAGCGCGAGGCAACGCTACGTGCAAAGGAGGAACGCATTGCGGCAATCCATCCGGATGAGGTGACCGCGCCGACCGAGGAGCTGAAACGGCGACTCGAGGAGGAGCTCCGGGAGATGGAGCAGGACTACCTCGCGAAGGAAGAGCAATTCAAGCGGCGGATCATCGTCCTGGAAGGCGAGGTCGGGAAGTACAAGATCGAGGACAAGGTCCGCGAACAGGCGCAGGTCTTCGAGGGCAAGTCGAAGTCCGAGATCGGAGGCGCCATCTCGAAGAAGGAGCACGACGTCCTCCAACGGGAGCGGACGATCTTGCTGCGGGAGCAGGAGCTAGAGCGCCTTCAAGAGGAGCTCCAGGTCAAGGAGGACGAGATTCGGAAGGTGAAGGAGCCGCTCGCGTACAAGGAGGAGGAACTCCTCCGGAGGGAGGAGGACCTCCTGTACCGCGAGAAGGTCATGCAGGGCGAGCGACGGAAGGTCGAGGAGGCGAAGGCGCAGGGCGGCTCGACGGATGAGCTCGACATGAAGTCGCGCCTCGAAGAGCTGAAGGGGCAGATCAACCAGAAGGAAGAAGAGGTCAGGACGAAGGAGAAATACCTCCAGCAGAAGATGGAGGAACTCCGGATGCGGGAGCAAGGCCTCATCGAAGAGGACATCGAGGCCCGCGAGCAAGACCTCCAGATCGAGGTGAAGCAGCAGAAGGTGAAGACCGGCATCCCGCGCCTGGACGACCTCATGTTCGGCGGCATCCCGTTCGGCACGAACGCCTCGGTCTACGGACCCGCCTACGTCGGGAAGGAAGTCCTCGTGAACCTCTTCATGGCGGAGGGCCTGAAGAAAGGCTCCCCCATCCTGTGGGTCCTCACGGACAAGGGGCCCGCCGACGTCCGCGATGAGATGGCCTTCGTCCTCCCGGGATACGAGGAATACGAGAAGCTCGGCCTCGTCCGGTACATCGACGCGTACTCGAAATCGATGGGCGCCGAGGCGACGGACTCGAACACGACGTACATCGACGAGGCGACGGACCACCAGTCCATCTTGAAAGCGGTGGAGACGATCGCGGCGGAATGGAAGAAGAAGTACCCGACCTACCGTCTCGGGTTCCGGAGCGTGTCCACGTTGATCGCCTACCTCGACCCGACGACGACGTTCAAGTTCCTGCAGCCGTTCGTAGGCCGCCGGAAGCGGGACAAGGCCGTCGCGTTCTACGTGATCGAGAAGGGGATGCACGAGGAGCAGGAGATCCAGATGCTCGGCTCCCTCATGGACGGCAGCATCGAGTTCAAGGTCGAGCAGCTCAAGTCGTTCCTGAGCATCAAGGGGATCTGCGACGTGCAGAGCCGCGGCTGGATCCGCTACACGTACACGAAGTCAAGCGTGAGCGT
>VBLU01000072.1:12235-15055 GCA_005879065.1 Methanobacteriota archaeon
GAAGTCCTCGTGCCAGTCGGTGTTTGCGCGGTCGCCTTGCTTGGTCTCGGTTGGCGCCAAGGTTCCATTCTCTCCGGGCGACTTTGGCCGGTCCTATTGGTCGTGTGCGGCGCGGTCGGAATCCTGGCGTCCTTGGCATTCGTGGGGCGCCGCCGAGGAATCTCGATGGGGATTTGGCGCGACCTCATGTAGCGGGGTCGGGCAGAAATCGACGGTTCCCCGAAGCCAGGGACGGATTCTGACGATCAGGCGATTTCGGGGGAGCGGCCTTTCGCGGGCTTTCCTGGTTGCTGCGGCACGTTCACCTGCGGGATCGGGATCGGCGGCGGGAGTCGCAATTCGCGGGCGAGGAGCACGGCCTCCGGGATGCAGTTCGTCATGATCACGGTGTGGATCTCTTGCGCAACGTCGGGCGGCATCTGGCCTCCGGACGACCATCCTTTCACGAGGGCCTTTGCATCGCCTTCCCAGAGGATGTTTCCCTCGATCTGGATGAGGCCGACGACCGCTTCGGAAGCGTGATAGTTTGCGGTGAAGCGGAAGTCGACCGAGGCCTGGTGGTCGCCAAGTTCCGAGATGAGTGTGACCGTGCTATTGTGATCGACTCGTAGGTTCACCCATCGCTCTGTCGCCTTCACGAATCGGCGGCCGTCGACGCTCGAGAGCTCAAAAGTCCGGATTGGCATGGAGCTGCCCTTCCTATCGGTCGAGCCTATTTGAACGTTCCCGGGCGCGACGGATTCTTGTCTACGCACGCGGTTGGAGGGCCAATGGTCGCGTGGATCGGCGTCGACGATACGGACAGCTTGCAGGGGATGTGCACGACATTCCTCGCGGCGGAAATCGTGCGTGAGCTGACGACGGACTATGACCTTGTCGGATATCCGCGTCTCGTCCGGTTGAACCCGAATGTCCCGTGGAAGACGCGAGGCAACGGGGCAATCTGTGTCCGATTCGGACACGGCGCAGGACGAAGAACCCTGATCGGGGAACTTGAGGGTCGACCCATTTGGTCCCATGCCTGGGCCCGGGGTGACGATGATGTCTGGCGCCTCCGCGCCCGCGTCTCAACCCTCGTCGAGAGCCGATCCGAATTCCAGGAGCCGACTACCAACCCCGGATTCTGCATCCTTTCCGGGCAGCCCGCAGCCAGCTTGTACTGGAATGCCGTGCGGCGGATTGTCTCGAAGGAAGAAGCATTGGCCGCCGTCCGGTCGCCGGGCGTCCTTCGGGAGTACAAGAACGGTCGGGGAATCATCGGCGCGTTGGCTGCGGCCGCCTGGAGGCCCCGCGACCGAACATACGAGGTTCTCGCTTACCGGGGCGAATCTCGGTGGGGAACGCCTCGAGTCCTCGATCCGGACTCCGTGAAAAACATGGATCGGTCGTTCGCCTCGACCTTCAACAACTACGACTATGAATGCGATCGAATCGTCATTGCCCCACATTCGCCATGTCCGATTCTCTTTGGGATTCGCGGCGACGATCCCGGGGTCCTTCCCGCCGCTTTGCAGACAATCAAGGGAGAGTCACCCGCTGGTTGGATTGTCTTCGAGACAAACCAAGGGACGGACGATCATGTGATTCCAGCTCCGACCCTCGAACCGCGGACGACCGTTCAGGTCGACACGCAGGTATTGGGGCTGCCCCGCACGATTCGCGGCGGACACGTTGTCCTCGAGATGAACGGACTCGAAGCGGTCGCGTATGAACCGTCGAAGGGATTCCGGAATATCGTTCGGGCGCTACGGCCGGGCGACCGTGTGCGAGTCGTCGGATCGATCCGGGCCCAACCGAAAACACTGAACATCGAAAAGCTGCAGGTCCTGTCCCTCGTCGAAGAGTCTCGTAAGCTTGCAAACCCACTCTGCCTCAGGTGCCAGAAGCGCGCCAAGTCGATGGGGACCAGGGCAGGCTTTCGTTGCGCTCGGTGCGGTCAACGCTTCCCCCACTCCGCGGCCGTCAGGGAGCTTGTGAGCCGCGCCTTGGAGCCGGGTTGGTACGAGCCGCCCGCTGGCTCGAGGCGTCACCTGAGCCAACCGCTCAGCCGCCGACTCGACCGATCCAGACGCCGCGCGGCAGCTTGACCTGTTCGATCCCGAGGCCGGGAATTCGAAACCGCCGTTCGAGCGCTTGGACGACGAACGACAGCGTGACTGTGATGGCGAGGAAGATCACGGTGACGATCGCGAAAATTTCGAAGACATCCCCCGCGAAGCCTTCGTGCTGCGCGATGTAGCTGATCTCGGTCTGGACCCCGAGCACGAACAGGAACGTGCTCGCCTTGAACAGTCCGATGTACTCGTTCGTGAGGGGCGGAATGATCAGCCGCAGCGCTTGGGGGAGGATCACGTAGCGCATCGCCTTGAGCCGGGAGAAGCCGATCGCTCTCGCGGCTTCGATTTGCCCTGAGTGAACGGTTTGGAGGCCGGCCCGAAAGATTTCGGCTTGATAGCCCCCTGTATTGATTGCAAGCGCGATGATGCCGATGAGAATTCCCTCGCCTACATATTGTGGCAGAAAGATTATGAAGAAGGATGAAGCGAACAAGATCTGGACGTACAACGGAGTCCCTCGAATGATTTCAACAAATCCGTCCCCGATTCGTCGGACGACATACTTGGTGCCATACCAAAGCAATGAGAGCACGACCAAAAACCGGCGCCCTTCCTCGCTGCCCGTGGGATTTTCCTGTCGCTCGCGCTTCTCAACGCGCATTGAGGCCGCGAATTTGGCGAGGGGCACGGTCCTGGCCGTCCGGAGCCATCCCACCGAGAAGCCAATCGCCATTCCGACGATGAAGGCAATCGTGGTCGCGTA
>VBLU01000114.1 GCA_005879065.1 Methanobacteriota archaeon
ATGATGCCACGGTCCTTGTAGTACCGCGAGAGACGCCGGATCTTCGATTCGATGAGTTGCAGGCCCCGCTTGTTGCTCAGGTCCTTCCCGTGTTCCTTCAGGTGCGTCTGGAGGCTCGCGGCCCGTCGGATCAGGCCCGCAAGGTCCTCCGGCAGAGCGAACTTGGCCCCTTTAGACCGCAGGATCTCCAGCAAGCTCCGTCCGGTCGCGAGCCGCACGCTCGGGACGCCGAAGCCGTCCCGGAGGCGCACACCGATCGCGGCGGCGGAGAGGCCTTCCTGGTGCAGACGAAAGATCGTCTCCTCGATATCGGCCTTCTCCATCGCGACCCACTCCGGGTTCGCCTTGAGAAACGGCCTCGTGGATCCGCTCTTTCCTTTGCGATGCGCATGGAGGCGAGCCATCATTTCCTCGGAAGAGGCTGCGCATACCGCGGGGACATATTTAAGATTCACCTCGCGCGCGCGACCGCCATGATGCGAAACGTGTTCCGCGACACGGGCCGGAATCCTTTTTTCACATTCGTGGCCGCGAACGTCCCGAGGAGATTGAATCCACCGCGACGCAACAGCTCCCGCATGCCGCGGACCGTGTATGTCTGGATCGTATGGAGCTCGTCGAACCGGTCGAGCACTCTCCCTCCTCCGAAAACAAAAAATCGGAACTCGACGGGCAGCCGGCCCGTTCGCGGATCGAATCGGGACTCTTCGAGACGAACGATCTCGATGCCCTTCTCCCGGACGTGCGTCCACGATTGAAACGGGGCAGGTCGTGCGGCAGGGCCATGCCAAAATTCGAACACGAAAAAGCCGTTCGGTTCGAGATGTCTCCGGAGGCTGCGGAGGGATTGCAGCGCGTCTCGTTCCGTCAGCAGATATCCGAAGGCCCCGAACATGCACACGGCCGCGTCGAACGCTCGGCTGAGTCGAAACGAACGCATGTCGGCGCGGACGAACCGGGGTCGCACGCGTAACGCGGCGGCTTTCTTCCGTGCGAGGGAGAGCATTTCGGGGGACCGGTCGATTCCAGTGACGCGATATCCGCGGCGGGCGAGGGGGAGATCGTGGTTGCCGGTGCCGCATCCAAGATCGAGGATCGTCTTCGGCTCGAGGCGGAACCTGCGGAAGACCTTCTCAAGAAAATCGACATCGCCTTCGTAGTCGACCAGCCTATGATAGATGAGATCATAGTAGCGAGCGAATCGACGGTACGCCGCCCGGGACCGTCGTGCCACGGCAAGCATGAATCCCTTCACATCGGATGATGCTATGTTTTTTGCACGACCAGGGCCGCGTGATCCAATTGATAAGGGGACAGGACCCGTAGGTCGAGGATCTTTAGGCCCGCGTTCAAGAGCTCCAGTTTCGCTGCCTCGAAGATGCGTGCCGGAGCCTGGGCCATGTCCTCCGATCGCGCCTTCACCACGAGGTAGCCTGTGCCTCCCGGTCGCATCCACCGGAGGTTTTTGAGGAAGATCCCCGCCTGTTCTCGTTGGGCGACGTCTTGATAGAGTACGTCCACGGCGCCCAGACGTCCCCCGTACGTCTCCGGTTTGGTCGCGTCTCCAAGGACGGGCACCAGATTCGGGCGAGTCTCAGCGAGACGGAGGAGGTCTCGAAACGCGCGGGCGGAGATCTCGACCGCGGTAATCGTTCCGTCGCGGCAGATGTCGGAGACGTGGCTGGCCGTCGTGCCGCTTCCGGCCCCCAAATAGAGGACGGAAGACGTCGCTCGGAACCCCCAGACGCGCCCGCCGCACTTCAGGTACGCGGCGAGCTTGCTCCGGTTCGCATCCCACCGTCGATATTCAATGCCTCCTTCGCGAGGAAGACTTTCGCCGTACACGGAGGTCCCAGGCACCCGATTTCGGGTGAGCAGCCAGGGGCCGTCCGTGGCCACGCCCTCCCATTCCGTCGGACGGATTGGCATCGCTGGACCGATGGAACGAGTTGTAATGAGGCTTCCGAGATCACGAGATCCGCGGGTCTATGAAGGCGGTGCCTCGGTAGACGGTACCGTT
>VBLU01000115.1 GCA_005879065.1 Methanobacteriota archaeon
TCTTCGTGCGCATCGTGGACGGAATCGCCGCGAAGACCGGCATGGACCGGAAGGCCGTGATCCGCCGGGTAAACGAGGTCCAGGAGAAGATGGACGTCGAGGTCGAGGTCGCGGCCCTCATCGCGGCGCGTCAGTCGGGCGTCGACGTTACGGCGTTCCTGGCGGCCGTGAAGGCGCGTCTGCAGATGCCTTGATTCAGTCCTTGCTTTCTTTGCCTTTCATCAGATCGCCCAGGGTGAGGCCCGCGCCGGCGGCCTGTTTCTTCACCGCGATCGGCTGAACGCGTTCCTTCAGCTTGATCCCGAGTTGCCGTTCCAGCTTCCGAACGAGGTCGTCCCCCGGCGTGATCGTCCCCGATTCGAGCTTCGCGATCACGCTCGCCCGCTCGTTGATCTTCGCGCCGAGGTCCGCCTGCTTCCATCCGCGGGATTCCCGCGCTTGGCGAATCATTTGGGGGAAGTCCTCCATCAGCTCCAATTCGCCACCCTGCGCGTACACGTCCTTCGGCGTCAGACGCCGTTGGCGGGCCTCCAGCCGTTGGGCGATGACGGGCGGCATCGTGCTCGGTCGCAACGGGGCGCTCGACACCTCCTCGCCGAAGCGGGCGCACTCCCCGCACACCGAAAGGACAGTCGCCTCGATCGCCACACTCTTCAGCCGGGGAACGTCCGCCCCGCACAATTCGCAGATCACGAACCGGGCCCGCAAAGACTAAATAAAAAGCGCCGGGTATATAGCCTTCCCTCATAGCCCACCCACCGGGCGAACCTATGGACGACGATCAGATCCGCGAATTCTCCGAGAAAATGTCGGTGCGCATCGCCTCGCTCGAGGACCGCAACGACAAGTTGTTGGAGACCGCCCGCCGGGTGGAAGGGGAGAAGCGGTACGCCGAGACGGAGCTCGTCCGACTCCAGAAGGAGATCCGACGGCTGAAACAGGAACTGGATCGTCTCAAGAGCCCTCCGCTGATCATCGGCAACATCCGCGACATCCTGGCCGACAGCCGCGTCGTCGTCAAGTCGTCGACGGGTCCGGACTTCATCGTCAACGCGGCGGATTACATCGCGAAGGAGAACCTCGTGGTCGGCGCGCGCGTGGCCCTGAACAAGCAGACCCTCGCCGTGATGGGCGTCCTGCCTCCCTCCCTCGATCCGATCGTCACCGGCGCAGAGATCATCGAGAAGCCTCCGGTCACCTACGGGGACATCGGCGGCCTGGAAATCCAGATGCGCGAGTTGCGGGAGGCCGTGGAGGATCCCCTCCTCAAGCCGGACCTGTATCGAAAGGTCGGCATCGAGCCGCCGAAGGGCGTCCTGCTCGTCGGGCCTCCGGGGACCGGCAAGACGCTCCTTGCGAAGGCGGTCGCGAACCGCACGCAGGCCACGTTCATCCGGTTCGTCGGCTCCGAGCTCGTGCAGAAATACATCGGCGAAGGCGCCCGCCTGGTGCGGGAGTTGTTCCAGCTCGCCCGGGAGAAGTCCCCGTCTATCGTCTTCATCGACGAACTCGATTCGGTCGGCGCCAAGCGCCTCGAGGTCGCGACGTCCGGTGATCGAGAGGTCCAGCGGACGTTGATGCAGCTCCTGGCGGAGCTGGACGGCTTCAACCCGTTGGGAGAGGTCAAGATCATCGGGGCGACGAATCGTCCAGACATCCTCGATGAAGCGCTTCTGAGGCCGGGACGGTTCGACCGCATCATCGAGATCCCGATGCCGGGTTCCGAATCCCGTATGACGATCTTCAAGATTCATTCGCGAAAGATGAACATCGCCGGCGAGGTCGACTACGGCGTGCTGGCGTCCCGCTGCGACGGGGCCACGGGCGCCGACATCCACGCGATCTGCACGGAGGCGGGCATGTTCGCGATCCGGGAGGACCGCGAGACCGTGTCGATGACCGACTTCGAGCGCGCGGTCGACAAGGTCCTGGGCGACAATCCGGTGCGGTCCGGGGACTCCTCGGGCGCCATGTACGCGTGAGTTCGTCCGCCGTCCGCATCATTCCTAAATACGAGCTCACCCTGACTTCTTCCTCCGGTCACGAACGGGTGTCGCGGTGAAGAATATGGACCATTGTCCGATCTGCGACGTGGCGGTGCGGCCCGAGAATCTGCTCCGCCATCTGAACGACATCCATCCGAGGCATCCGGACACCCCCAAACTGGTCGAGCGGTTGAAAGCGGAGCCCGGGCGAATCGCGACGAGGGCGCCCTCGCGTCCGTTGCGGGTGAGCCGCTGGCAGGTCCTGATCGTCCTGATCGTGGTCCTGGTGGGAATCGTCGCATACTATCTCGTCACGAGCGGTTCCCATAACACCGGATACCCCTGCGTGTCGGGAAACGGCCTGGCATATCATTGGCACACGACTCTCACAATCACCTCAGGCGGGAACCAGGTCACGATCCCCGGGAGCATCGGCATCAGCTTCACCTGCATGGTGGTCCTGCACACCCACAACACGGATGGGGTGATTCACATCGAACCGGACACGCCGGAACAGGCCCGCGTGTATTCGATTGGCGACTTTTTCAGCGTGTGGGGAAAGCCCTTTGACAATCCAACTGGGATGACGGTGAACGGCACCCCGAGGACTCCGAGTTCGACCGTCGGACTGTACGACCGAGAGACAATCGCGCTCGAGTACGCATCCTTCACCCCGTGACGTCCGCGATCGGGGGCCAGGGACATGCGCTTCGACGCGGGCACCATAACGTTTATGGCGGCTCCTCATTTAGCCCAGAAGCGCCATGGCCCGCCCCCTCGTCCGGGATGAGGAAGGGCTGAGCACTTTCTGGTCCTTCGTGGGGGTGCTCGTCCTCGTGATTGCCATCCTGGCAGTCTACTTCGTCTACGTCATCCCGAAGTTCGGCCATCCTCCCCTGCGGGCCCAGAGCGGGGACCAGGTGAAGGTGGACTACGTCGGCCGGTTCGAAGACGGCTTCGTGTTCGATACGAGCCTGGCGTCCGTGGCCGAGGACAACGCGTCCTACACGAAGGCCTTCTCCTTCGGTTGGCGCAACTCGTGGCAGCCTCTCAGCTTCGCGATCGGGGCCGTGCCCCTGGCGGTGATCCAGGGTTTCGACGTCGGGGTTCAGGGTCTCGCCGTCGGAGACGCGAAGACGATTGTGGTCCCACCGAACCTCGGCTATGGTCTGTCCGATCCGACGAAGATCCTCATGAAGCCGCTCTTCGAGCCTGTGCCGGTCCGTGTGACGATGAACGAATCTGCGTTCACGAATACATACAAGACGCAACCCGTCTCGGGAGCGAACGTGACGGATCCATTCTGGGGTTGGTCCGCCTACGTCAGCGTGTCTGGTTCCATCGTCACGGTGACGAACAGTCCGGTCCCAGGCCAGATGGTCCATCCGTATGGGTGGGACGCCCGGGTCGACTCGGTGGACGACGGCGCGGACAACGGCACCGGGCGGATTGTCGTGCATCACCTGCTCGACACGACCGCGGTCGACCGGGTCGGACAAAAGACGGCCTCGGGGACGGTCGTGTTCGTCGTGACGGCCGTGGACCTCGCCGCGGGCGGCGGATGCCCTCCCTGGACGACGTCCTCGCGGCCCTGTTCGCATCCCTCGGTCCGATCGGAAGCCTCGCCGCCTTGCTGGTGATCTTCGCCGTCGACGCGGCGCTCTTCCCCGCGCTGCCCGAAGCCTGGATCCTCATCACGTACACGTTCCGGCCCGAGACGATGGATGCGGTCGGTTGGGCCGCGGTCCTCCTCCTCGTGGCCGTGGCGGGGGACCTCCTCGGGACCACCATCCTCTACGCCCTCGTCCGACGCATCCTGGTCCGCGGCCGCCGGATGCCCCGCTGGCTCGAGTCGGGGATGCGGCGATGGACCGAGTTCCTCGGCGTACCGGACGAGCGTGCCATCCTCTTGAACCGGATCGCGCCGGTGGTCCCGTTCGTCGGCGCGTTCATCGCGACCCTGCGGTGGAACTACCGGCGGTCCATGGGCTTCGTGGCGGTGGGCGGGCTGGCGAAGTACGCCGTCCTGCTGTACCTTGTGTTCGTCATCGGGGTGGCCTACGATCCTCGCACGGCTCGTTCGATCACGCTCGTCCTGGTCGTCGTGGTCGTCGCCATGTCGGTCCTCGGATCCTGGCTCTACCGCCGGCGGGGCCGGGGCCGCAGGGCCTCGTAGGCCGGTCCCGTCAGCGGGCCGGCGCCGGGCGGAATCGCTCGGCGGACGTGCGGCCCGTCGCGTAGTACAGGATCGTCGAGGCGATGTATTCCTTCAGGATCGTGCGGACGTAGCCGTACGTCCGGAAGCGCCGCATCGACGTCAAGACTGCCTGGGGCAGGATGACGAACCGGCCGAGGGACCGAGACCGGAGGGCCAGGTCATGCGTCTCGTTCAGCGGCATGTCCTCCCGGAGGCCTCCGAGGGCCTGGAAGGCCTCGCGCCGGAAGAAGAAGCAGTACCCGGCGTTGTGCGGGAATCCCCACAAGGTCATCGCCCGCTGGTAGCCGTTGGCCAGGGAAAACAGGGCACGCTCGGCGGCGTTGCCGAGAGCCGGCATGAATCCGGTAGCGCCGCCGATCACCCCCGGTTCCTCGAAGGCGGCGACGATGGCGTCCAGGAGGTCGGGCGGGGTGATGCAGTCCGCATCGACGAACAGGAAGACATCGCCTCGGGCCGCGCGCGCTCCCCGATTCCGGCCCTCGCCCGGTCCGCGGGGGTCGCCCGGCACCAGGAGGGCGCCGCGGGCCTCGGCCAGATCCTGCGTGCCGTCCGTGCTTTCCGAATCCGCGATGAGGATCTCCAAGGGCGATCGGGTCTGGTTCTGGAGAGAGTCCAGCAGCGCAGGGAGGTATTTCGCCTCATTCCAGGTCGGGATGATGACCGAGACCGAGGCGTTTCGAGCCATGGTCGTCCGCGCGGGAGCCGCCGAGGGCTCGAGCATGCCGGTCACGCGGCCACGAGGCGCTCGTACACCCGTTCGAGGCGGCGTGTGCATCGGTCCACGGAATAGGTCAGGGCGACATCCCGGGCGGCCTCCCGCATGGAATCCCGGTCCCGGAGGCATCGCAGGACCGCCGCGGCACAGCCGGCGACATCGTTCGGGTCGAACAGGGCGCCGTTCACGCCCTCGCGGACGAACTCGGGGATGGCCCGGTAGTTCGCCCCCGCCACCGGCCGGCCGGAGGCCAGCGCCTCCAGGACGACGAGGCCCTGGGTCTCGAACTTCGAGGCGATCGCGAAGGCGTCCGCGGCCGCGTAGTACTTCGGCAGGTCCGCGTCTGGGACGAATCCGGTGAAGATCACGTCCCCGGAGAGGCCGAGTCGGGCCACCAGGTCGTAGTACTTCTCCATGTACGGACCCGTCCCGACGATCATCAATTTCGTATCCTGGTTCGCCTCGAGGATCTTCGGGAACGCGTGGATCAGGGTGGACAGGTTCTTCTCCGGCGCGACCCGGCCGACGTGCAGGACGACGTCGTGGCCGTTCAGGCCCCACTTCGTCCGGATTCCCTGGCCGGAGATGTCCGGACGGAACCGGTCCGGATCCACGCCCGTCGGAATCACATCGGCGATGTTGGCGCGCGGGGAGAGAGCCATGATCTCGTCCAGGATCGCGCGGCTCGGCACGACGACCCCTTGCGTCTTCCGCAGGAAGATCTTCAGGTAGAAGCGCAGCCCGCGCTCGAGCAGATGGAGGTTCAGGCCGAACGGGGAGTAGAACGCGAGGGTGTCATGGATCATCGTGTGGAAGGTCGAGACCCGCGGGATCTTCGCTTGCCAGGAGGCCCAGAGCCCTTTGATCCCGACGAAGCCGACGCCGTGGATGTGGATCACGTCGATGCCGAGGTCCTTGATCAGGTCGACCTCCCGACCGGGAAACATCGCCAGACGGTATCCGGGGTAATGGTGGAACTCCTTCGCCCGCACGTACACGGTCCCGTCCTCGCGGGTCCCGCGACGTCTCGGGTCCTCCGGGGCGAAGACGACGACCTCATGACCGTGCGCCTCGAGCTGGCGCCTCGTCGACAGGACGGACGTCACGACGCCGTCGACCGTCGGCAGATAGCTGTCCGTGAAGAGTGCGATCCGCATGGCATCAGGGCCTCTGCGTTGGGTTCTCGGGCCTCGTGTCCCCCTGGTCGGTCTTGCGACTCAATCTGGGCCCTGTCTCCACGGTCATCCGATCCATCCGATCCCCGAGGTCGCACCGGACGGACGCAGGGCATCCGCCGTGCGCGGCGGCGAGGATGGCCAGACCACGCAGTCGCTCCAATTTTGATGTCCCTACTTGAAGTTTTGGGGAGAGCCAGAGCCAACTGATAATGTGCCAAAAAGGTGCAATGGCGCCCGCCTCCCGGGGAGGGCGTCCTAGCGACCCAATCTGATTTGGGAATTGATAATATCGACCCCGCGACCGGCTCGATACGAGGCCCGGAAGCCGAGGGCCACCTTCCGGCGCGCGCGCCGGACCGCGGCGAGAAGCGGGAATCCGAGGGCCAGGTACGCGGTGGTCGATGCCGCGAGCGTGCATCCCGCGCCGTGGAGTTCCTTGCGGTATCGGCGGCCTCCCAAACGGACCATCCGGCGGCCGTCGTAGAATACGTCGACGAGGGGACCTTTCAT
>VBLU01000151.1 GCA_005879065.1 Methanobacteriota archaeon
CGCGCCGAACCAGAGGCTCCCGATCGCCCAGCCAAAGAACACGAAGATGATTGTCAACACAGCGAAGAGGACGAATGTCCGAACGTACGCTCCCACGACTCCACTCCCCTTGTCCTGGTATCCCTGAGGACTCGCAGGTCGGATATGAAGTTGATGCGGGAACCCCCTCCAGGGGACCGCGCTCAGAGGCCCAGGACTTGGGCGTACCCTTCCATGTCCATGAAGCCGTGGCCGCTCACGTTGAAGGCGATGACCTTCCGTTCGCGCGTTTCCTTGCATTTCATCGCCTCGTCGATGGCGCAGGCGACGCTGTAGGCGCTCTCCGGGGCGGGCAGGAATCCCTCGGCCTGGACGAATTGTCGGGCCCGTTCGAACACATACCGTTCGTCCTCCGGGTACGCGATCGTGTCGATGAAGCCGCGATGCCGGAGGAGGGAGAGGATCGGTGAGCAGCCGTGGTATCGCAGGCCGTCGCCCTTGACGGGACGCATCTCCGTCTTGTGGCCGAGCGTGTACATTTTCAGCAGAGGGGTGAGCTCCGCATGGTCCGCGAAGTCGTAGCGGTACTCGCCCTGCAGATTCGGGGCCGCGGCGCTCTGGGCCGCAATGAACCGGATGGCCTTTCCCTTGATCGCGTCCGCCAGGAAGGGGAGGGTGAAACCGCCGAAGTTCGAGCCGCCGCCGAGACTCGAGACCATGATGTCCGGGTAGGCGCCAATCTGCTCGAATTGTCGCTGCGTCTCTAGCCCGATAATCGTCTGATGGAGCAGGACATGGTTCAGGACGGAGCCAAGGCAATAGATTGCCTTCTCATCCCGCTTCGCGTCTTCGAGGCCCTCGGACACCGCGATGCCGAGCGAGCCCGGATGGTTCGCTCGCTTCGCAAGCAGCGCCCGGCCCACGCTCGTTTCAGAACTCGGAGACGCGTGAACTGTGGCCCCGTAGAGCTTCATGAATTGTCGCCGCTGGATCTTCCAATCATGTACGGCTCGAACCCAGTAGATCGTCGTCTTAAGTTCCGCGAGGCTCGCCGCGTAGGCGAGGGCGGTCCCCCATTGCCCTGCACCGGTCTCGGTCGTCAGCCGCTCGTACCCCTCTTGTTTCGCGTACCAAGCCTGGGCGAGAGCCGTGTTCACTTTGTGGCTGCCCGTCGGGCTGTAGAACTCCGTCTTGTAGTAGAGGTGCGCCGGCGTCCCGAGCCGCTTCTCGAGGCGGTGAGCCCGGATCAGCGGTCGAGGCCGACCCGCCTGGCGATACAACTCTTGCACCTCCGGAGGAATCTCGATCCATCGCTCGGTGGAATTCTCCTGCCGCAGGCACTCGGCGAGGAGGAGTTCGGGCAACGACTTCAGCCGAGACGGCCCTGTTTCCGGATCCTTTGGCGGAGGCAACGGTTCTGGGAGGTCCGCTTGGATGTTGTACCACTTCGTCGGCCGTTCGTCGTCCGGAAGCTGTACGACGGCGGCGTCGGCCTGCGACATCACTCCACCAAAACCCGGCCCACGTCGGATATGGCCGGCCCGGGCTAATAGGGCTTCCGGAGGCGGTCAAGTACCACGGGCCTTGAGTTCGACACCGTGCTGCTCGACGACTTGGACCTTGCCCGGCGGCATCGCCCGAGTGATTTCCTCGATCGGAACTTCGAAGGATGCCGCGAGGCGTTTCGCGAGCTCCTCGCGGTCCTCTTTTCCGGGGGCGAGGACGACGTACCGCTTCGAGCGGGCAGCAACGGCGGCAACGGGCCCTCCCATGACCTTGCGGTGTCCCTCGATCTCGACCTCGCCAATCGCGAGTTGCACGGGGAGATCGTGGAGGTAGTTTCGTTTGCCGCGGATCACGAAGGCCCCTCGCGGGAGGAACTCACCCGATTCCGCCTGTTTCGAGACCTGCTCCGGCAGGACCCAGTAGGCGCTTCCGCTCGCGAGCCCGGCCGACCACGCCTTACTGTACGCGAGGGCGAACTCGCACGCCTCTCGCAATGTGGTTTCCGGGGCCCTCGCGCCGTCTTTGATCACGGTCGAAGGAGCGCCGTGGATGTCGGCGTGCGCATAGCGGTCGCCTTCTTTGAGATGCTTCTTCACGAGCTGGTCGTTCGTCCGCGCGTCCCGACCGCCGAGGATCAAGAGGCCGTCCGCGGAGAACGTCCAACGGTATGCCTCGAACCACATCGCCTTCGTCGCCTTGATCCGCGGTTTCTTGGCCGCCTTGACGGCCTTCGCCTTCGCGGCGTCCATCTCCTCGCGGGTCTTCGCGATAGCTTCTTCGACCCGCTGTGCTTTCAGCTGCGCGTCTTTCCGGCGGTCGTAGAAGGCTTGCGCGTTCGCGGTCACATCCTTGTCGTAGTCGAGCGTGATCGCATCAAAATCGCCGACCGCCACCGTGACCATGTGCGTCTTGCGGTCAATCGCTTTGATTTGGCCGTGCTCCGAAGGCGGTCGCCCTTCGCGGATTGACCGGAGGAGTTCGTCGAGGACCGCATAATGTCCGTAGAGGAAGACGGCTTGCGCCTCGAGGAGCATCGCCTCTTCCCGCAGCTTTTGCAGCGTCTCCCGCTGTTGCGCGATGCGTCGCTCGAACTTGGCCGCGACGTCGTCTCGGACTTCTACCTGCGGCTCCGCAATCGTCAGGAAATGGGACAACGCCTCATTGAACGTCGGGAACTCCCTTCGTTCCATCTCGCGGTACTGCCACAGTTCAATCGGCGTCGCGTCGATCGCTCGGCCTTCTTGGAGGATGACGGCCGGCCGCCTTTCCTGGTCGATCGCGACTGCGATGTTGTTCAGCGCCGTGTACAGCGAATCGATCTGCCCGTCCTGGAGGTCCTTGACTCGAGTCTCCTTGTCGACGCCCGCGCGCAGACACAATTCCTCTGCGTAGGTGCCTCCGAGATTCAATACAGTCGCGAGGATCCGGACCACCTGGCCCTTGGCGCCCTGCAAAGCCTTCGCGAAGCCGTCGCGGTCCAGGTCGAGCGAGTCGATGCCCGAGACAGGATACGAATACCGTTCGCCGACCTGGACGTCGCGATCCTTGAATTTCTGGGGAAACATCACCGCCACGATCACCGCATCTCGGACGAGGACGAGATTCCCTCTGCTGAAAACTTCGAATACGATGTCGAATCGTTCGGGCCCTCGTTCGACTCGGAAGATTGCGATTCGGTCCAACCCTCGCTGCTCGACCGCGGTCACCCGCGCGTTATCCAGCAGGCGGCGGAGTGTCTGTGCGAACGGAGGCGGAGACTCCGGCTTGTCCTCGACCTCGTGGAGGCACAGCCACTGACCTGCCTTCGAATAGAGCTCGACCTTGCCGCGGTCGGGGACATTGATCCGAAATATGACCTCGTCGTCCCGCTGATAAATCTTGTCGACGTGGCCACCGAGGAGACCCTGCCATTCCGCGACGAGGACACGGAGGTCGAACGAGGTGATGGAGGCTTTCATT
>VBLU01000152.1 GCA_005879065.1 Methanobacteriota archaeon
CCCCGGGCATCAAATCCTTTATCCTCAGTCCTTCGATTGCGCCCACGCCTTCGCGTCCTGGTTTTCGATTCCGGAGTGTATCGCATGCCCGCCAAGAAACAAAGGCCCCGGCGGAAAAGCGCCTCCAAATCGAAGGTTTACGACATGGCCCTGATCCAGCGCGGGGCGCGTCTCCGCCGTTCGCCCTTCTTCGACTCGACCCTGAAGGCGGGTTGCAAGTCCTATACGGTCTACAACCACACGTTCCTGCCGAGCTACTACGACGATCCGGTGACGGAGTATTGGCATCTCTTGAAACACGTCGCCCTCTGGGACGTGGCTGTCGAACGGAACGTGGAGATCCGAGGGCCCGATGGGCTCGATTTCATGCAGCTCCTCACGCCGCGGGATCTGGAGAAGTGCCGCGTCGGCCAAGGGAAGTACGTCCTGATCACGGATGACGCCGGCGGCATCCTGAACGACCCCGTGCTCCTGCGTCTCGAGGAAAACCGTTTCTGGATCGCCCTCGCGGACAGCGACATCCTCCTCTGGGCGAAGGGGGTCGCGCGCGGGTCCGGTCTCGATGTCACCATCTCCGAGCCGGACGCCTCTCCGCTACAGGTCCAGGGGCCAAAATCGAAAGCGTTGATGGCGGACCTATTTGGCGAGAAGGTCACCGCCCTGCCGTACTACTTCTTCACGCCGACAGAACTGGACGGAATTCCCGTGCTCGTGACGCGCACAGGTTGGACGGCGGAGGTCGGGTACGAATTGTATCTTCTTGACGCATCGCGCGGAGAGGACCTCTGGAATGCCGTGATGAAAGCCGGAAAGCCTTACAACATTCGACCGACAGGCCCCTCGGACATCCGACGAATCGAGGCGGGAATCCTGAACTACGGCGCGGACATGACGATGGAGAATAATCCGTACGAGGTCGATCTCGGCCGCCTCGTTGACCTGGACAAGTCGAGCGACTTCATTGGGCGGGCGGCACTGCAAAGGATCAAGGACGAAGGCCCGAAGCGCAAGCTCGCGGGAATCGAAATTTCCGGCGAGCCGATTGGGTTCAACATGACGAAATGGCCCGTGGAGAGGCGCGGAAGGCCGATCGGGCGCGTGACGTCGGCCATCTACTCACCGCGACTCAAGAAAAACATCGGCTACGCGATCGTGCCGAGCGAGCACGCAGACCTCGGAAACGAGTTGATCGTCCTGCATCCGGATGGTCCGCGAACCGCGGTCATTGTGAAGAAACCCTTCATCGATCCCGGGAAGGAAATTCCGAAGTCGTAGGTCTGGCTCATACGGGGACGGCCAGTCCGAGAAGCGCAGTCGCTCGCCGTTGATCCGGACCTCACGGCCCACCGTAGACGGGAATCGCCGAACCGGTGATTGGGTCGGCATCTTCCGAGCACAACCAGAGGATGACTCGCGCGACCTGGTCCGTCTTGACCCAGGAGGAAAAGTCGGAGTCCGACATCGCTTTCCGGTTCGCGGGGGTGTCCAAGATCCGCGGCATCACACAATTCACCTGGATATTCGCCGTATTCAGTTCCCGTGCCAGGCTCTCCGTTAGGCGATTGACCCCGGATTTGCCCGCCGAGTAAAGGAACGATTCCGCTTCGCCAAGGAGGGACGCCTCACTGGAGACGTTTACGATTTTTCCGCGTTTCGCTTTGCGCATCGCTGGAATGACGGCCCTGCATGCGAGGAAGGTGGATTTCAGATTCAATGCTATGGCGCGATCGAATTCTTCGTCCGTTGTCGCCTCGACCGAACCGGACATGTAGCCTCCGATTGTGTTCACGAGGACATCGATTCGCCGTGACCGCCTGACGACGTCCCTGGCCACGCGATCCATCTCTCCCGGGCCCGTGACATTGTTCCCGATCCAACATGTACACGGCAACCACCGCCGCGCCGGCTCGGGCAAAGGCCCCGCAGACCGCGCTGCCCAGATACCCCGTCCCGCCCGTCACCACGACGACCCGCTTCTCAATCGCCATCCTAACCGACTCTCCGGATGCAGGTTCCCCATCATCAGGATGCCGCGAGAACCGCAAAGGGATAGTTCGGGATCGGCTATGGACACCCTGTGGCCCAAGACGCGCGCGAGGAGTTCGTGGATCGGGTCAAGGCGATCGACCCGGTCTTCCGGCGGGGCGAGCTCGATGCCTTCTGGCCCATGCTTCGGGCCCTGATCGCGATGGCGCCGGACCGAGCGGATTTGTCGAAAAAGAAGTCTCATTACTTGGCGAGCCTCGCGGCGCGCTCGCTTGCGCGAGACGATCCTCGTTCAGCCATTGATTTCCTGGACTACGCCGAACGAACCCTCAACCCGCGCGACCTTACGCCATTCCTTCTGGATGAGCGCTCTGACTACCGTCGGAAGGCACAGCAAGCCCTCTAGAGGGATCCGCCTCGCGTTCGTTAGGCGCTCCCGGTGCGAAGAATCTCCGCGACCTTCTCGCCGCGAGCGGGCTGGCTCGCTCGTCCCATCCCGGGGAAGTCAATCGGTTTTACCGAGATCCCGGAAAGCCGCTCTTGGTATCCGGCCACGGACTCGCGATATTCCAATGAGAGGAGGTCGACGACCGCCTTTGGTTGAGCCGCCAAGAGGAAGGCGTGCAAGATTTCTGGAAGGCCCGCGGCATGCCACCAACGGTTCAGCTTTCCGAAAGGCGGCACAGGTTCCGCCATCGACAGTTCGTAGGACGGAATCAGGTCGCGAGAGGCGATGAGACCCCTAAGTGCTGAGGCGATGAGGACCTCGACCCCAGGGGCGCGACTTTCCCATGCCTCTTGGGGAATGCTTCGGTACATGTTCCCGTCGAACCGCTGGTATGCGGGCAAGAATTGCCCCGCCTCGACGGATCCGGGCGGGCTTTTCTTGAGGACTTCGGCCCGAAGGCCTTCCAGCTTCTGACGGACCGCGACTGGTAAAGAGCCAGCGACCGCATCCTCCCCCGGCGGTCCTGAAGGACCCCCGGAGCGTTTCCGGGTGCTCTCGGGAATCAGCACGACGAGGTCTGGTCGCGCCACCAATCGAGAACCGCGGAATGCACCATAGCTCTTTGGTCGTCGACACGGGCGTTTCGCCGGTGCGTTCTGTGCCCGCAACACGCCACCAATGGACGGAGAAGTCCAGCCAAGGTCCCGGTTCCTGAGACAGCCTTAACTAGACCGTCGCGTCTCGGCTAAGAACCCGAAAGGGAGGATTGAACATGGTCCATATCCGAGACGAAGGTGTGTTCGACGCGCCGCTCGAGAAAATCTGGAAGTACATCGGAGACGACACCCCGGGACTGCACAAACACCGGGCCATTCCGTCAACGAAGGTTTTGAGCGAAGAAGGGAACGTGGTCGTCCAAGAGATGCAGATGTTGAACGCGGACGGAAAAGGGACGCACTGGGAGACCTGGCGCCTCACGATGAACCCGCCCCGCGGCTACCAGGTCGAGGCGATCGCGGGCCCCACGAAGGGGACGAAGTTCGCGCAGACCTACACGTCGATGGGCAACCGGACCCGCGTCGACGTCGAGGGCGACTGGGTCGTGCCGGGCGCCGACGACGCGACGATCCGCAAGATGACCCTTGCCTTCCTCGAGGAAGCGTTCAACGAGGACAGCGCCGCCCTGAAGAAGTACAAGTGAGCTCGACCCGAATCGTTCAGGACTCGAGGGCGGCTAATCCGGCTGCCCTCCCAAATTGATAAGAACCCGCGGCTTGGTCTGTCCCAAGATGCGGTCCGACCGACCGAAGCGGAAATTCAAGCGGCTGTTGCTCGCGGCCGACCTCCACGGGTCGGAGATCACCTTCCGGAAGTTCCTGGCCGCCGCGAAGTTCTACGATGCCGACGTCCTCTTGATCGGCGGTGACCTCACAGCGAAGTCGATCACCCCGATCGTCCGCCAGAAGGACGGCCGCTATCAGACCCGCTTGGCGGGAGGAACCCGAGATAACCTGACCGAAGCGGAACTGGGGCCGATCGAGAAAGCCGTTGCAGACTCTGGCCCCTACCCGGTTCGACTGTCGGAGGACGAATATGCCCGCTTGCGGGCGGATCCGGAAAAAGTCGATGCCTTGTTCATCGACCGGATGATCGATCAGATCCGTCGGTGGACCGACATGGCGGAGAAGCATCTGGCTCCGCTCGACATCCCCCTCTACTGGATCGGCGGAAACGACGACAAGCCGGAGGCGTTGATTCACGCCGCATCAACGCCCCACGTCCACTTCATCGATGAAAAGGTGGTGCGGCTCGACAACGATCACGAAATCCTCGGATTCGGATGGACGAATCCATCGCCGTGGAACACGCCGCGGGAGCTCTCGGAGGACCGGCTCGCGGAGCGGCTCGATCCTCTCTTGAATCGTGTCGAGGACCCCGCTCACGCGATCTACCTGATGCACGCTCCGCCGTTCGAGACGGGACTGGACATCGCCCCAAAGCTCGACGCCACGACCGATCCTCCACGCCCCGTGATCCAGGGAGGTCAGCAGGTCTTGATTCCGGTCGGCAGCACGACCTTCCGGACCGCGATCCTAGAAACGCAACCGTTGCTCGGCCTCCACGGCCACATCCACGAGACGAAGAACGCCGCGAAGCTCAAACGGAGCGTCCTCGTGGACCCCGGTTCGGAGTACGCGTCGGGCACGCTCCGCGGGGCGATCGTCAATTTGCAGCGGGATCGCGTCTTGAGCTACCAGTTCACCACCGGCTGAACGCGATCGTTTCGCGGCCCTGAGCCGCTTCGCCGCTCGAATCGGCCTAGATCGGAGGGATCTCTTTGTATGCGAGGTCGAGGTCGACCCCGATTCGACGCAGGTATGCGCGGCGCACGAAGTAGTAGCCCACCCAGCCGAAGAAGATGGCCACAACGACGTAGAGGAACAGATTCCCGGAATAGCCGAGGTTCGAGAGATCGACGTTCACGAGGAACGGCACCGTCAGGAAGTAGTAGAGCATCGTCGCGCTGAACGC
>VBLU01000051.1 GCA_005879065.1 Methanobacteriota archaeon
AGCGGCGGCGGTGGACGCGACCGGGATCGTCGCGACCGCGGCCGGCGACGCTTCTAAACCAGATTCAACGCCCTGGCCTTCGGGCCAGGTTTTTCCCATTTATTTTACGCGGTCGAGCCGTGGCTCTCATCCGTTCGGTTGGATGGAGTTTCTAGATCGACCCAGCTTAGCGGCGTCGCGGAGGCCGCCGGTCCTCGAACCGCTCCGGCGTCTGATAAATTCGCTCGGGCTGCCGGGACTCGAGCCGCCCGTTGTAGAAGGCGCGGGCGTTCTCCTCGGTGACTTCGACGTGAAGCAAGTCCAGCTTCGATTTCATGAGGTTGCGAAACTTCTCCCGCTTCGACTTGTTCTCCTCATTCCACATGCGCGTGAACTGCTGGTTCTTGAAATCTTCGACCATCGATGGCACCGCCCCGAGGCTCGGTGGGAACACGGTCGGAGTGCAAGATGGCCAATCGGTTCTTCCGGTCGCGGAGGACAACAGGAGCGAGGAGAACCTCGTTCATAAGCCTTTTCTCGTTGCCGACTCGGAGCTCAGTATGTGAAGGTGACGATCACGTCGTCACCGACCGTTTCGATTCGGTACACGTTCAGCGGAAATTTCGCGGGAAGATCCTTCGGCTGGCCTGTCTGAAGATCCCAGGCGCCGTTGCAATCCTTGCATACGACGGCGACTCTCTCCCGGTCCACGTGGCCGTCCGTCAGCATGGCCCATTTGTACGTGCACGCCTCGTCCACGCAGTAGAAGTGGTCCCCGAGCCGCACGACCATGACGTCATACCCCATGATCTCGAAGTGCTTCAGGGCACCATCGGGGATTTCCTCGACCTTGCACAAGGTGACGTCCTGTTCCATCGGCGAGGCGAACCCGGTGAGTGTCTTAAGGATTTGCGGCTCACGCGGCTTTTCGACGCAGAAGGGAAGCGAGCCAATTTCTCGCGGACTGTGCGGGCGCGGCCGAGGCCGGGGGAACGGACGCCACCCGCAGGACGATCCCATCCACCGCACGGATGTACGCCTTCGATTCGGCCGGCAGGTTTTCGTCCGAGACCGCCTGCCAGAGCTCGCCGCGATGCGTCACGTAGCCTTTCTCCCCAGGCCGGAGCCCGTCTTTGACGATGGCAGGCAGTCCGACCATCTCTCCGACGATCGGGGTCCGATGGCGGACCTGCTGGACTTTGTACATGGCGAAGAGCAGAAAGCCGCCGAAGAATCCGGTCGGTGTGAGAAGGGCCGCAAGGAAGTACAGTTGATAATCCGGTGAGACGACGAACCGCGGGGGACGAAGTGGGGCGAGGAACGCGGCGGCGAGGATGATCGCGATGATGCCCCCGATGCCGAACACCCCGTGTCCCGGCGTCTTCACTTCGACGATGATCAAGACGACGCCGACGATGAACAGGAGGAGAGCGATCGGGTCGACGCTGAATCCAAGGCCGATCAGGGCGAGGAGCAGGACGATGACCCCGGCAATCTCGGCACCGTGTCCTGGCGCGGATATCCCGAAGATCACGAGATAGATCCCGAGGATCAGGAGGAGCGAGGAGACGAGCGGGTCGGACAAAACCCTCAGCAGCGAGACCCGACTAGACGAGCTGAATGGGACGATCTCTGCGCCGGCCGTGTTCAGCGTGAAATCCTTGTAAACGGTCCCATTGCTCTGCACGACCACCCGACGGCCGCTCGCGAGCGAAGCGAACTCCTGCGCACTCGGTGCGACGAGTTCCGTCGCGCCCCGGCTCTGGGCTTGTGTCGCGTTGAGGTTGAGGTTGTCTACGACGAAGGCGGAGGCGAGGTCGATCGGCCGGTTGTGCAGGGCCAGTTCCTCAGAAATTGCGGTCACGACCGCGTTGATGATCTTCGGGTCTGTTACCGGCACGACGCCGCCGGGCCCGACCTCGACCGGCTGAACGGAACCGATCGTCGTGCCAGGAGCCATCGCGGCGAGATCCGTCGACACGAGGAGGATGGTCCCCGCGCTCCATGCGTGCGCCCCGACTGGACCGACCCAGCCGAGGATCGGCACATCGCGGGCGTTGTTGAACATCTCCGCGATCGCCACCGTCTCTGCAAGGCCTCCACCTGGTGTGTCGAACCGGACCATGAGCGCGGTGTATCCGCCACTCCGCGCCTCACCCACCGCCTCTTGCAGATAGTCGACGGTGGAACGATCGATGGCGCCGGTCACCTCGGCGAGGAGGATCCGAGGCCCCTGGCCCCGGACCGCGGGCACCGCGCCGGCGAGGAGCATCGCCAGGAGCGCGATCAGTAGGACGACGCGGACCCGCCTCGCCGCACCACGCGTCACTCTTTCTTGTCCCCTTTCCGAGCGAGGGCCGCGGTGAGGGACGCGACCTCGCCCGTGATATCCCCCGCGGCGGTCGTGTTCGTGACGACGATCATGTTCTTCTCCCGAGCGATCTCGGTCAGCGTCTGCAGTTCTCGGAGGCGCATCGCGCTCGGAGCGGAGCCGTAGAGCATGGCGGCCTCGCGCATCTTCTCCGCCGCCTGGTACTCCCCCTCCGCCATGATGACCCGCGACCGCCGCTCCCGCTCCGCCTCCGCCTGCTTCGCAATCGCGCGGACCATCGTGTCGGGCAGGGAGACGTCCCGGAGCGTGACAGCTTGCACCTTGATCCCCCATGGCTCCGTCGAGATGTCGAGGAGGACCTGGATCCTCTTGCTCAGCTCCTCGCGCTTCGAGAGGAGCTCGTCGAGCTCGACCTGACCGAGCACGTCCCGCAGCGTCGTCTGAGCGAGCAAGTTCGTCGCCATGATGTAGTTCTGGACCTCCGTGACGGCCTTCAATGGATCGTACACCCGATAGTAGACGACGGCGTCGACCTCCACGGACACGTTGTCGCGGCTCACGACGCGCTGCCTCGGAACATCGAACGCCACGGTGCGCAGGTCGATCAGGACACGCCGGTCGAAGATCGGGATGATCCAGGTCAGTCCGGGACCTTTGGGCTTGGTCAACAGCCGTCCCAAGCGAAAGATCACGAGCCGCTCGTACTCCCGGACGACCTTGACCGCCGCCCGAAGAATGACGACGATTAAGATGATCGCCAGTACCGTCGCAAGAATGAGTTCCTCCCCCGCCATAGCCAACACCCTCGACCCGTCAAGGTGCGCTCCGCGAATAAAAGGGTTGTCTGGGCACGCCGCCAAGAGGACCCAAAACGGCATTAGGCGTCCCTGACAGCCGACCTCTCCACGGGGCTCCCGGTGGCCTGGTTTCATACCTCTGAGTAGAGGCACAAACCTAGCAAGGAAATTCTCCATCGACGGGCCGTCTCGCGGCGGAAGCCATAAGAGGAATGGGGGCAATGGAAACGGACATGGACGGCGCAACTCGCCGTGGCCTTCCGACCGCCGAAATCAAGGCAAGCGGGTCATCGTTTTCATCGTCGGTCTCGGGCTCATGGGTCAGGCATATTCCGAGCGGTTCTACCTTGGTTCTTGCTGCATCAGGCCGCCTCCCGACTACATCCTTCCCTTTGCCCTCATGGTCGCGGGTGCTGGGATTGTGAGCCTCGGTGCGGTGCTCCGTCGGCGCGCTAAGGTCGAGTAGACCTGGCACGGGTCTGGTACCGGAATGAAGATCAAGGGAGGTACTCGACGGAATAAATTCGAATTGACCGGATTGAGTCCTACTTCGACCCGACGTCTCGTACTTCACAGGTGCGCGAACATGGCGGCCATGTGCTTGGTGCCGCCGACGAAGTCCGTGAGGCGGATGTTCTCGTTCGGCGCATGGAAGTTCGAGCCGTCGTAGGAGACGCCCGGGCCGGAGATGGAGGGTACGCCGACGACCTCGTTGAAGAAGCCATGGGCCGATGCACCGATCGACCAGGGCCAGACCTCCGGTTCCCTGCTGTATGCGTCGACGGACCCCTTGATCGCGGCTTTCACGACTCTTGCGCTGAGGGAGATTGCCGCCGATTCGAGTTTTTCAGCAGCCGGTAGGAGCTCGATGTCGCCGAATCCCTTCGCCTTCAGGTGCTCCCGCAACTTCGCGAGCTGCTTTTCCTGCTTCATGTTTGGGACGAGGCGAAAATCGATCTTGGCCTTCGCGACCGCCGGGTTCACGGTCTTCGTTCCTTGCTCGATGTAGCCGCTCACGAATCCGCAAATCGTGCACGTTGGGGAGTAGATGAGATGTTTCAGGAGCTCGAAATCGTTGTCCCCTCCGATGAATTCCTTGACTCCCCAGAATCCTTTGAGTGCCTGCGAAGAAAAGACGCTGGACTTCAGGAAGCGCAATTCGCGCGCTGTCGGCCGGCGCGCGTCCTCGTACCAGCCCGGGATCTTGATCCGGCCCTTCGCATCCCGGAGGGTCATGAGGGCGTGCATCAGCCGCCATGCCGGGTTCGGCGCGATCGCCGCGTACGACGAGTGCTGGTCCACGGACGCGGTCCGGCTGACCATCTCGACGTACAGGATGCCCTTGCAGCCGAGTTCGATCTTCGGCGTGCCCTCATGGAGGTGGTCGCCCCCCTCGATCGTCGCGCCGTCCGCCTTCAGGATCTCTTTGTTCGCGTGGACGAACGAGGCGAAGTGCGGGCTCCCAACCTCCTCCTCGCCTTCGACGACGAACTTCAGGTTGATCGGCGGTCGGCCTTCGACGGCGCGCCAGGCCTGCACGGCGAGGAGTTGCATGATCAGGTTCCCCTTCGTGTCCCCACACCCGCGTCCCCAGAACTTGCCGTCCTGGATCGTCGGGTCGAACGGGTCGTGCTTCCACTCGTTCAGCGGGTCGACGGGCTGGACGTCGTAGTGTTGGTACATCATGAGGGTGGGCTTCCGCTCGTCGACGATCATCTGTCCAAAGACGACGTTGGGACCCCCTTCCGTCGGATATTCGCGGGCCTCGAAACCGTTCTCCGCGAGGAGCCGTCGCACGAACGCCGCGGTCTCCGGTTGAGCCCTCTTGTGCGCCGAGATCGTCGGGAAACGGCAGTACTCTTTCAGCGTCTCAAGGGCCTTCTCCGCATCCGCTTCCACCCGTCCAAGGACGTCCGACAGGGCCATGCCACACCGGCCGCGGGTAAGCCAGGAGGCCATAAGAACCCGATGCGTACAACCCGACGCCAGATGGATCTGGGCCGTAACGAGGAGAAAGGGAGGGCTGTGACCCGTCATACGCGAAAGGAATATCTCGGGGAACGCCTGTGGCCTCACGGGTGGCGTAGATGGAACTCGTGAAGGGTGTGCATGTCATCGAGACGTACGCGACGACGACGCTTCTCGTCGACGATCGACTGATCCTGGTGGACACGTCGGCCGACGCCGATGCGGGCAAGGTCGTGGACTATCTCAACCACATCCGCGTGAAGCCCAAGGACCTCTCGACAATCTTCATCACCCACACGCATCCCGATCATGTGGGCGGACTCGCGGCCATCAAACACGGCTCGCCGGCGAAAGTAGCCGCCCACCGCATCGAAGCCGAATTCATCGCCCGCAAACGCGTCTACGACGGCCCTTCCGGTCCTCAGAACCATCCGGGCACCCCGGTCGATGTGCTCCTAGACGATGGCCAGAAGGTCGATGGACTCGAGGTCATTTTCACGCCGGGCCACACCCGCGGCAGCATCTCGCTCTTCGACGCGTCCCATTCCCTCCTGATCGCTGGCGATGCGGCGAGGAACGAGTCCGGCCTCCAGCCCATGGACGACCGTTACAATGTCGACCCGAAACAACACCGAGAGTCGATCAAAAGGCTCGCCAAGTTCCACTTTGAGAATGCGGTCTTCGGACACGGAGCCCCGATCAAGGGCGGCGCGGGCGCGAAGATCACGGACCTTGCGAAACACCTTTGAGCCTCGAGTCCCCGCGACCGTGTTCCCCCCCGAAAATTGGGGGCAGAGGTTTATGAGGGGGCTCGGTTCATCAGAGGCTTACAACCTCTTCCGTGCGGAGGCCCTCCCCCTTGTTGATCGGACGGATTGCTCGTGTTTCATTGCGACGGATGGCCGTATTCCTGGCCGTTTTCGCGGTCGCTGGCACGTTCGTCGGCGGGCTGACCGGTCCGGTCGTCCGCGCCGAGAGCGTCGCGACGAACTTTCCCGTTCATGCAGAGTTCCGTCCGAACGATCCGTACTACCTCGATCAGTGGGGCATGCAGAAGATCGGCGCGCCGAACGCGTGGGACGTGACCCTCGGCAAGCCATCGGTCGTCGTCGCGGTCGTCGACACAGGGGTGTGGTGGACCCACCAGGACATTCAGGCGAACATGTGGGTCAACCCCGCCGACGGCACGACCCATGGATACGACTTCATCAGCGGCGACACGAATCCGATGGACGAATCGTCTGGGGTGTACCACGGGACCGGCGTCGCCGGCGTCATCGCGGCCATCATCGATAACGGCCAGGACGTCGCGGGGACCGCCCAGGTCAAAGTGATGGCCCTCCGGGCCCTCGGGTTGAACGGCCAAGGATCGTCCTTCAACACGTCCCAGGCAATCCGCTGGGCCGCCCAGAACGGTGCGAAGATAATCAATCTCTCGCTGGGCACGAACGAGACGTTCGGGGGACCAACGGACATCCAACTTGCAATCGACTACGCATGGTCGCGGGGGGCTCTCGTCGTCGCCGCGGCCGGAAACGCGGGCACCGGGACCCTGGATTATCCTGCGCGGCTTTCGAACGTCGTCTCCGTCGCCGCGATCGACGAAACAGGCCTGAAAGCCTCCTTCTCGAATTACGGCTCCGGACTCGATCTGGCGGCTCCGGGCGATCGCATCCTCACCCTCGACGGGAACAACCAGGTCCATTATCTCACGGGGACGTCGTTCGCGGCGCCCTTCGTGACCGGGGCCGCGGCGCTCCTCCTCTCCGTGGATCCGGCCCTGACCAACGTCGAGCTGTGGAATATCCTGAACAGCACCGCGGTCCAACCGAGCGGCGGGCCGGCCTACAACACGAACTACGGCTGGGGCGTCGTGAACGCTTGGAATGCGATCAACGCCCTGAGACAGCCGTTCATCTCTGTGAACGCGTATCCGACGAGCGTCTCCCGAAGCTCGACCTTCGGTGTCACGTGGTCGATCCTCGGGCCCGTCGGCACTCCGGTCGCCGACACCCATGTCGTCTGGGGAACGGCCTCCGGACGCCTCGGGAACGCGACGCCCACCCAGTCGGGATCGACGCACCAATCGTACACCGCGAACGGCTTGACGCTGCCGTCCGGTACCGACACCTTCTACTTCAAAGTGGTCGCGATGGTAAACGGGACGTCATACGAATCTCGCGAGTACACGGTCGGCGCCTCGAACCTGCCGGACTTCTTGTTAGTCCTGTACCAGCTCCTCGCGTCGAACCTGCTGTACCTGGCCCTCTTCATCCTAGCCCTTGCCGCGGTCGTCGCCTTCATCCCGCAGCGACGTGCCGCGAGGGCCCGGCGAGCTGGGTTCCGGCCCAACACGTTGTACCCAACGAACTACTACGTCCAAAGCCCGCATGCGTCGCAACCTCCCCCCACGGCCACGCTGGCGCAACCCAGGGTGGAAGGCCCGCCCCCGCCGATCGAGTTCGTGCGGCCCGCGCCCACCCAGCAGATGCCTTCCATTCCCATTCCAACCGCGACGGCGATCAAGAAGCGCTGCCCGAATTGCGGGACGATCGTGAACGCGGACAACCTGTTCTGCTTCTTCTGCGGGACCCCGTTCCGCTGACCCTTGCCAGCCCGACCGACATGAGGATCGTCCTCGACATACCTCTGAGTAGAGGTATGAAACGTGTGTCCGATCCGGACGGTGGCTCCCTCATCCGGTGTCGTGCCGGTAGAACTCGTACGCGGACATCGGCTTGTTGTAGTCCACACGCCACGCCCGGTTGGCCGGGGTTTTCCCCAGGGCGCGGGCCATCTCCCGGACATGGATCGGCACGGAGCCGCAGCATGATCCGATGTAGTTGATTCCGAGCGATTTCGCCTCGGCGGCGTATGCGCCCATCGCGCGCCGGGAAAGGACGAGGGTCTCCGGCTCGTACGGAAATTCCTTCGTGGCCGTGAAGTCCGGGATGTCCGGGGGCGTGCGGTACGCCGTCGGCTGACAGGCGACGAACCCGCTGACGGCCTTGCGCATCTCGGCGGCGATCGGGAGCAGGAGCAAGGGGTTCCGCAGACAGTTGACGCCGACGACGTCGGCACCGGCGTCGTGCAACGCCCGGGCGCACTCCGCCGGGGTGCGCCCGTCGTACGACATGGGGTTCTTGTCGAATGACATCGTCACCATGGAGGGCAGGCCCGTCTTCTCGATGCGTTCGACCGCGAGGAGAGCTTCCCCGAGCCACGAGAATGTCTCCGCGATGACGAAATCCGGCGCTTCCCGGAGCTGGGCGTTCAACTGTTCGTCGAACAGAGTGCGGACATTGTCGCTCGACGCGCCGTCCTTCGGATCGTACATCCATGTCAGGCTGAGGTTCGCGGCCACGAGCGCGCGGTCTCCCGCGACCTCCCGCGCGAGCCGCACGGCGGCCCGGTTGATCTCGCCCACGCGGTCGGCGAAGCCGGTGGTCGCGAGTTTCTCCTTGCTCGCGTAGAACGCGAGGGATTGCAAGACCTCCGCGCCTGCGTCCAGGAATTCCTGATGGAGCTCCTTCACGGCGAAGGGATGCTCCAGGACGACCTCCGGCGTGAAGGGACCCGCCTGCACGTACCCGCGCTTCTCCAGTTCGAGCAGGTACCCGCCGTCGCCCAGAACGACGCCCTTCGCGAGCCGTTCGAGGATCCCGGGACCCCGCGACGCGGCACGATGGGGTTCCTTGCGGGGCATCGGCGTCCGGAACGTGGAGCGCGGCTTATAGTTTCACGGAGAAGCATCGTGGAGCACGAAACCTACATCGGTCTTGGGCACTCTAGAGGTGGGGCGGCGGGCGATCACCGGCGGGAAGACCTAAAGGCTCCAAGTCCGGTACTGCGACAGACATTTTTCCTCCGATCGCTTTATGCGGGCCAGCATGGAAGCCACAAAATCGGCCACGCCCCCTCTCATCGATCCGAACGCGACGCCAGCCTGCGACGTCTGCGGCGGACCGACCTTCGAACTCCGTTGCAAGATCATTTGCCGCACCTGCGGCTACACGCGGGATTGCTCGGACCCCTGAATTTCGACACCTGACGAGACTCTCGGCAATTGACGTGATAATCAACGGCAAAAGCTTTAGTCCTCCCGGGTCGTGCGCGCGGGACACCGGTGAATCGAATGGACCCCAATATCGCGCAAACCGAGTTCGTGCGCCGGATGCTCGTCGAACGGCCCGTCGAGCCGGATGCGACGTATGCCCAGGATCTCCTCGCCCTAGAGCGGTTCCTGTCGACGAAGGCGGTCGGCATGGCCGAATCCATCGCACTGTCGCACCTCGTCAGCCGCTATCCCCGGGAAGCAGATGCCATCGTCAGGGAGCTTGGGGTCCGCTCCTTCATCCCGTTCGAGGACGGACGGGTCGCGGCTCTCGTCGACGAACGCTTGAGGCTCGCCTTGAGCCGCACTCGTCTGCCACGTCTCCGATCCGACGAGCTAGTCGACCTACTCGAGCTCTGATTCCGCCCGACCCCGGTTGCAGAATCTTCACTCTGCCAAGATTTTTCTTCCAAAACGAAGCTCCTGGGTCTCTGCTGCGACCTCTCGATGGTGTCAGACACGAGGCCTCCCTCAGACCCTCCATTCCGTTTGTCGGACGCGTTGGCGCGACGGACTCGCCCTCGCAAATTCGAGCCGAAAAAACGCGCTTCTGAAAGCGCGCGAAAAGTCGCGGTTCCACATCAACATTATTAAGTAGCATATTGACGAATGAGGCCCCCAGTGCGGCGGCTCGTCCTCGCGGAAAAGTTCAGTGCTGCCCGCCGCTTGGCCCAGATCCTGTCGCAAGGGAAGACGGAAACGGTCCGGGCAGAGGGCTTCAGCTATTTTCAATTCTCAAGGGCCGGTGACCACGTGATCATTTTCCCGCTTCGCGGGCACGTCGTGGAAATCGACTATCCTGCTGAGGCGCACGATTGGAAGGACACCGACCTGGACGTCCTCATCGACATGGAACCGATCCGCCACGAATCGCCTCCCGCGCTGCACGACACTTTGCGGCGCCTCGCTGAGGGGACGGACGAGGTGGTCCTCGCAACCGACTACGACCGCGAGGGCGAACTGATCGGAGTCGAGGCCCTCGAGACGCTCCGAGGTCAGCGGCCGGATTTGCCCGCTCGGCGAGCGCGGTTCAGTGCGATGTCGCCGCGCTTCCTCACGCTGGAGTGTGCCTCGGACCGCCAGATCCTCTCCGCGGGCCGCGTGCAGACTCCCACGCTCGGCCTTGTGGCGGAGCGCGAACGGGAGCGGGAAGACTTCGTTCCTCGATCCTTCTGGAACGTCCGGCTGGTGTGCGGAACGCCGCCGTTCGAGGCGACCGCCGTCGGCGGCCCATTCTGGGATTCGGGGGCGGCCCAAGCCGTCGTCGCCCTCTCAGGCCTCGGAGGCGAGACCGCAACCGTGGAACGCATCACACAAAGCGAACATCGGGAGCCTCCGCCAGCGCCGTTCAACACGACCTCCCTCCTCGCGAAGGCCTCCCGCGAAGGCATCAGCGCCTCCCGCGGAATGCTCGCGGCTCAGGATCTGTACGTCCATGGAGAAATCAGCTATCCGCGAACGGACAACACGGTGTATCCCTCTTCCCTTCCCGTCCATGAAATCCTTGGACGGTTGCGCGAATCTGCCTATGGCCCCTACGCGGAGAGGCTGCTTGCCCAGCCCTCATTGGAACCCAGCCGAGGTCCCATTCAGACGACGGACCATCCGCCGGTGCACCCGACCGCCGCTCCTGCGAAGCGGCGGGACAGCGTCCGGTCTCGGGTGTACGACCTGGTCGCCCGCCGATTCCTCGCGACGCTCTCGCCCGCGAGCGTGACGGCCGTCACGGAAGTACGACTCACCGTGGGGGACTCGGCGTTCCTCGCGACCGGGCGAAAAATCCTCGATCCTGGATGGCGGGAGATTCTCCCGGAGCCCGAGACGATGACGGAGCTGCCCTCCCTTTCCGAAGGCGAGGCGGTCCCGATCCAAGAGATCCGGGTGGTCGAAGACCGAACCAGATCCCCGCCGCTCCACTCCCAAGGGTCCCTCCTCCTGGCGATGCAACGTCTCGAACTCGGGACGAAGTCGACGCGCCATGAGATCCTGGATCTGCTTTTCCGCCGGCAGTTCGTCACAGGCCGTTCCATGCGAACGACCGCGGCGGGACGGGCCCTCGTGGACGCCCTGGCCATCTATGGCCCTGACATCGCGAGTCCGGAGATGACCCGCCATCTGGAAGAACGGATGACGGCGATTGCGGAGGGCCATGCGACTCTCGAGGACGTGGTGACAGAATCCCGGAGTGCTCTCCACGCCGTCGTGGCGGAATTGAAGGCGCATCGGACCTCGCTCAGCCGTTGGATCCGAGACGCGACGTTCCTGGAGAAGGACTACGGGCCCTGCACCGTTTGTGCGGAAGGCCGTCTCGTGCGGCGTCGCGCCCGGAACGGATGGGCCTTCCTCGGTTGTTCGAGCTACCCGGCCTGCAAGAACCGATTGCGGCTGAATGCGCTCGGCCAGCGCCTCCCATGGGAGCAGAGGGAAGCGGGGACCGAGATCTTGCCGACCCCCGCGTCGACGACCGCGTAAGGCGGCGACGTTCGGGCGTTCGAAGCCTTCATGCTCTGATAGCTCGCTCGCTGGCTGAGGCAATCGCGGTATCGAGCCCCGGTGGGCGCCGCAGCCTCCTCGGGGTTCGGCATGGTCTTCGTCCGCGACGTGATGACGAAAAGCGTCATCGTCATCGATCCCGAACGGACGGTCCTGGACGCGGCGAAGCGGATGGCGGCGAAGAAGATCGGTGGTCTCGTCGTCGTCAAATATGGCCGCCCGATCGGCCTGGTCACCGACCGCGATATCCTGTGGAAGGTCACGTCGACCGGAAGGAACCCATCGAAGGTCTTGGTCCGGGACATCATGACCTCGCCTGTGGCAACGGTCAGTCCGCTCACGACCCTTCGCGCGGCGGCACGCGTGATGCTCGAGGAGGAGACCCGGTGGCTCGTCGTCACACGTCTCGACAAGGTGGAGGGGATCATCACCGCGAGCGACTTGACGCAGGGATTCCTCGAAGCCTTCGCCCGTGCGACGAAACGAGGAATCGCCCCGAAGTAGGATCGCCGCCCTCAGCCCGGGAGAAGCCACAGGAACAGATAGGTCCGGACGATGCCTCCGATCAGGTTCGCGATGATGAAAGGCCAACGGCCGACGGCTTTGCCCTCCTCGTTCAACAGGGAATAGAAGTAGTTCACCGCGGTGTCGCTCATGAAGGGAATCGCGAGGAGGACCACAAGTCCGATCCAGCCCGTCTTCCCGACGAAGGTCTCCAGAATCTTGAGAATCCTTGCCCCGAACGGATGGCGGCCCATCCACCGCTCGATGAGCGGGTTCACCTTGTTCCCGACGTAGAAGACGAAAATCGCTCCGACCGCTTTGCCCAGGCCAAGAACGACTGCTTTCACCGACACGTCGATCCGCGGATAGAGAGGCAGAAGAATCTCGACCGGCAAGGGAAGGGCGACGGCGGCCGCGATCGCGTAGAGGAAGAGGCCGACGAGGTACCCGACCTCGCCGGCGGCCTCCAAACCAAGCTGGAATGCCATGAGGACGGGGACGTCGATCTCGGACCCTCTCGGACCGGCAAGGGGGAGTCGCACGCTAAAGGGTTCCGCGGGACTGCCGAAGGGATTCGAGACTCTTACGCTCCCGCGGAGCACCATCTGGACTAGCCGGTACGACGTTGCCGTCTAGACTGCACGGAGAAGCCGGCCTTCAGCTCATCCGACCGAGGCATAGAAGACGTCAACGACGTTCCTAGGTACTCCGTTGATCAAGATCGTAAGTCTGCTGTCGGCCCACACCGCAAACGTGGTCTCGCCAACGGTCACCGCTCCGATGTAATCACCGAAGTTCGGCCGGATGTTGACGGTTCCAGCGCACCAGTCGGAGGTGGCTGAACTAATCTTGACCGGCTGTCCGAAACTCTGGCCGCCGTCGTCCGAGCGAACGATCTTCGAGTCTACGAACGAATGCGCCGGCCCAATGCGACGCAGCCCGCCGCCAATCGCGATGTTGCAGTTCGAGCCGTCCGGCGCCGATTTCTCGCGGCTTTCGTAGTAGACGACGTTCACGGAGCCTTCGGAGCTCACGGTCACGACCGGCCAGAACCGTTTGACCCCCGTCGAGGGAACGGAGCCGGCGACTGGGCGCGGTGTGCTCCACGTCGCGCCTCCATCGTCCGAATAGCTCAGGAGCACGTTGGTCGAGTTCAGGTTCTGAGCTGTGTTAGGTGCCGCCGTGGGAACTTTCGCGCTTGGGAAGACAACGAGGACGCGTCCGTCATGGTCCCCGTTGTTGAGGACCGCGATTCGCGGATGATCGTTGAATCGAGCCCGGTTGTAGCCGACCGGGGGATCCTGCCTCAGCGAATTGGTGTCGGCCACCTTGACGGGCGCGCCGAACGTCGCACCTCCGTCCAACGAACGGGCGACGAAGACGGCGGCGTTGGTCGAAGGAACGCCGCTTGCGCTGAAGGTGGGACCGACCGACCAGGTTACGAAGACCTCGCCATTCGGGCCGAACACGGGTACGGAACTCTGCTGCAGCGTCCCGGAGTTGCCACAATTGGCAACGGAATCAGGCTGTTCGGGTCCTGCGATAATCGGACCCAACCAGGTATCCCCGCCGTCCTGGCCGCGATCGCTTCCTTGTCATAGAAGTCGTTCGCGCCATTCGGCGAATTAAACACTCGAACGTCGTGCCAAGCAAATTTGGCTCCACCAAAGGATCCTCGGTGGACGCTCACGCCCAAGTCAGCACCGGTATCGCGATTGACCGCCAAGTTCGCGTAGAAGAAAGTCTGGCCATCGGCGTCGGTGGTGAGCCATGGATCGCCGCGGGTGAAGACCGGGACGCCTACGGAAGCGAACCCGAGATCTGGATCAGGCGCCCCAGCATCCGTCCATGTCGAGCCGCCGTTAACCGAGAATCCGTAGCCGGAGAGTCCATTCGGCACCTGGGGAGCACACTGGGCACCGAACGGAGGCCCGCAGAAACCCTGGGCATCGTTCCAGCCGGCCACCATGTGATGACGGTCCGGGGCGACAGCGATCGTGGTCTCACTTCTCCCCAAAAAGCCCGCCGGAGCAGGCGCCTGCGGTGCGTTGACACGCACGTTCGGACTCACCGGGCCGGAATTCTGGCCTCCCTGTTCGGAGGCGTCCCCGGGGCTCGGCGCTCCGCGCAATTCGAGCTTCCAGGCCGGAACTGAAGTCGCGCCGCTAGCGGCCGCCACGTGCGAGAACACGGGCACCGCGAGGAATCCGATCAACACAAAGGTGGCCACCATGGCGAAGCGCAATGTCGTGGATACTCCTCCCTCCCGGACTCGGTCCAGGGGCGAGGCGGCATGGCAATCCAGGGAATAAAAGCTTCCCAGAACGGCAAGAACACAGTCGCGACGACCGCAATGCCGGAAGGAACTCGAACTGGGCGATCGCTCCAAGTCCACTACAAAGGGGAGCCTCATCCCCCGTTGGGAATTCAGCCTTCCAATGATCCGCGAGCTGTTCGAAAAAGGGGAGGAAGGTGGATTCCCTGGGCCGCCGCCCGAGCGAGGAGTCCTGTCCAGATGACTTCTGAAAGGTCTTGCATCTGCGCCAGCGAGAGTTCATCATACCGAAGCCGACGCACCGCTCTCCCGGCCTTCCCGAACCGACTCGCTTCCACAATAGCGCGTCGGCCCGTCTTCAAGACATGAGCATGCAAGTCAAGGAGGGCACCGGCCGCGGCGCCGGAGAACCAGATTGCCATCTCACGTGCCTCGTCTGCGTCGCCTGCCTCGATGGCGTTCCAGAGCTTGCCGACGTCCTCGTACACCTCCAGGCACGCCCAGTATGCGGCCTCCCGAAACTGTCGCGGAGGGGTTCGGCGGGCCCGGGCTATGAGGCGTCGGAGGAGTCTGGTCGGATCGTACAGGGGCTTTAGGGCGGTCCAGCCGCCAAGAACGGCGTTGAGGTCCGGCCGAGATCCGGTGACTTCGGACTTCGCCTCCTCCGCGGTTTGCTGGAGAATCGTCGCTACGATCCCGTTGCGGACTTCATGGTGGATGTGGCGGCTTTTCCTTCGCACGACGACGAGCAAGTCGATATCTGAGTGACGTCGCTCCTCACCGCGCGCGACCGAGCCGTAAACGCCGACCGCCAGAAGGTTGCGTCCCTCTCGACCTCGGACATCCGCCGTAATCGACTTCGCGAGCACGAGACGCT
>VBLU01000153.1 GCA_005879065.1 Methanobacteriota archaeon
GTGATCTGGAAGTACAACATGGCCCGGAACTTCTCCTGGAGCCATTTCGTGAAGAACCACGGGAGCATGTGGCCGATGTGGATCCCGCTCGATGGACCGCGGCCCGTGTACAGGGCGAACTTGTCGCCCTTCTCGAACCGGTCCAGGATCCCGTTCAGGTCCCGGTGACTGTAGAACACGCCGCGGCGGAGCATGGGATGCAGATCGCCCGCCAGCCGCCGAAGCCTGCCGAGGAGTTCCGGCGTGATCCGCTCGGTTCCGAATTGGGTGATCAGGCGATCATAGTCGATCGAGCCCTTGACGTCCCAGGGAGTGACGACGAAGTCCTCCGGCATCCTCGAAAGAAAGCAACGGCCGCTAGATAAAGGCATCCAGGCATCCGCATTTCGACCACCACGTCTTACCTTCGTTCGTAAATCCGGGATCGGTGGTCGACCCGCTCGATCAGGATCGTTTCAGACCGGCTATCTAGCGCGGCCAGGAGTCGATAGTCACCGACCCGAAGTTTGTATTCGTCCGCTGCAACGAGACGAGAGAAAAAGCGCAAAGGATTGTCGGCCGCTGACTCGGCCTTTCGAACGATTCTCCTCGCGATGGGAGGGTCGATTCGGCTCATGTCACGAACGGCTTGGTCAGTCCAGAGGATCGACCAGGGCATTCCCTACAGCCCCAATCGTCGCTTCACCTCTTCATGGGGGAGTACCCGCCCCTCCTTCACATCGAGGCGGGCCTGAAGGAGCCCCACCCGGAATGCATGTGTGTATCGACCCTCCTCGTCTCCCTCGGGAACGAGTGAGAGCAGCTTGTTGATCAAACCGTCGTACGTCTCGCCTGACGATGACTTGAGCCGCGCAAGCTTCTGTCGCGTCGCGGCCGTAATTTGGATCGTTGTGACAGACATATAGTCGACCTATAGTGAACATATAGTTAGGGATACTTAAGCCCTCTCCTAGGGTGCGCGAAAGGAGACATCCGGCAGTGGCCGTTACACCATGATCGCGTGGCGGCCGCGCATGTCCGCTTCCGTCTGACCGAGTCTTTCCATGACTTGGGCCACGACGCCGTCGAGCAAGAGGACCGCCGCGGCCTCGAAGAGGGTCCCCAAGGGCGCCAATCGCGCTTGGGCGGACCCGCCGTTCGCCTGAATCAGGAGGACCACGTTGCTCGCATGCGCGAGCTTCGAAGCGGGATGTCCTGTGACGGAGACGACCTTGGCCCCGACCCGACGCGCGATATTCGCCACCTGAATCGCGCTCATCGTCGAGCCGGTGTTCGACACAATCAGGACGGCGTCGCCATCGCTCACAACCGGCGTGATCGTCTCTCCGATGAAGTAGCAGTCGATTCCGAGCTGGACCATCCGCATGGCGAACGCGCGGGCGGCGAGGCCACTCCGACCCACGCCGTACACGAAGAGTTTCTTGGCGGACGTCAGGATCCCGACGGATTGGCCGATCTCTTTGGAGCGATCGACCGTCAGGATCTTCGCGACGTGGTCCAGGAGGTATGCCGTAGAAGTCGCGGCTGTCCCTCCAGGGGCCCCGGCGCGCGTCACCGACGCCGCACCTCTTTCTCTTCCTTCTCCTCCTTTTCGGGCTTCGTCGGACGCATGAGCCGCTTCGCGAGGACCCGCTCCAGGATGACCTTGCGAGCGGCTCGAAGCGCAGGTCACCCTTCTTGATCGGCGTATACCGCAACTCGTTGCCGTCCGCGTGTTCGACGCCGCTGAAATGGGCGTGGATGTGACCGCCATCGGAGACCTTCTCGACCTTCGAGAGGACGTCGTCGAAGTCCTCCGGCCGCTTGAAGAGTCCGAAGCCGCGGGCGTGCACGTGCGCGAAGTTCAGGACCGGCAGGACGCCCTTTGCGTTCTTCACGAGCGTCAGGATTTCGTCCAGGCTGCCGACGACCTCCGTGCGTCCGCTCGCCTCGATCCCGAGGCGGGAGTGGATCTTCGCCTTCTTGTACGCGTCCCGGACGGTCCGGAGGTTCTTGGCGATCCGATTCAGGGCCTCCTTCGGATCGAGCTCCCCGAACATGCCGAGGTGCGTAATCACGATCGGAGCGCGCATCGCCTCCGCGAGCATGCCGCCCCAGATCACGCTCTGGACGCTCTTCTGGGCGAGCCCGTCCGCGTCCGCGAGGTCCATGTAGTATGGCGTGTGCAACGTCAGCTCGATGTCCAATTCCCGCGCGAGATCGCCGAGCTCTTCGAGCTCGTGGTAGTCCCCGGCGATGCCGGAGGCGAGGCTGTACAGGACGTCCCCTTTCTCGATCTTCTCGTCCAGCGCGGACGTGAGGACTTCCTTTCGCTCCTCCTTCCGCCCGATCTGGACGATCAGCTCCGCCGGGATCTCCCGCGGCGTGCGGCCGATGTCGTCCTCGCCCGCGTACCGTTCGTTCAGGTTCACGCGGACCAACTGGACCTCCATCGCCGTCAAGCCGAGATTGTGGATGTCCTCGATTCCGTCCCGCAGGGTCCGCCCCTTGCAAGACAGTGGGATGCCCGAAGGCCCAAAACGAATCACGCGCTCACCGAACGGAGGATGGCCACCGCTCGACTATTATTCTGTAAGGCCTGATATTAGTACTTTTGCGGCCTTGGACGCCGCGAGCGGCGGCCGGCGGCGACCGGCGGGCCCCGTCCCCCCACGAAACGCCGCGAAGGCGTCGCGGTTCATCGAGTTTTCGGCCGGACCCGCGAAGGGCCGTTCCACCAGGAGGCGGCCACCCAAATGTTTAAGTCGGCCAGGTCTTTTGGCTCCGCACCGAGGCCCTTTTCATGGCCAAGCCCTCTAAGACGAACCCTCACCTCCAACGTGTTGTCCGGGAACTCCGGGAGGTCTCCCGGGAGGCCGGAGGCGCGATCTGGCGGGACGTCGCGGACCGTCTGGAGAGGTCGCGGAAGAACTGGTCCGAGGTGAACCTCTCCCGCCTGAGCCGCTATGCGGCGAAGGGGGAGCAGATCGTCGTGCCGGGGGTCATCCTAGCAACCGGCGAAATCTCGATCCCCCTGACGGTCGCCGCCTTCCGGGCCTCGGGCGCGGCACGCAAGAAGATCGAGGCCGCCGGCGGGAAGGCGATCTCCCTCCTCGAGCTCGCGGTCCAGAATCCGAAGGGGTCCGGCGTCCGGATCATGGGGTGAGCATGGCGATCGTGGATGCGACGGGGCATGTGGTTGGCCGTCTGGCGTCCGTCCTCGCGAAACGCCTCTTGAACGGCGAGGAGATCGTCGTCGTGAATGCCGAGAAAGCGATCGTCACGGGCCGGAAGAAGGTCGTGTTCGAGGAATACCGCGCCCGACATCAACGCGGGAGCACCGCGAGCCGGATGCGGGGCTTCGGGCCCCGGTACCCGCGGCGACCCGACATGATCCTTCGCCGCACAATCTCCCGGATGATGCCTTATCAGCAGCCGCGAGGTCGATCGGCCCTCAAGAGATTGCGGGTCTACCTGTCCGTGCCCGACGAGTTCAAGGAGAAGCCTCTGGAAACGGTCGAGGTCGCCAAGCGTCCGCCGCAGGGCCCCTTCATGAGCTTGGGCGAGATCGCCCGGCTCCTCGGTTCGAAGTTCGAGGGCCACGCATGAAGGCAATCGTCGCCAGCGGGAAGCGGAAGACCGCGGTCGCGCGGGCGACGGTCACGAAGGGACGGGGCCTCGTTCGGATCAACAGCGTCCCCGTGGAGATGTACCCGTTCGAGCTCGGACGACTGAAGATCCTGGAACCGCTGAAACTCGCGGGAAGGAAGGTCGATTCGATCGACATCGACGTGAACGTACAGGGAGGCGGCGTCATGGGCCAGGCGGACGCCGTGCGTACGGCGATCGCCCGCGGGCTTGTCCAATTCCTTAACGATAACGACCTCGAGACGCTGTTCCGAGAGTACGACCGCACGTTGATCGTCCCGGACACCCGCCGCAAGCTCCCGAAGAAGCCGCTCGGCCGCGGCGCGCGCAAGAAGCGGCAGAAGTCGTACCGGTGAGTCCATGATCATCCCCGTCCGATGCTTCACGTGCGGCAAGGTCGTCGGCAGTGCGTTCCCCGCCTTCGTCGAACGCACCCGCCAGGGGGAGGACCCGCGGCAGGTGCTGGACGCCCTGGGCCTGAAGCGGTACTGCTGCCGCCGGATGATCCTGTCCCATGCCGAGTTGATCGACGAGGTCCTTCCCTTCGGCTGATGAAGATCCTGGCGATCCCGGGTATAGACGTCCTTTCATGGCCCTCCAGGTAAGTCCGGGGGAGGATGGAGAGTCGGACCGCCTGCATCGTCATGGGCATCGTGCTCATTGCCGTGGGCGTCGTCGTCACGCCTCTTCTTTGCGGCGCCGGGTTCCTCCTCCTGATCATCGGCGCCGTGATGTGGGTCCGCGAGGACTAACGCACGAATACATTTTTAGCCGCGAGGCGGTTCGAGTCGCCTGCGGGTCCGTGGGGTAGCTTGGTTTGGGCGCGGGGACCTCGCGTCATCCGGCCCACAGGAAATCCTACCAGCTTGGGGTGCTGGCGACTCCGGTTCAAATCCGGACGGACCCACTTAACTTCCGGTTCAAAACCTATATCTCTCACCTCGCCCATTCCGAATTGATGGTTCGAGTCCGAGCGGCGAGGGGACGAGGGGCCAGGTACACGCAGCTGCGAGAGAACCCAACGATCGACCGCTGGTACCGGAATCTGGCGCGCGGCTCCGAGATCACCGCGGATGTGTACCTCCGACGCCTAGGGAACGTCTGCGCCGCCCGGAAGGTC
>VBLU01000154.1 GCA_005879065.1 Methanobacteriota archaeon
CGCCCACGCGGGCGGCGCCCTCGTCTCCTGGCAAGTCGGCTCAGGTCCCGAGGCCGCGGCGGCGGAGCGGGCGGGCTGCGACCTGATCGTGGCTCAAGGGACCGAGGCGGGAGGCCACGTCCGGGGGAAGATCGGCCTCCTCGCGCTCCTCGGCGAGGTCCTCCCGTCCGTGAAGGTCCCCGTCGTCGCTGCCGGCGGGATCGGCACGGGGCGGGCGATGGCCGCCGCGCTCGCGGCCGGCGCCTCCGCGGTCCGGGTAGGGACCCGGTTCGTCGCCTCAGAGGAGGCGGGCGCCCTTCCCGCTTACGTCGACAAGCTCATCGCCGCCGACGCGAAGGACACGATCTTGACCGAAGCGTTCTCGACCAACTGGCCCAACGCGCCCCATCGGGTTCTGCGATCCTGTGTGGAAGCGGTCGAACGCTTCCAAGGAGATGTCGTCGGCGAGACCGCACAACCGTGGGCTCCGGAGGTCCGCGTCCCTGTCCGCCGAGGTGACTCGGTCGTTGCCGATCGGACGACGACCGGGGAGATCGACGCGATGCCCCTTTGGGCCGGGGAGTCCGTCGGCGGGGTCAAGCGGCTCCAACCCGCCGGCGAGATTGTCCGGGAGCTGGCCGATGAAGCCGAGGCCCTCCTTCGGACTTGGGGGACGTGAACCCCTCTCCGACGAAGGCAGGTCGACGCGGCGCCTCGCGAGGAGGCCTCGGTTCGGTCCTGCCTATTCCATCTCATTCGGACGCTCCGGAGCTCGATAGGTCTTCGGCGGCTCCCACAATTCGATCCGGTGGCCCTCGGGGTCCGTGATCCACCCGAAGCGACCGTACTCGGACTCCTCGACCTTTCGAGCTTCCTCGACTCCTTCGGCCCGGAGGGCCGCGAGCACGCCGTCCAAGTCCTTCACGCGGTAGTTGATCATGAAGGAGGCGCCATCCTCACCAAAGTATTTCGTGTCCAGAGGAAAGATGGACCAGACCGTGGCCCCCTTGGCCTTACCGTCCTTCCCACTCCGCCACGTGAACAGGGCCACCGTATCCTCGATGTCCATCCCCAGATGACGACGGTACCACTGGACCAATGCCTTCGGATCCTTCGCTTTGAAGAAGATGCCTCCGATGCCCGATATGCGGGCTCGGCGCGTTCGTGCGACCATGCTCCGGGAGTGGTCCTCGACGGATATGAGGGAGAGGTCGAGAGGAGCCTCTTCGGGCTAGGCCGTCCCGACCGCTCTCGCATCCGTCCGCGTCGGTTTCAGCAAAAGAGTCGAGGCAAGCGTCACCACACTCACCCCGAGGATCACCCAAAACAGCACGAGAATCGACTGGGAGAAGGCTTCCCGCACGATCGCGGGGCCATCGGTCGGTGTGATCGCGAGCAATGAGGTTTGCGTCGAAGCGAAGATGCTCGCCTGGATCGCCCCAAGGATCGACACGCCGATCGCACCGCCGAGGTTGAGGGTGAACGTGGCCAGGCCGGACGCGATGCCGATTTCCCCTTTCTCCACGGAGTTCTGGAACGCCACGATCGTCGCCGGGATCACCATCCCGTTGCCGAACCCGAGCGGGATCCCGATGACGATGAGCTGCAGGAGGGAGGGCGACGGGCGGACCGAGGTGAGGACCAGGAGTCCGAACAAGACGATCGCGGCACCGAGGAACGCGAGTTTCCTGAAGCCCACCTTCGAAATGGCCACACCGCTGACGAGGATTCCGGCGGTGAGCGGGAGGGTGAAGCCATAGACGACGTTCCTCACATCGCGGACGGAACCGCCGAGGACCGCGGCGGCAAACAGAGGGATGTACGCGATGATGGCAAAGAACACCACGGCGCGGAGCAGGTTCACCGCCGTCCCCGCAGAGACGTTTCGTATTCGGAAGAGACGGGGCGGCAGGACCGGTTCGTGCGCTCGCTTCTCGGCGACGACGAACCCGAGTAACAGGAGCGCGCTTCCCGCGAACAACGACACCTCGGCCCATGAACTCCAGGCGAACGTCGAGCCGCCGAGGAACAGTCCCAGCATGAGGAGACCGAGAAAACCGACCAACGTCGACGTCCCTAGCCAGTCGCTGAACGCACTCGCGTTCTCGGCTCGGGACTCTTTCAGGGTCGACAGAATGAGGACGAGCGAGACCACGCCGACGGGCAGGTTGATGTAGAAGATCCATCGCCAGCTGATCGTCTCCGTCAGGAACGAGCCCACCGCCGGAGCGATCGCGAATGCGATGCCATTCACGGAGAAGAGGAGCCCTTGGACCCGCCCCCGTCTCTCGGGGGGAAACATGTCGCCGGCGATGGCGATCGTGGTCGGGACGAAGGCGCCAAATCCGAGTCCTTGG
>VBLU01000155.1 GCA_005879065.1 Methanobacteriota archaeon
TGCAATCAAAGCGAATTGCTCCATGTCGAGATCCCCTCGGACCTGCACGCATGTGGGTGAATAAGTACGTTCTGTGGACCTCTTTCATCGTATTCGAGACTCAGCGCTGGGTTTTCCGACCGGCGGCAACACCCCGAGCTGGTGCAGCAAACCCATCGTGTCGTTCTGGACCCAAGTCTCCACGATCTTGCGGTTCTTGATGCGCCAGATGACGAGCCCGCTCATCCGAATCTCTTTGCCTGTTCGAGGAATGCCGAGCAACTCGCCCTCGTGGGTACCGTAGCCCGTCACACGGCCCGCGACCTTGTCTCCTTCGGCGATCAGGTCGTCCACCGTGTGATATCCAGGGGTCGATCTCTGGAACATCGTGAACAATTTCTTCAGCCCCCCGAGGTCGCCTGAAAATCCGGGAACCGGATCATGCGCGACGATCTCGGGGTCGAGGAATTCATCGAGGATGTCGGGACTCGCGTTCGGTCGATCGATCGCTACGAAGTAACGCCGTATCAAGTCCTTGTTCTCTTTCGCGGACAACGATGCCTCCCTCCCCGCTGCTCTCCAGACGTCATGCTGTGTCCGCTACTTAGCGCTGGTGACCTTCGAGGCCCTCGATCGACCGTCGATTCGCTGGAAGCCCTCCTGGAGAAGCGAGGCGGCAAGCGGTGGGCCTTCACGGTCTGGCTCCAACCCTCCGGTTGAGTACCAACCACGGCCGAAGAGGCTCGAGATAATCTGGCGCGATTGTCACCCGAGGAGAGATCTCGCCTTGCTTAGTGAGGTTCGACCAGGAATGTTCTTGTTCTCATCGCGTCCTGCCGGTCTTTAATGCAGCCTGAGGCATCGGAGGGGCCATCCCGGTTGTTCTGGGCCACTCCAATTAAGCAGCGGGCCCGGATGGAGCGGTACGTTCTCGAGGTGAATCGCGGACAGCTCCGTTTGATCGAACCGTCGCCCCGGGCTCGAGCAATTCAAACTGTCCCGCTCGTTGTCCTAGGCGTTTTGTACGTCGCGAGTTTCTTTTTCTGGGTTCCTCTCATGAACGGTCTCACTCGAGGTTTCGGGGTGGGCGGCTTCTTGGCTTTCACCGTCGTATTCATGATTTTGGTGATTTTCATAGGGACGCGACTCCGGAACGGCATGTTGAAGGGTCCTGACAAAATCACCGATCTCACACTTCTGGCAGTGCGGCGCAATCGGATCGGAGGAGTTCGACTTCGGGTTTCCTCAAAAGATCTGAAATTCCCCGGGACGAGTCAACTCTCAGATTCACAGGAACTCGTGGTCGTCGGATCCCGAGGTAGGATTCTTGACGCTCTGGGAATTCGAATGAGTGAGCTGCCCTGGAACAAACACTAGTTTGTTTGTTCACAATTTCCGGGCCGAGTCGTTTTCGCCCTACGAAGCGGAACTCCGTGTCGAAAAGCCAGTAGCGTAGCAGTCTGGCGCGATTGCTGCCGAGACCGCTCGGCTGCACTTCCGCTCACCCGAGCTCCACGACAATCTTCTCTCTTCCCTCCGGTCGGACGAGAGCGTCTTCACCACCTTTGAGCTTCAGAAAACGAGCGAGTTCCGCTGGAATGCGGACGACGAGCGAATTGCCGGACTTTGCGATCGACACTTTCTTGGCGAGCCCCCACAACCCGAGCTCCTTCGCTCGCGCCTCAATCTTTCGCATCGCCTTCTGATCGACGAACGACTCCCCACACGAGTCGCAGATCTCCGCGGGGTATTCCCCCAGGTCGACCCCGAACATCTGCTCGCGTACCTTTCCCCTATGCAGCTCTCCCTTGCCGCATGCTGGACAGCCTGCCATCTTCTCACCACCTGAACTGAACCGTAATCACGCGAATCGCCTCGCCTCGGACAACGTAGACGACTTCGAAGTACATGTACGAGGCCATGATCTTGCCGTCTTGCGTTCGCTTGGTCCCTTTTCGGATCGCTTCATCGACCTCACGTTCCGAGATGCCGCGGAGAATCATCCTCTGCCGCGCATGGCGGCTATAGAGGACGCGCCGCGTCATTCACTACAAATAATACGTGTATTACTTAAGGTTACGCACAGGATGGGCGGAGGCGATATGATGCAATCATCAAGTCAGGCATCTCCCCATAACTCTTAATAGCCTCCAGCTACAATGAACAAGCCAACATGCCAAAGCTAAGCGAAATCAAGGTAGTCAGATCGCCTTGGAGGCCGATTAGCGAAGCGGATAGGCGAAGGGCGGCGCTGGTCGTAGCGAACCTGATATCGAGACTCGACTTCGTCACGGACTGGCGGCTTCAGAAAGCATATTTTCTTGCCGAAGTCTGGTCAATAGAAGAGAGGCTTCGCAGACTGAGCGCTGTAGATTTCGCTTCTTGGGCGCATGGTCCTTGGTCTCTCCATGTCCGAGAAGCTGAGGAGGCTCTCGAGGCCCAGGAAATCGTATCCAGAGTAAGGCATCCAGCCAAGCGTCGTCCTGAAGCCGAGTTCCTCCAGATCAAGAAAGCTGAGAAGTTGCCCCCACTCGAGGAGTCAGATAGCGAATTCCTGGACTCCTTTGCCGCGCAGGTCAAATTCGTCGACGGCGAAAAGCTGACGAAAATTACGAAGCTAACCCTCCCATTTCAGGCAACAAAACGCGATGCCCTTGTAAACCTCGACCGGTACCTTCAAACTCTTCGAGAGAAACACGAGCGTTTCGTTAATTCCCCTAGGGTGGCCAGACTGGTCGCTGAAGCCAAGGCGGAGTAGCCCCGCAACTCCCGAAAGGTGCGCCGCTTGGCCAACTACGCGACCAGGAGGAAGAGGCTATTCGACGAAGACCTCGAGAAAGCCGCTCGAGGAAGTGCGGTATTTCTGGAGAGGGTGGAACGACGAATTGTCAAGATCCGC
>VBLU01000052.1 GCA_005879065.1 Methanobacteriota archaeon
AGCCGGCGGGCCGTCGTCATCGAAGCCGACGGGAGGAAGACCGCCACGGTCACCATCGCGGAAGGGGACAAGCAATCCGCAGTCCTCCGTGCGGAAGGTGCGAGACAAGCCGCGATCTTGAGCGCGGAAGGATACGCGCAGGCCCTCTCCACGATCTTCGGGGCCGCGAAAGGCGTCGACGAGAAGACGCTCTTGCTTCAATACCTCGATGCCCTGAAGAGTCTGGGGGCAAGCCCGTCCACGAAGTTCATCCTGCCGCTGGAGCTCACGCAATTGATCAAGCCACTCCGGAACATGCTAACGGCGGCCGAGGGAGGCGCCGCGAAGGCGGATGACCTCTAAGGGCCCCGTGGAGCCCACGTCGAGCTTCCTCGATCGGCTCTTCCTCTACGGCATCCGCTCGGTCCTCGTCGTCCTGGCCGTCGTCGTCTTCGGGGCCTCCCTCGTCGCCCACGGGTGGCTCGTAGACCGGTTCGACTATCTCGCCTCCGGCGTGCTGATCATCATGATCGGCGTGGGCTTGGCTTTCGCATTCCAACAGACCACGACTACCGTGATCACGAAGCGGTATTACGCCGCCGACACCCTGGTGGGGAAGGTGGGCCGGGCGGTCGTCTCGATGAAAGCCACCGGCAAAGGTGTCGTCCAGGTCGAACATGAGTCGTGGAGCGCGGTCGCAGAGGAGGACATCGCCCGGGGGGATCCCATCATCGTCACCGCGGTCGACGCGGACAAGGTGACCTTGAAGGTCCGGAATCAACGCGCCTGAGCGAAGGACCGCTCACGGGGACGCAGGCGGTGCCGCCGAGGGCTCATTCGAGCCCGTGGACGTCGACGCGGGTGCCGGCGCGATTGTGACTTGGATCTTGCCGTCCCCGTAACCGGTGACGAGGATGAGAGACCCTTTCGGGATGAATTGATCCGATTGGGCCGTCCACTCCTCGGCCCCCACGTTCGCGACTCCGTCCTTGCCGGGTACCAGGTCCGTCGTGGCACGTCCCGTCATGTTCACGATCTTGCCGGGGTCGATGAGCTTCGGCTGCGCCATCAAGGCATGGCGGATCCGCGTGAGGTAGAGGAAGGCGACGACGAGGAGCGCGCCCGTGCCGCCCAGAATGACGTATTGCGTGATGCCGTAGGGCGAAGGCGAATACGGCACGTTGTACGCCAGGAGGTAGGTACCGGCCAGGCCGAGGGCGATGCCGGAGATCGCGAAGAACCCATGGCCCGCTTTCACTTCGAGGATCACGAGGCCCGCCGCGATGATTAGCATCAAGATGCCGACGACCGACGCTCCAATGATCTGCGCCCCCAGGAATCCGAGCGCGATGAAGATCACGGCAGCGACGCTCAAGAAAAGGGTCCGATGGAACAGATCGAGGACGAGGGCAATGATCCCGACGAGGATGAAGAGGCCGTCCACGGTGGGATCGCTGATGAAACTGAGGAATCGGTCGTACAGGGGCTCGTCGAATCGGGTGATCGTCGCGCTCCCGAGGCCCACGGCCGTCAGGAAGGCGTCCAGAGTCTCGGAGGTCCCATTCACCAGGCCGACCGACGTGGCTTGAACGGCAGAATAGGCAGTGTTGTTCTGAGCAATGTACAACGCCGAGGTGACATTGTATCTATTCTTCTCGGCGAGGGACCGTATGTATGTAGCCCATGTAAATCCCGTTCGTGGCCAGGGCGATGTAGCTCCCCGCCGACGCGGCAAAGGCGACCGGTGGGACGTACGTGTAGACAGCGAGACGGGCATCCTGTACGTCCTGGATCGAACGAACGATTTGCTGCATGTTCGCCAGGAGTCCGCCGGGCGTATTCATGACGATCACGAGATCCTCGTTGGACGCGATCGCAGCTTGTGCCGCCCGGTGGACATAGTCAGCCGCACCGGCGTCAACCTGAATATCGAAGGTGACCAGGAGTGCGCCCGCGGGACTCGCAAGGGGGCGCGGCGAGGTGGCCGACGCCACCGCCGAGAAGGGCAGCACGGCTATCGACATGGCCAGGAGGGCCCAGACCAACGAACCAAGCACCCGACGCACGAATCCACTAGGTCCGCAGCCGTAGAAAACGGTTTGGATGGCACTCCCGCTCTCGTCGGGTTTCTAGGGGCGGCGAACCCTCTCGCGGATTCTCTGGATCGCGTACCCGGTCCGTTCCACCGCCTTGGTGACAGCTGGACGAACGACCGCAACCGTCTTGTCGCGAACCAACCGCGCGGCCTCGACGGTCTCCTCGGCTACCGGTTGGACGGCATTCGCGATCTCATTCGCCGCTCGGGCGGTGGTGTCGGCGAAGGGTTGCAGCGCTTTGCCAATCTCGTCCGCCGCGGGCCGCAAGGCATTCGCGATCCGTTCGATCGCAGGCTGCACCTCGTTCGATGCCCGGTCCAATGCCGCGACGCTCGCCCCGATGGCCTTCCCGGCCGCCGTTCGGGCCTGCGAGACCAGACGGTCCATTTCACCCCGAGGGGCGCCACACACCGAACAATACCTCTGCCCCGACGGAAATTCGGAGCCGCATTTGGCGCAGTTCATTTCCATTACCGAGAATACAATGAGCTCATCGTTCAAATTTATTTCGCTTCGATCTCACATCCGGTGCAGAGGACTCACCTCGAACTCGGCGACCGCGTGCACGATCCCGGGCGCATACGATTTCACGATTCGCGTGTGCATCTGCGTCACATTCCGCCAGTTCGCTCGGGTGGCCGCCGCCAGACGACGGGTGAGTGCATCCGGAAACTGTTCCTTCGGACACAGCTCATGATACACAATCGTCCCCTTCGTCCGCAGGGCCGCGAAGGCCACGTCGAGGTATTCGCGGGCATCGAAGTGGCCCATGATCACCCAGTCCGCGACGCCGCGAGGCATGACGTCGCGGCAATCCCCCAGGAGAGGGACCACGTTCGTCGCCCGATTCAGTCGAATGTTCCGGACCAGATATTGGAAGCTGATCGGATTCAGTTCACACGCGTACACGATCGCGGGGTGGGCGCGCATCGCAAGAGGTAGTGTGAAGTAGCCAATCCCCGCGAACAGGTCAGCCACGACGGCCCCAGGTCGGACGCGGTTCGTGATCCCGAGTCGTTCTTCGATGTTGCCTGGCGAAAGCATCACGCGCGCGACGTCGAAGGCATAGCGAACCCCGCCCTCCAGATACACGGTCTCCGTCCCGTCTCCCCAGAGCACCTCAAAATCGGGAAGGCGCAGGGGCCCGTGGATGCCGGAAACGTCTTGCACCACGGTTCTCGCGCCGAGGACGGATCCGTAGATCTCGGCCAACGCACGAGCGTGGGCCTGCGCCTCCGGGAGAATTCGGAGGATCAGGACATCGCCGAGCCGCTTCCAGCGTCGCGGCGCAATCGCTAACGGAATTCCCGCCGCTCGCAACCGCTCGTCGAGACGGTCCCGCGGATTTCGCGCCCGCGACCGACTGGGCAAACGTTCGCCGGTCTCCCATCGCGCGCCATGGCGTGCCAAAGGGATAGACGGCTCGGCCACAACCGGGATGAGGATCTCTCGGCCCCTCTTCGTGATCTTCCGGGTTTCATCAACGAGCTGGCGGGCCATCAATTCCTGGAGGAGATCCTCCGCGTGCTCCCTCGCGACCGCGAGGACCGGCATGCGTCTCGCGAACGGAATCGCGGGTTTCACTCTTTTGCTCGATATACTCCGCGATATGTATATGAGGGGCGACCAACTTCGGCGCGTAACATGCGGGCCCCGGCCCTGGCCCTTTCGTTCCTCCTCATCGCCACGCTCCTCGTGCCTGCGGCCATTGCAGAGGACTTCGCCGCCATCGGCAAGGTGAACAAGCTCATTGGCGTGCAGGAGACGCCCGAACTCGCCCCGGGCGAAAGCGGTCGTTTCGTGTTCTACTTCAACTCGACGTACACCGAGCCGATGCGAAATGTGCGGCTCAACGCGAGCATCTACCGGTACGCGACGATCGACGAAAGCGTGCCCGTCGATTCCGCTTGGCCGTACGCGTACCCGCGGATCGCTGAAACCGGAACGAAGGAATGGGTGTGGACCAATGCGACCGTCGCGAGCGGTTCCTCCCGCTCGTTGAGTTTCACCGTCCTCACGGCTCCCGACAGCCACGACATGCCGCACGGCTCGATCTTCTCCCAGTCCAGCTATTTCCTGCGGTTCTGGCTCGAGTTCGACGGCAACGTGACCGGAAACCTGTTCCGCATGGTGTCCCCAGGGTTCTTCACGCGGGCGCAGTGGCTCGCCGCCACGATCCCCGAGGCCGATCCGTGCAACCTCCCGAATTGCCGCGGTCACCTGAACGTCACGATGCTCGCAGGTTTCCTTGGCGTGTCCCGCCTGGATGGAATCATCCCTGACTCCGCTTTCGGCGTGAAGGAGCCAATCCCCCGCTGGCCGTTCTACCTCCTGATCGCCCTCGTCGTATTCTTCCTGTTCCTCGCGTTCCTCTTCTGGGTCGAGGAGAACCCGGGGACCTTCCCGCGCATCGAAACGTGGTGGGCGCGGACCCGCGGGCGAATCGCCCGGACGATCGCGCCCCTCCGGCCCCAGCGGCGACCCAAGGCGTGACGGGAAAGGTTTTTAGTCGGACCTCACTTGGTCGCGAGCGTGGCGGAAGTCGCCTTTCCACGCGAGATTGCGTTCTGGTTCTACGCGCTCAGCTTTGCGGCGGGCGTCCTGTTCTACGTGATCTGGGGTGCCACGTACGGATCGTGGAACCTCCTCCGCCCGGAGTGGGTCGGCGCGTACGCGGTGACGGTCGTGCTTGTCGGGTTCGGAATCGTCGGGATGCTCCTCTATCGGAGGTAAGCCCCGAAGGATCCTCGCCGAATCGCCCGCTACGACGGAACCGTCTCAATAGGCCTTCGCGGCGTACAGGACCTGTTTCGTCGGCTCGCCGGAGACGATGCAGGTTCCTTCGAAAGGTTCCGGATAGAACGGCGTCCCCAGCACGTTCATCCCCGTCTTCTCGGAGATCGCCTTCCCGCAGGAATCCTTCCCGCACCAACCCATCCGGTTGAAGCCGTCGCGCGCGTCCGCTAAGGAGGTGATCGTGAACGTGTTGTCCTTCATGAGTTTCTCGGCGCGGTCCCACATCGCGATCTGCATCAGGTCGAGGACGGAGTGGAGACGATCCGGGAGGCCTTCCCGCGGCAACTCCCGCTTCTCGCCTGTGTCCCTGCGGACGGCCGTGATGACGTTCTTCGCCAGGTCGCGGGGACCCAGCTCGACCCGGAGAGGGACGCCGCGGGCCTCCCATTCGTAGTACTTCTCCCCCGGCCGGATGTCGCGATCGTCCAGCCTCACTCGCATCCGTTCCCGGAGCTCGAGGAACAAGCGCTGGGCCTCCAGGAGCATCTCTTCCTGACGGCCTTTCTCGAGGATCGGGACGACGACGGCCTGAACCGGCGCGGCCGCGGGCGGGAGGACGAGCCCCTTCTCGTCGCCGTGGATCGAGATCAACGCGCCGAGGAGCCGCTCGCTCATCCCGTCGGTCGTCTGGTGGACGAACCGGTGCTCGCCTTTCTCCGTCTCATAGGTGACGTCGTAGACCTTCGCGAAATTGTCGCGGTAGTGGTGGAACGTCGCGAGCTGGGCGGCCCTCCCGGAAGGCAACAGGGTGTCTGCCCCCAAGCTGTAGTGGGCCCCTGGGAACTTGTCCCAGTCCGGCCGCCGCGAGATCAGGTACGGAAGGGCCAGGAGTCGCATGATCCGCTCGTTCATCTGGAGGTCCTCGCGGATCTGCTGCTCGGCGTCCTCGAAGCTGGCGTGGGCCGTGTGCGCCTCGAAGAAGTGGATCTCCCGAACGCGCATGAAGCTCCGGGTCATCTTCGTCTCGTACCGGAAGACGGGGACGATCTGGTACACCTTGAGCGGAAGGTCCGCGTGGCTGCGGATCCACAACTTGAACATCGGGTACATGGCGGTCTCCGACGTGGGTCGGAGCACGAGCTTCACGTCGAGCTCGTTCAGCCCGCCGCGGGTGACCCAGAGGACATCGCCCTCAAATCCCTTGACGTGCTCGGCTTCCTTCTGGAACTCGGTTTCCGGGATCAGGACGGGAAAGTTCACCTCGCCGTGGCCGGTCGAATCGAACTCCTCCCGGATCGCCTGGTCGATCAACTTCATGATCGCCCAGCCGTACGGTCGCCAGACGTTCATCCCTTTGATCGGGTAGCGCTTGTCGCTGAGCTCCGCGCGGTCGATGACGCCGTTATACCACTCGCTGAACTCCTCGTCCTTCCGCATGGGATGACGGGGCCAAGGAACGATGGCGATAATATGGTTACGGTGGCGTCGCATTTTCTTCCGTAAATTTGTAGCCACAGAAGAAGCAGGTCACGTCTTCGACCTTGACAGAGGTGTGACATCGCGGACAGACTTTCTTGTCCCCGCCGGCCAGCACGGCGCCGATCGGAGGCGCGATCGGCAGAGGGGCCGCGGGCGCCGCGGGAGGCTTCGCGGGAGGCGGAGACGGCGAGGCTTCCTCGTGCTTCCGGGCGCGACGGTATCCGAAAACGACGAAGACGATGAGGACGACCGCGATAAGGATCGCGGCGATGAGGGCGATCGGGGATTGTCGGGTCAAGGAGAACGTCGTGAATGCGGTCGCGTGGGCGCCGAACGGGTCCTGGACATCGACTCGAAAGATCACATCGGTCGCCACGATGTCCCTCGTCGTCCATGTGACCGACGTCACACCGGTTTGGTCCACGACGAGCGGGATCGTCTCGTTCCCGATCGTCACGTTCGCCCACACGTGGAGATAGGCATTGATGAACACATCGTCTGACATCGTCCAGGTGAACGTCACCATGGTGGCGGCAGGCACCTGCTGGCCGGAGGCGGGGAGGACGATCGCGACAGTCGGGCGCCCGCTCGCAGGGATCCCCGGCTCGAGTGCGAGGGAGAAATCTCGCGGGTCATTCGTGTCCGTGCAACTCCCGTCCCGTTGGAGGATTTGTCCGGGACCGGGGGCGGGCGCATCGCCTAGGATTGTATTGCCAGGTTCCCAGGAGAGTGTGCCGTTGCGCGTGGCGTTGAATTCAACGCGGTCCACGACGATATCCTGTCCACCCGCGGTGGCGGCTCCGCCCTTGGGATTCCGATAGACCAGCTTCAACGCGTCCCCGGTCGGCGTGAGCCAGGAGGGCGAAGTGAGGTTGATGCGCACGGAGGAGATGGGGGCGGCCACCCCGGTCAGGCCGAGGCTTCCCCCATGGTACGAACCCGGTGCGTCGCGCTCCAGATAGTAGTCTGCAAGGGACACCGGGGAGCCCGTCGGGTTGCACACGAAGGCATATTGATTCCCGCCCTGCGCGGGCAGGGTGACAATGCCGGCGATCTTCACCGGTTCGGGCGTCGAAGAAGCGGCGCCCAGATGGAGATCTCGGATCGTTACGTTTTCGGGGAGCCAGACGAAGGATTCCTGGAATACGCCGGTGGCGCTGGTAAAATCGCCCGCAGCGTAGACCACCAGGTCTCCCAAATTCGCTCCTTCCTGGACGGAGGGCGTATCGGAGGCGTTCGCGGGCGTCTTCGAATTGCCCACCGTGAGAATGGCGAACGATCCGATTCCATTCTGGACTGCCATGGAGTCCTTCGGGAATGGCCCCGTCGTGTAGTTGACCCCGTCAACGAACGTACGAATCGGCGTCCCCGCAGGGAGCGGAGAACCCGATATGTCGAGAGCATGGCCTTGCGTCCGCATCGCGATCGGAGGAGGCGCGATCACGGAAACGGTCGCTAGGATGAGGACAAGGGGCAGTCCGAGCAAGAGGATGGACACGATTGTTCGCGTGCGCCCTCGCATCGCTCGCCTCTCCGGAGAACCCGAGCGCGCCACGCTGTTCGGTTTACTTATACCCTTGTCCAACCAGACGTCCACCGAATGGCGGCTTCGAAATCCCGGGATCAAAGGGGCGCGTGGGACCCGAGAAAGGCTTTAAGGAATTGGGGCCTTCGGCGCTTCCCCGGAGAAACGAATGGCAGACATCGTGGAGTGTGTCCCGAACTTTTCGGAGGGGCGACGCAAAGAGGTCGTGGATGCCATCGCAAAATCGATCGCGTCCGTCCCCGGTGTTCGCCTTCTCGACACCGAAATGGACCCGGATCACAATCGGTGCGTCATCACGTTCGTCGGGGACCGCAACGCGGTCGCCGAAGCGGCCTTCCAAGGGGCCAAGTCCGCCGTCGCCCGAATCGATATGAACCACCACCGGGGGGAGCATCCGCGGGTCGGAGCCCTCGATGTGCTCCCGTTCGTTCCAATCAGCGGGGTCACGATGGATGATTGCGTCGCACTCGCCAAGTCCGTCGGAAAGAGGATCGCGGACGAGCTCCAGGTACCGGTCTACCTCTATGAGGCGGCCGCGACGCGGCCGGATCGAAAGGCTCTCCCAGACGTGCGCCGCGGAGAATTCGAGGGTCTGAAAGTTGCCATCGAGACGGAGCCGGAACGCAGGCCAGATTTCGGTCCCGCGAAATTGCACCCGACGGCCGGTGCGTGTATCGTCGGCGCACGGCCCGTGTTGATCGCATGGAATGTGAATCTCGGGACGAAGGACGTGACGGTCGCGAAACGGATTGCGAAGGCGATTCGAGAAAGTGACGGCGGGCTGCCTGCTGTGCGAGCGAAGGGCTTTGAACTCGCGGATCGGGGCCTTGTGCAAGTGTCGATGAACATGACCGACTACCGCAAGACGTCGTTAGTCCAAGCATTCGAAGCGATCCGAGAGCTCGCGACGAAAGAGCACGTGGAGATCGTCGAGAGCGAGATCATCGGATTGGTGCCGCTCGACGCGGTCCTCGTGGGCGCCACCCAATATTTCAAGCTCGCCCGGTTCCATCGCGAACAGGTCCTGGAGGCCCGGTTGTGGGAGTGAAAGACACGACGGTGAAAGAGTTCCTCGCCGCGGTCGCGGCGCCGACTGCCACGCCGGGAGGGGGAAGCGTCTCGGCTCTCGCGGGAGCGCTGTCCGCGGCCCTGAGCCGTATGGTCGCGGGTCTCGCTCGCGGGAAGGCCGGATACGAAGGAGTCGAATCCGAACTTGCGCAAATCGAGGACCGAGGCAAGGTCATCCAGGGACGCCTCGAGGCCCTGATCGACGAGGACGCACGCGCCTACGAAAGCGTGATCGCGGCGATGAGTTTGCCGAAATCGTCCGAGAAGGAAAGGGCCGCACGGGTGGACGCCATGCAGGCCGCCTACCGCAAGGCAACCGATGTCCCGCTGGAGACCATGGAGCTCTGCGTGGAGGCATTGGAGCTGGCCGAGGCCTCCGTGAAGAAAGGGAACCGCAACGCGACGACCGACGCGGCCGTCGCCATCCTACTCGCGGAATCGGCGATCCGGGGAGCGAGCCTGAATTGCGCGGTGAATCTGGCGTCCATTCGCGATGAGACCTTCCGATCGAACGCGGAGGAACGGGTCGAGCAACTCCTGAAACGGGCGGACGAAATCGGCCACGAAGCGATGGCGGTCGTCACCGAACGACTCTAAACAAGATCCTGGTCGCGGGACTGGCGAAGTGGGAAGGCTCAAGTCCGCTCAGGGTGTATCGTCGCCTGCATGGAACGGATCAAGGCCTCCCGCGGACCGAAACTGCGGTGCAAGGGCTGGCGGCAAGAGGCCATCCTCCGGATGCTGGAAAACAACCTCGAGAACGCGGAGAAGCCGGACCAACTGATCGTCTACGGAGGGACGGGCAAGGCGGCTCGCAATTGGGAGGCGTTCCACCGCATCGTCGATTCGCTCCAGAGCCTCCGCGACGACGAGACCCTGATCGTGCAGAGCGGCAAGCCCGTGGCCGTTTTCAAAACCCACCGAGACGCCCCGCGGGTCCTCATCGCGAACGCGCATCTGGTCCCGAAATGGTCGAACTGGGAGACGTTCCACGAACTCGAGGCGCTCGGCCTCACGATGTACGGTCAGATGACCGCGGGGGGCTGGTCGTACATCGGATCCCAGGGAATCGTCCAGGGAACGTACGAGACCTTCGCCGCATGCGCCCGGAAACATTTCGGTGGCTCGTTGAAGGGCCGATTCGTCCTGACGGGCGGAATGGGCGGCATGGGGGGCGCACAGCCCCTCGCGGTGAAGATGAACGAAGGCGTCTGCCTCGACGTCGAGGTCGAAGAGGCCCGCATCCGCCGCCGCGTGGCGAACAAGTACTGCGACCGGCTCGTCTCCGATCTAGATGAGGCTCTCGAGATGGCCCTTGCTGCGAAATCGGGGGGGACGCCGCTCTCGATCGGCCTGGTCGGCAATTGCGCGGAGGTCCATCCCGAACTCGTACGGCGGGGGATCCGACCGGACGTGGTGACGGACCAGACAAGCGCGCACGATCCGCTTGGCGGCTATATTCCAAAGGGTCTGACCATCGAAACCGCGGCCGAGCTTCGGACTCGCGATCCGCAGGAATATCTGCAGCGGTCCCGCGAGTCGATTGCGATTCACGTCCGGGCCATGCTCGATTTCCTCCGGGCCGGAAGCGTGGTCTTCGATTACGGGAACAACATCCGCGGACAGGCGCGTGAGGCCGGCGTCGCCGACGCGTTCGCGTTCCAGGGGTTTGTCCCTCTGTACATCCGCCCCTTGTTCGCCGAAGGCCGGGGTCCATTCCGCTGGGTCGCGGTGACGGGAGACCCGGACGACATCATCAAGACGGACAGCGTCGTGCTGCGCGAGTTCCCGAACGACGAGACCTTGGCCCGCTGGATCCGTCTCGCCCAGAAGTTCCTCCCGTGGGAAGGCCTGCCGGCCCGGGTATGTTGGCTCGGGTACGGAGAGCGGGCCCAATTCGGACGAGCGATCAACCGCATGGTGGCCTCCGGCGAGCTGAGCGGACCGATTGTGATCACGCGGGACCATCTCGACGCCGGTTCCGTAGCATCTCCCTACCGGGAGACGGAGGGGATGCGGGATCGGTCCGACGCGATCGCCGACTGGCCGATCCTGAACGCCCTCCTGAACACCGCCGCTGGGGCGGACCTGGTCGCGGTGCACAACGGTGGAGGCGTGGGGATCGGCTACTCGACCCATGCGGGCGCCCTCGTCGTGTGCGACGGGACGGAGGATGCAGACCGACGGATCGGCCGGGTCCTCACGACGGACCCCGGAATGGGCGTCGTGCGACACGCGGACGCCGGATACCCGGAAGCGGTCCGCTTCGCGAAAGACCACGACATCCGAATGCCGTCCCTCGAGTGAACGAATGACGGACCGGTCGCACCCTGCCGTCACGGTCGACGGCCTCGTCCTGGTCGACCGGAAGCTGGTTGTCATCCGACGCGGCAACGAACCGTTTCGCGGTATGCCCGCCCTTCCAGGCGGTTTCGTCGAGCTCGGCGAGACGACCCTCGAGGCGGTCGTCCGAGAGGTCCGCGAGGAAACGGGACTCGAGACGAAGGTCCTTCGGTTGGTCGGCGTGTTCTCGGATCCTGGTCGCGACCCTCGCGGCCATACCGTCACGATTGGGTACGCGCTGGAGGCAGTTGGCGGTCGGCTCAAGGCGGGGAGCGATGCAGCCGCGATTGTCCTCGTGGATCCCGACGACCCGCCGCGGATGGCCTTCGACCACAATGAGATCGTGCGCAAGTGGCGGGGTCTCTAGAGCTCGGCGCGCGGGTTCGACCAGGCCTTCTTTGCGGTTCCAGGAATCCATCCCAGCAGGACGAACAAAAGGGACACCGCGACCAGCAATCCCAGGCCTCCGGCGCTCATGAACGCGCCTGATTCGCTGAGGGACACTGCCCCGAACGCGGTGATGCGTCCGACCATGCCCGCAAGTCCGGATACGATCCCGGCCTGGGTCCCCGCGGCGACGCCGACCCATAGAATCCATGTCGCGGCCGCAACGACGAAGACGATCGAGAGCGTGAACGGGAACACCGTCTCCGGCCCAATGACGAGGACTGGCACCGAGGGGATGGCGAGCAGGAACGCGATTGCGGCGAACACGATCTTGAACGGAGTCCCG
>VBLU01000156.1 GCA_005879065.1 Methanobacteriota archaeon
TAAACTCTTCGTCCGATTTCAAGGAGCCGCGCACCTTCAGGACCTCCCGGGTCAAGAGCCAATACACGGTGGCCAGGGCCCTTCGACCTTTGTTGTTCGTCGGGATCACGAGGTCCACGTCGCGGGTCTCGTTGTTCGCGTCGCACAGGGCGACGACCGGGATGCCGATGTTCAGCGCCTCGCGGAGAGCTTGCTGGTCCGCCGCCGGATCGGTGACGACCAACACCTCGGGCTCGATGAACTCCGGGAGGTTCGGATTCGTGAGGGTGCCCGGGACGAACCGGCCCGCGAGGACTTTCGCGCCAATCTGCTTCGCGAACAGTCGCGCGGGCTTCTGGCCGTACTGGCGTGCGGCGACGATGAGGATGTTCTCCGGTTTGAACCGGGCGAGGAACTTCGAGCCCTCGCGGATGCGTGTGTCCGTCTTCTTGATGTCGAGGACGTAGAGCCCGTCAATCCGGACCTTGTAGATGAAAGGCTTCATGTCGGCGCTTTTCTGCTGCGTCCCGATGTGGACGCCCGACGTCAGGTATACGTCCTCGGGGACCAACAGCCCCTGGACGCCGGTCTGCTCCTCTTCCTGCATCACGCGCCTGCCTGGAGTTCCTCTTCGATCCGGATGAGTTCGTTCAACTTCGCGATCCGCTCGCCCCCGACCGCGCCCGTCTTGATGCCGAGGCACCCGAAGGCCACCGCGAGGTGGGCGATCGTGTCGTCCGTGGTCTCGCCGGACCGATGCGACATGACCGTCGCATATCCGGACCGGTGGGCCAATTCAATGGCCGCGCGCGTGTCGGAGAGCGTCCCAATTTGGTTCGGCTTAATAAGGATAGCGTTGCCCGCGTGCGATTCAATCCCGAGACGAAGACGCTCCACGTTCGTGACGAAGATGTCGTCGCCGATCACCTTGCAGTGCGCCCCGACGCGCTTCGTCAACTCGGCGAAGGCGCCGAAGTCCTCTTCGTCGAACGGATCCTCGACGCTGAACAAATGGTACTCACGGACGAGTCGATCGACGAGATCGATTTGTTCTTCGCGGCTGAGCGCCCGGTCGCGGTACCGATATTTCCCGTCGCGGTAGAACTCGGACGCCGCCAGATCCAGGGCCGGTCGCACGGCGAATCCCACGTCGCGTTCGACGCCGCGACAGACGTCGGTCAAGAGGGCGAGAGCCTCCTCGTCCTCGATCTGCGCGATCCAGGCGCCCTCGTCCCCCCGGCCCAGCGGGACGTCGGGCATCTTCTTCGTGAGGGCGTCTCGAACGAGATGATGGACCCGGGCGTTCGCGAAGACGTTCCCTTGGACCGTAGGCCCTTGCGACACCACCAGGTACTCTTGGATCGTCGTCCCTCCGACCGCGTGACGGCCACCTCCGATCACGTTTCCGAAGGGGAAGGGCAATTTCGGGCGGGGAGCCCCGCTCAGATATAGGTAGAGAGGCTTTCCCGTGGAATTGGCCGCGGCCTTTGCGTTCGCGAGCGAGGCCGCCGTCGCCACGTTCGCGCCGATTCGGGCGAAGTTCGCGGTCCCGTCGACCTCATGCAAGGTGCGGTCGAGACCCGCTTGATCCGCAACGTCGCGACCCTTCAGTCTCGGGGCAACGGAGTCTCGGAAGGTCCGCAGGGCCTCATCGACGCCTCCTCGCGGCCAAGCCGGAGGCTCGTGCGTCCCCGTGCTGGCACCGCTCGGCGCGGCCGCCCTCCCCAGGGCCCGACCCGATCGAATCTCGACCTCGATGGTCGGATTCCCGCGGCTATCCAGGATGCTTCGGATCGACGCGCCCTCAATGGAAGGCATCCCGGAACCTCGACACGTTCAGCGGGCCGCCTCCGGCGGCGAACTCGCGGATCGCGATGTCCAACGGGTCCGCGGTGGTCTCGGCCGAGAAGAGGGAAGGAGCCCCCATCGAGATTTGAAGGGCGCGTGCGCCCAGGATGCGGGCTCGCTCGAAACGAGTGTACGGCAAGAAAACGTCTCCGGCGCGACGAAAGGGTGGACCGCTAAATAGGTTTCTGCCTCGGGAAGATCCCGGACCCTCATCGGAAGTGGTGGCGGACCAGGATCAGGTACACCAGGATGAGCCCCGGGAGAATCGCGGCGACCGGGACCGTGATCGACCCGACGACCGACAGGACCATCACGATGATCGCGAGCCACCAAGCCCAGCTCCGAAGATTCAGGAGCCCGGAGCCGACCGCAATCCAGACGATCCCGAAGATCAGCACGAGGGCGCCCAGGATGCTTCCGGTCAACCCGAAGCCGAGCGGGAGACCGACCCCGACGAGGAGGGACGAGAACGCGATGACGACGATTCCGAGGAGAAGCAGAAGGACTCCGACGAGAATCGTCAGGACGGCCAAGACCGTGACTCCGATCGGGCGAGACGGGGTCGGGGCTGTGGGGTACGCGGGGTAGGCGGCCACGGAAATGCCATTCGGCCGAGGAGGCTATGGAATAACTAGACTTGCAC
>VBLU01000157.1 GCA_005879065.1 Methanobacteriota archaeon
CGAAACAAGGGGTGATCGGCTATGCCCAGACGCTCCTCGTCATGGAGCGGTTCGGTTACCCGGATTTCATGACCGCCACCGCGGATGAACTCATCGACGGGCAGTACACGGACCGTCCGCAGCTTCGCCCCATCTTCGATGCCGTAGTCGAGGCAGCCGTGGGCCTCGGGAACGTCACGATCCAAGCGCGGAAGACCTTCGTGTCACTCGTGTCACCTCGGAGGACCTTCGCCCGCGTCCAGCCCACGACGAGAAACCGGGTCGATCTTGCCCTCCGTCTAGATCGGCCGAAACCCGGCGGACGGCTCCAACCCTCGAAGATTCACGAGACGATGCCCGTCCAGATCAGCCTTACTTCGGCGAAGGAAGTCGACGCGGAAGCCGTGCGTTGGTTACGACGCGCCTATCGCGAGAGTGCCTGAGGCGTTCTCGCGGTTTCAGGAATCTCTATAGGTCCCGTGGAACCGGTGGACAGGTCCCATATAGCTCCCGCTGGATGGCAATCATAGTAGCCCGCCCCGGCGGAAACATGGACCCCGTTTGCCGGGGCATCATCTTTCTCGTGCTCGAGACCTCACAACCGATCCCAGTCGTCGCCTAGCGGAGAGCCTTTAGATACACGGTACGAATCGGGGATGCATGACGACCGTCCTGCTTCAGACGACTATGGGCGACGTGAAGATCGAGCTCCTCGACGACACGATGCCAATCACGACCGGAAACTTCCGCAAGCTCGTGGAGAAGGGATTCTACAACGGGACCATCTTTCACCGGGTGATCGCGGGTTTCATGATTCAGGGCGGGGACCCGGAGGGCACCGGGTTTGGCGGACCTGGATACACGATCAAGGACGAGCTCCCCGCGAACAACCGCAATGCGAGGGGCACGCTCTCCATGGCGAACGCAGGCCCGAACACCGGCGGGAGCCAGTTCTTCATCAACGTCGTGGACAATCGCGGGCTCGACCGGAAGCATCCCGTCTTCGGGCGAGTCGTATCCGGTATGGAAGTCGTCGACGCCATCACCCGGACGCCGACCGACAGCCAAGACCGCCCGCGGACGAAGGTCACGATTCAGAAGGCGACCGTTGTCCCGTGAGGGGGTCCTGTCTACACCTTCGTGGCTCGCGTCATCAGGAAGTCTTGGCGGACGAGGTTGCCGTCGAAGTACTGACTGACGAGCTCGTCGTACTGATGCCGGAACTGGGCCAGACGCGCGGGGTCGTCCTTCAGGGTCTGCATCAGGCGGACCGTGGGCCCGCCCGTTTGCTCGAGGAGATGGCGGTAGTGCTGGGGACTCAGGGCCGGCGTGACCTGCACGGCACGGTCGAACGTCACATCGCGGACGGCGGTCCCCAGACGCTGCACGACGATGTTCGGGTCTCCCCACTGATGGGGCGGTGCCGGTTTCGGATCGGGCGGCGGCATGTAGGAGGCCGTGAGGGCGAACATCCGACCGATGAACAACTCCGGAGGCCACGTGTTGAAGGCGATGCGGCCCCCCGATTTCAGGACCCGCAACATTTCCTTGATGGCGACTTCCGGACGCGGGGCGAAGATGTGGGCGAATTGGCTCAGCACGACGTCGAACTCTCCATCGCGGAATGGAAGGCTCTCCACATCGCCCTGCTTCCAGGTGATGTCGTCCAGTTCGGCGATCGCCGCATTCTCTTTGGCGACCGCGAGGAGCTCCGGGGTCAGGTCGAAGCCGGTCACCACGGCCCCCGCCCGACGCGCGGTGATTGCCACCACGCCCGTCCCGCATCCTACATCGAGCACCCGTTGATTCGGTCGCACGCCCGCGAAGTGCACGAGCTTCGCGGCACTCGGGGTCGTCGTCATGGCGAGCGGCGCGAACGTCTTCCAGTTCTCCCGCTGCATCGCCTTGAATGCCTGGAATGGGTCGGAGGTCATGTTGCTCGAGGGCGGGAGCGGGTATCGGTTGATAACGCTTCGGTCGAAATCGGGATCAGGATGGACCTCTCACGAGATTTCGATTTCCCCCTCCGTGATCGTGCCCGACACCGTCAGTCCGGTCGACAGCTGGATCGCGAACGTGTCCTTTCCGACTCCCGGGTTCGCCACGTCTTGCATGACAATCCGGAATCCGGCAAAGCCGCCCGCCACGAAGCCGGTCCCTTCGATCGTGGCCGTCGAGCCATCGAAGACGACGGATTGCAGATACGCGGACTCGAAGGCGATCCCCATCGACGCGTCGACGAAGGAGACTTTGCCGATCTGATCGTCATTCGCGACGATCGAGAAGTGGGCGTCGCCTCCCGACGAATCCTTCTCCGAGCCGTGGCCTGTTCCGTGGTGCCCTCCGCCGCCGGACCCCTTCGTGAGGGTCATGTCGAACGCGGGGGTCCCGTCGATGTCTTGGAGGAGCGGACCGCCGGAGACCTCGGCGAAGCTGATGGCCGTCACGCTGTACAGGGTGTCACCGCTCTTCGGGAGGCCGATGTGGGCCCGGGGCACGTCGATGACGAAGTTCCCCGTCGCGCGATTCAGCGATCCCGTCTCCGTGTGTTCCGCCGGATACTCGATTAGTTTGCAGTTCTGAGGCGTGTTCGTGACACAGCCGTTTCCGGGCACGCCCTTCGGACTCGCGGAAGTCCCGGTGCCGGAGAAGAACGTGGGGTCGGCCCCGCCGACGGACCTCGCGCCGACGTAGAAGATCCGGTAGCTCGTTTCGCCGCCGTCCCCGATGGAACGGGCCTGCCAGCGGGTCAGCCAGACGATTCCGTCGGCCCCCGCCGGTGGTGCCAGCGTCGCCGCGCTCGCCACACGCATCCGAACCCGGAGGACGCCGTTGCTCGGTTGGCTCAATTGGGCCGCGGTGAAGTCCATCGACGGGACGTTCGGTCCCGGTCCCACGACGGGGGCGTAATGCGGCGATTGCGCATCGCCGGTCGGATCCGAAACCGGATTCGTCGGCACGGGGCGCGAGATCGCGGTGCCGAAGGCGCCCGGACCGGATACCTGGCGGGCGACGAAGAGGCTCGCGCCGTGATGCTGGTTCGTCGTGTCATCGTACACGATCAGGGCCGCCCCGCCCGCGTCGACCGTGACCGTGAAGAAGTCCGCCATGCTGCGGTCCCCGTTGCTCGTCGTGCAACCGATTCCTTCCTGGCAAATCTGGCCGAAATGCATCGGATGTTCCGTCGCACGGGACTGGTAGATCGTCGAACTCGCGGGGGCGTCGAAGTTGAGTTGGACCTGGGCCAGGTAGACATGCC
>VBLU01000145.1 GCA_005879065.1 Methanobacteriota archaeon
CTTTCGTCAGATTTTCGGTGACGATGGCATTATCGGTCATGGATTTTCCCAGCCATCACTTCGACAGAATGCGCAGCGCCTTCTCTCGCATCTCGACCACGATCCGGCGGAGCTCGTTCGCCTGCTTCGGGGTCACCTCGCTCATGTTCGTCTTTAGGAGCTTCCAGGTCGCACGGAACTCTCGGAACAGAGCGGCCCGTTCCGGACCGACCGCGGATTCGAAGGCGCGGAAGCGCTGCTCGATCTCCTTGCGGCGGCTCCGCAGGTACGCCTTGCCCTCTCGGGTGATCCGATACGTCTTGCGGCGTTCCTCGCCGCTCACGGAGAGGTACCCCTTCCGGAGGAGGGCCCTCAACGCCGGATAGATGGCGCCTGCGCTCGGCTTGTAAAAACCGTGGTAGCGTTCCTCGATCGCCTTGATGATCTCGTACCCGTGCATCGGACGTTCCTCGAGCAGGTGCAGGACCAGACCCTTGAAGTCGCCCTTCCCGAAGAAATGGAAGAATCCGCCGAACTTCTCCGGGGCACTCATGACGCCAGCTCGCGCCGCCGATACAAGAGGATGGCGAGGATGCCGCCCGCGATCGCGTATCCCGCGAAGACGAGGAGGGAGGTCGCGGGATCCGGGACGAAACCGACATCCCCGCCTCCGGGACCCGGCCGAACGGCGGCTCCACCGAGCGCATTGGCGATGATCCCCGATGCGGAGGTCGGGATGAACCAGGGCTCGACGTTCGCGCGCGGGAGGATCCCGCCGACGATGGCGAAGATCAGGGTGAACAGGAAGAACGTCAGGACCGTCGCGGCGACGGTCCCCTTCAACAGCGCGGACAGGAGGTACGCGACCCCGACGACCGCGGTCATGTACCCGAGCGTGTACACGTACGAGAGGCCGACGTCCCAGGTCAAGGACCCGGTGATGACGAGGGCGGCGATCGCCGCGGCGCCGTAGTACAGCGACAGGACCGCGGTGCAGACGAGCAGGCTCGCGGCGATCTTGCCGAGGACCAGGACCTCGCGCCGCACTGGGTTCGGGAAAAGGAAATAACCCGTCCGCTTCTCGTGTTCCGACACGAGCGAGTCCGCCGCGAACAGCACGCCTCCGAGGACGACTAACAAGCCGGAGAATGTGGCGAACGTCGAGACGAACGCGTCCGGAGTGGAGGCGTACTTGATGCCGAGGGCGGGCGGCAACCCGACGAACAGGCCGACGATGAGCCCCAGGAGGATCAGCATTCCGAGGAGGCGGCGGCCGCGGATGTACTTGCGAATCTCGTAACTGGCGACGGTCACGATCTGGGCGAACGGGCTCGGCGTCACAGGCGATCCGACTCCTGGATGCGGTCTAGATAGAGTTGTTCCAGCGAGGAACCGAGAGGCCGGTATGTGATGACCTTCAGCCCGCGGCCGATCATCGCCTCGAGGACGCGCGCCTGTCCCTCTTCGCCTCCGGAGATCCGGAGATCGACGGTGGAGTCGCCGCTGGCCTTGACCTCCCCGACTCCGGGCAAAGCCGCCAGGGCCTCGAGGTCCCCCTGCGTCGCAGGGTGAAGGAACGTGGCCTGGATGATCGATGTGTCGGCGCCGCGGGAGAGTTCCCGCACGGATCCGCGAATCAAGAGCTCCCCGTGGTTCAGGAGGGCGACGTCGTCGCACACTTCCTGGACCTCGCCGAGGAGGTGTGAGCTCATGAAGATCGTCCGGCCTTGGTCTTTCAACGACTTGATGACGTCGCGGACTTCCGCCATGCCGCGGGGATCCAATCCGGACGTCGGCTCGTCGAGGATGAGCAAGTCCGGTTCGTTGAGCAGCGATTGAGCGATGGCCAGGCGCTGCTTCATCCCTTTCGAGAACTCCTGGATCCGATGGTCCGCCCAATCCGTGAGCTTGACTTCTTTGAGGACCGCTTCGCTCCGGTTGTGGAGATACTTCGACGACATGCCGCGGAGCCGGCCGGCATAGGCGAGGGTTTCCAAGGGCGACAGGTAGCCGTAGAATTCCGGGGTCTCGATGACCGCACCGATCCGAGCGAGGGCGCGGGTCGGCTCCCGCCGCACATCGATGCCGAAGAGGGAGGCCCGACCGCGGGACGGCCGGATCAGGTTGGTCATGATCTTGATGGTCGTGGACTTGCCCGCTCCATTCGGACCGAGGAAGCCAAGGGAGGTCCCCTGCGCGACCGTCAGGTCGAGGGCCTTGAGGGCGGTGAAGTGACCGTACTCCTTGCCGAGGCCCTCGAGGTGAACGGGGGCATCGTGTGTGGTCGGCTGTTCGACGACGGCTTCCATAGAATCGCGATATATCGCGATATACTTAAGAGTTTGGTCAATTCCTGTGCGGCATGGATCCCCTTAAAGAGGTGTGAGGGCGTATTCGTTGCTGGAACGAGAAGATCCCGAAGAGGTCGGGAACCTTCGCGTGTCCATTTCGAGCGCGGCCGTCGCGACGCGTCGCCGGAGCGCTTAAGCTTCGAGACAAGGTGTCGCATCTATGGTTAAGATCATCTCGCCGGTGACTCAGCGCCAAGTGGAGGCAGAGCAAGTCGATTTCGAGTCGAAGGCCGAACCGTGGTCCACTTACGAATTGACCGATGGCACGATCTTGAAGGTACGGGTCATCCTTACCGGGGTCCTGCGAATCGAGGGTGAATACGACCAGAGCGGCAATCCTATCTATGTCGTGTCAAGCCAGAATGTGGTTCAGGCGAACGCGCCGAAGAAGATTCGCGGCACGCCAACCATGGGCTCAATGCCGCCGACCC
>VBLU01000146.1 GCA_005879065.1 Methanobacteriota archaeon
TGAGACGCACCGAGCTCGTCTTCGAGCGACCCGAACGCGTCTTCGCCCACGAACCCCCGGAGGTTCGTGGCCGCGCCCGCGACGACGTCCGTCTCCTCGTCACCCGGCCCGACGGCCACCGCCACGCCCGCTTCGTGGACTTGCCGCGGTTCCTGCGCGCCGGCGACCTCCTGGTCGTGAACGAGAGCGCGGCGATCCCCGCGAGCCTCCCCGCGGAGGGAAGCCTGGGTCCGATCCTCCTGAATCTGTGCACGCGGTTCCGCTCCGACCTCTGGATTGCGGAGCCTCGCTGGAGTGCAGGGAAGCCAGGCCCGCTTCCGATCGAACCGGGCGAGGAACTCCGGATCGGATCGGCGACGGCACGACTCCTCGCGCCGTACCCGGGCATCCCGCGGTTGTGGTTCGCCTTGGCCGACCGGCCTTTCGAATCGATGATCGCGGAGTATGGGGGGCCGATCCACTACGGCTACACGGACGCCTGGCCCATGGAGACGTATCAGACCCTGTTCTCCCGCGTACCCGGGAGTGCCGAGATGCCCTCCGCGGCCCGGCCGATCACCCCCCGAATCCGGGAGCAGCTCGAACAGGCGGGCGTCCGCATCGCGCCCATCCTGCTCCATACCGGCGTCTCGAGCCTCGAGATCGAGACGGACACCGTCGAGGCGCAGGCGATGTACCCGGAACCTTTCGCCATCTCAGCCGACACCGCGGAGGCGGTGAACCGCACGCACATGAACGGGGATCGAGTGATCGCGGTCGGGACCACGGTTGTAAGGGCCTTGGAATCCGCATGGACCCCTGAAGGGTTGCGGCCCCGCACGGGCTTCACCCGGCTCTTCGTGAATCCGGACAGCGGGGTTCGCTCGGTCGACGGCCTGCTCACGGGGTTCCATGATCCGGTGACGAGCCATCTCGCGTTGCTCACGGCCTTCATGGGGATCGACAGGGTCCGGGACGCCTATGCGGAAGCGATCCGTGCGGGGTACCTTTGGCACGAGTTTGGCGATTCCCATCTCGTCATTCGCCAGCGGGATCGATGAGGAAACATTAAGGCGCCCGGGCGTTTCCCGCCGCGGGGATCCTATGCAACGGCGTGCGAGCGCCCAATGGAGAGGTGGCCTGAAGGACGGAAAGGGCACGGTGTCGACCGCGAGCGGCGCCCTGAGGACCGTGGCGTACGGCTTCGCGATGCGGTTCGAGAACGAACCGGGGACGAATCCCGAGGAGCTGGTCGCCGCGGCGCACGCGAGCTGTTTCGCGATGGCCTTCTCCAGCGAACTCGGGAAGGCGGGATACCGACCCGACCTGATCGAGGTGAAGGCGACCCTGGACTTCGACAAGGCCGACGCAGGGTGGTCGGTGAAGTCCATTCACCTGGACGCCACCGCGAAGGTCCCCGGCGCGGATCCCGCGAAGTTCCAGACCGCCGCCGAGACGGCCAAGAAGACCTGCCCCATCTCCCGCCTCTTGAACACGCAGATCACGATGAGCGCGAAGCTCGTCTAGATCCGAAATCCAACACAAGGCCGCTCGCACCAGGCTCAAGGCTAAGACACCGCCATCCATCGCCTCACCGTGAGCCCGCAGTCTCCGCATACATGGGCGAACCGCGAGAACTGGAACACGACGAGTCGCGCCTACCAGAAGAGCCACCGCGGCGAGCTCGAGGACGACGTGCTGTGGGGGCCGTCCATGCCTCCTGAACGGGAGTTGAAGATCCTCGGCTCCGACGTTGCGGGAAAGGACGTTCTGGAGATTGCCTGCGGCGGCGGGCAGTCCGCTGTACACCTCGCCGAACGAGGAGCCCGGGTCACGGGAGTCGACTTCTCGTCCGCACAGCTCGCCCATGCACGGGCCTTTGCGAAATCGAAGAAAGTCCGAGTCCGATTCATCAAATCGAACGTCGAAAATCTTTCCATGTTGCCTGATGCGAGCTTCGATATCGCGTTCTCGGCATATGCTCTCGGGTTTGTCGAGGACATCCGACGGACGTTCGCCGAGATTCGGCGCGTGCTCCGACCGGGGGGACTCTTCGCCTTTTCCTGGGCCTCGCCGATGTTCGCGATCACCCGCGACGGCACCCTCGAACTGAAGAGAAGTTACTTCGACCGGGGTCCGATCGTCTTCAAGGACCAGAACGGTACCGAGGTCGATTTCCATCGCACG
>VBLU01000053.1:0-3487 GCA_005879065.1 Methanobacteriota archaeon
ACCGGCGGTTGGGCTCCTCCATCAGCGCGATCCGATGTCCCGTGCCAGTCACCACTGCCGTGTCTCCAAGTCGTCCATCCCGAAGTCCCATCCCATGTTGATTGCACCTAAGTGTACCCTCTGTCCTCGTGCAAGCATTAATCCCCCGTAGCGTGGTTGACTATTGCCCTCTCCTCGGGCGGGCGTGGACTAGGCGGGTCGTTTGGAGGATAGGCTAGTAGGCCCTTGTGCCGAAACCCAAGTCCGGCCGAAAGCAACATGAGAACCTTACGTTCCGGCTTGATGCTTCCCTGATGGAATCGGTGCGCCGCGACTCGGTGGACGAGGGGTTCACCCTCAACAGTCTCGCGAACCGCCAATTCATGCAGTATACCGAGTGGGACCGCCTCGAAGCGAAAATCGGCTTCATGACCGTCCGGCACCGCTTCTTCCGTGCGATGCTCGCCAAGCTCTCCGACGAAGAAATCGCTGCGATCGGGCGAGAGCAGGGTCCCTCGGAGGCCCGCGAATACATCCTGCTTCGTTGGACGACCGTCACCTTGGACCACTTCATTTCGTTCGTCGAAAACTACGCACGATTCGCGACCCAGTTCCAACTCGAACATCATGAGACCGGCGAGCACGTGTTGATCCTGGTCCATCCGCTCGGAGAGAAGTGGTCCATTTACCTCGAAGCCTTCATGACCGCCGCCCTCGACAGCCTGTTCGGTATTCGGCCAAGAGTCCAGCGGACCGATGAGAGCCTGGCCCTCACCTTTGCAGGCCCGGTCTCCTAGACCGATAGAGCACAAGGCCCTGCGCAAGACGCCCTCGTGCAGATGAAGGGATGCGCCTGCGCTCGGTTCGGGTTCTGGGCATCACCATGTGTGCAGTTCATGAGCGCTCCGTCGATTATTCATCCGGGGCGATGGGATGCAAATGCGTGAGTCTGACGTCGGGGAAAATCCACCGAATTCCGGAATGGTATACCTTTCGGGGGAATCCCAGACCCCGCCCGCATACCCTGACCGAGCCGATGAGAACGAAGCTGGAATTCGTGCGCAATGGGGGGAACTTCCGATGAACCTCCCCGAAGCGGCCCATGTCGCATCCACCGCCCCTCCAGCCGCCCGTTTTGGTACGCCCGTCGCGGAGAGGTGTCACCGTCGAGCGCATTCGACCACCGGCCCGCAATGCCGGTCTGGATCCACGTGAATCCGCGTCGTCTCTGAGGACAAGGCTTTAATCGCGAGTCCCGCATCGACGGCGGGCGGGCCGGTAGATCAGCTGGAAGATCGCTATCTTGGCATGGTAGAGGCCGTGGGTTCAAATCCCACCCGGTCCACTTTCCCTCGGTCCATACCGGCCTATTGCATGCTATAGGAACCCATAAGTAGGTGCGTGCCCCTGTCTGTTTCGTGGCCGCAACTACCATCCAGCTCAGCCACGAAATGAAGAAAACCCTCGAAGGGATGAAGCTGCACCCCCGTGAGACCTACGAGGACGTCCTCGAGAGGCTCCTCGAGGATCTCCAAGAGCTGAACGAACAAACCAAGAGGGAAATTGAGCAGGCTGTCCGCGATATCAAGGCGGGCAAATACCGAACCCATCAGCAACTGAAGGATGAACTGGGTTTCTGATGGCCTTCGAGATCATCTGGTCCGAACCGGCCATTCGCCAACTGAGGAAGCTCGATCGAACAGTCGCCCGCCGGATCTTCAACAAGGTCGGAGAACTCGCGGACAATCCCCATCGACTTGTCCAAAGGCTCGTGAGCTCCCCTTATCATCGCCTTCGAGTCGGGGACTATCGCGTAATCCTCGACATTCAGCAGAATCTCCTGCGAATTCTCGTCCTCAAAGTAGGACACAGGGGATCGATTTATGACAGGTAGACGGGCTGGAAGTCGGCTTGAGATCGGACTGCGATGGTAGAGCCGGCGGTTCAGATCCCAACCGGTCCACTTTTCGGTGAAAGGCAAAGTCGCTGCTGTCCCGAGTAGGCGGCGGAAGGTGGCGCGAATGGCGACCCCCTGAAGGCGGCGGCGAGGACCGCCAAGAAGGTAGGCATAAATAGAGCGAACAAGGTCGCAGTTCCATGCCAGGATGGAAAGCAGTTTCCCCGAAGGATGACCACGGGTACCTCGACCTGATGTCCAGGGCGATCTTTAGCGCGGGCTTGAATTGGCGGATGATTGAGAAAAAGTGGCCCCACTTTCGAAAAGCATTTCGTGATTTCTCACCCGAGAAGGTAGCCCGGCTATCGGAGCGCGACATCGGGGCATTGATGGAGGATTCAGGAATCGTCCGGAACGAAAAGAAAATCCGCGCGACGGTCGAGAACGCCAAGACGATTTTGGACTTGGCGAAAGAGCACGGTTCGGTGAAGGGGTACATCGCCGGCTTCGGGAAGCGCGAAGGGAAGCTACTCGAGGATCTTCAATACAAGTTCAAGCACATGGGCCCCGCGACCGCCCGGGTGTTCCTCTGGTCGGTCGGATATCCCCTCACTCCCAACGAAGAGGAGAAGCGGTGGATGAAGGGCCATCCGGAGCACGACTAGCGCCAAACACAGGGTGCGATGGCATCGTTCTCGAGGACACGAGCGGTCGTCGCACAACTCAAAGGGGCCCATGGCCTGTCGACCAACGCACCTCCTTCGTCACTGATTCGATCGGCATCCGGGAAACCTCCTCCTCGAATGCTTCTCTGACTTCGGGTTCCAACGGTCGCCACCCTCGCACCGTGACTCGGCCCACCTGCCGACGCCAGGTACCCACGAGATCTCCGTTCACTAGGAGCGCACCCGGCCACACCGAGTTGGGCCATAATTCCGATCGAAATCGTGGCTGGGGGACGAGCAACGCCCGGTCCGCGGACGCCAGAAACGGGTCCCCGGCCGGCAGAAGGCGCACCGTTTCGACGGGTACCGCTCGTTCCAACCTGACGCGGTCCGTCCGAAGGGCCCACTGTTTCCGACCTGCGACTTCAACCTCGGTGAGCTCCTTTTCGAGCGAACGAAACGTCTGCTGCGCGTCGGATAGCTCACCGCGTGTGGATGCGCCATAGGATCCGGCCCACCCGCCCGACCACCACGCGAACTCCTGGGGCGTCGAAGGCCCAACCGACCGCAGGAACCGACGTGCAAGCTCGAGACGGGCGGGTTCCGCCGCCTCAGTCGGAGGCTCGACAAGGCGCCAGGATGTCGTGGCTCCATCCCACTCGATCCTCAGCGTGCCGGTCATCGATGCGATTCTCAGCTCGCGGAAATTCACTCCCGCTGCTCGATTGGAGACGAAGCGTTCCGGCTGAGCTTGTCGATTGCGGAACGCGCGCTTCGCCTTTTCGGCGGCAGCTCTCACCGCCGTTGCCAAGACGGGATTGCGCGGGGACCGACCAAGCGTGAAAACGGCCACATCACGACTTGGAACGACATATACGGCGCCCCTTGGACCCCACACCTGAACGAACCGAGGATCCCTCCAGGCGGATGCCGATACGTCCTTTAC
>VBLU01000053.1:3514-13645 GCA_005879065.1 Methanobacteriota archaeon
CCCGGCGGTAAGCGCCTGTGCAGGAACGTGGCACGTTGTCGGAACGCGAGGACCTTCTCTCGCGTGATCGAAGGGATGGCCATCGTGGAGAGCAAGCCGACCAGATGGGAGGCAGCCCCTTAAGCAATCCGGACTCTTTCGCACCATCGAGCCGCCGGCTTGCGGCATTTCACGGAATATTGTGAGGAACGACGGATAGTGGAATGTGGAAGCCGCGTGTTCGAATCCGATCCGTCCTCCTTTTGGGTCCTCACTGGCGGCGTCGACCTGCGGTGTCCATTCAAGCGTAGGTTCAAGTGTCGAATCGGCCACTCTCCCGTCACGGCGATGTGAAAGATGACGATGGTTGAACTCAAGAGCCAAGACGGAAAGGTCTCGGGATATCTGGCAGTCCCGAAGACGGGCAGCGGGCCAGGCCTCCTCGTCCTCCATGCGTGGTGGGGCCTAAACGACTTCTTCAAAGGCCTATGTGATCGGCTCGCAACGGCTGGATTCGTTGCTTTCGCTCCCGACCTATACCACGGGGCAACTGCGTCGACCCGGGACGGAGCCGAAAATCTAATGTCGAAACTCGATCAGAAAGCAACCGGCCGAGAGATCCAAAGCGCTGTGAGAGGCCTTCAAGTCCATGCGGGGGTGAGGGGAAAGCGCCTCGGAGTCGTTGGCTTTTCCATGGGCGCATTTTGGGGCCTTTGGTTGGCGCAGGAGCTCCCCGCGGACGTGGCTGCGGTCGTCCTCTTCTACGGGACGGGAGATGGGAACTATTCCCAGATCAGAGCGGCCTTCCTCGGACATTTCGCTGAGACGGACGAATTTGAGTCCCCCGCCGTCGTGCAAGATCTCGAGAAAATCCTACGCACAACAAGTGGGAAGAACGTCACGTTCCACTCATATTCCGGGACGACGCACTGGTTTTTCGAGAAGGACCGACCTGACGCGTATGATGCGCAGGCAGCCAGGCTTGCCTGGCAACGAACGATTCGATTCCTCAAGACTCAATTGCCCGGGGGAGGCCACGCGGGGCTGAGGTTCAATTCTTTGGACCGAGGAGAGTAGGTGATTCCATGCGGGTCGGGTTGGCGGCAGCGGAGGACATTCCGGCGGAAGGCACAAAGTGCGTGGAGGTCCACGGGCGGAAATATGCGTTGTTCAAGGTGGGCGGCCAGGTGTACTGCCTGGACAATACCTGCACGCATCTGGGCGGGCCTCTGTGCGAAGGAAGACTCGCAGGATTCGTCGTGCAGTGCCCTTGGCATGGGTCCCGTTTCGACGTCCGCACGGGCCAGGTCGTCGGTCCGCCCGCGCGATCCGCGGTCCACGCATACCCGACGACGGTCGAGGCCGGCAAGGTTTGGGCAGATCTCCCGTGAACTTTTTGGCCCATTGTAGGCGCAGGTAGGCCACATGCCAGACTTCGATCCTCTCGAACCCTTTGAGAACAAGGAGCTCCTCCGTAACGTGTTGGACCGGCTCGAACAGTTCGAGTACAAGCTCTATGGACGGATCCCGTTGAAATTCCATCGGGGGGAGCCAACGCGCTATGAGTTCGATCTGAACCTCGGGGTCGTGCACATCACGGAGCAGGATTGCCAGGGTCTCAGCGAGATTTTCGCGGCCGTCAACAACAAATGGCGGACTCAAATGACGTTTTGCATCTATCCGTCGAAGGAGCAGGCGAGGGACATGGTCCTGAACGTTCGCGGTTCTCCGAAGGCGCCCGCCGAGATCGACTGAGGACGTGACCTCGCGGTTCAGGGTCTCCATCCATCCGACCCCAGTAGCCAGTGGACCTTGCCGGATTCTGGCATACGGTTATTTACGCAACGACCCGGTGATGCGCCCAAGGGAGGAGAGAACGGTGGCGAGGGCTTCTGCGTCGGTGCGTGTGGGGAGGAAACTGGTCTTGGTGATTGCGTTGGTGTCCATCGCTTGCTTGCTCGCGCCCCAGGTCGCAGCCGCACACAGGAATTCCGATGACAGTGCGTACGAGGTCACGCCGCTCGTTTCGAGCAACGGTGTACCGAACACCGTCGTCGACCCGAACCTCCTGAACGCCTGGGGGCTCGATGCGGGCCCCGCGTCTCCGTGGTGGGTCGCCGATAACCACGCGGATCTGTCGACCCTTTACAACGCCGCGGGAGCCAAGCTGGGGCTCGAAGTGATGGTCACCGGCGGACCCACCGGGCTCGTCTTCAACGGCGGTTCGGGCTTCCTCGTGGGGCCCTCGAACGTATCGGCTCGATTCATCTTCTCAACGGAAGCCGGGACGATCCAAGGGTGGACTCCCACCGCAGGGACGGTCGCCGAGGTCAAGGTGGATGCCTCCGGAACGGGCGCGATTTACAAAGGACTTGCGATCGCGACCACGACGGCCGGGCCCATGCTGTATGCGACGGACTTCGCCAACGCGCGCGTCGATGCTTTCGACGGCGGATGGGCTCCCGTGACGACGGATGGAGGGTTCGTCGACGAGAAAATCCCCGCGGGCTATGCGCCGTTTGGGATCCAAGCGATCGGCGACCGTATCTTCGTCACGTACGCCAAGCAAGGGCCAACGGGGGACGAGCTCCATGGCAACGGCTTCGGGTTCGTCGATGCGTACGATACCGCGGGTCATCTGCTCGCGCGCGTCGCACGTCACGGGACCCTGAATGCACCGTGGGGTCTCGCGATGGCACCCGAGAATTTCGGGCGCTTTGGGGGCGACCTGCTCGTGGGCAACTTTGGCGACGGCCGAATCAACGCCTATGAGGAGCGGCCCGACGGCCACTTCGCGTTCCGAGGTATGCTCAGGGACTCGGAGGAGAGACCGATTGCGATCAACGGATTGTGGGCCCTCGAGTTTGGCCACGGGGCGGCGAACAACGGTCCCACGGACACCCTGTTCTTCACCGCAGGTCCGAACGGGGAACAGGACGGGCTCTTCGGTTCGATCCGAGCCGTTGATTCCGACGACACTGATTGAGCGAATTCCTTCCGACGCGCGGGTTAAGAGCGGCCTCCGACGGTGAAAATCTCCACCGACGGGAGGCCCGGCGAACGGGCCGCGTGTCCCGGGAAGTCATCGCTCGCTCGACCGCGTGGTCGTCTCATCCGGTCACGAACATCTGCTGGACGCGCGTGTTCCAGACGTAGTCGTTGTAGTTGATGATATACTCGCACGCGAACCAGAGTTCGGACGGGTTTCCATACGAAGGACTTGCGTCGCAGAAGTCCCCATAGCGTCCGCCCTGTTCGGTGTCCGTCCCCACGGCGACCGTCGTAGGCGTCTGGAGAGCACCCGGCTGGGAGGCGCTCTGCAGCGAGATCGCGACGCTCGGATATTCCGTGGGCGACGAGAACGCATAGGTGACCGCGAGGTCGCCGGACGGATCGAGCGTGATGCCCGGATAGTAGTCATCCTCGTTGTTCCCGCTGTTGAAGTCGAAATCCTGCCGAACTTGGAACTTGCCTTGCTTCGCCCCAATCTGGATGAGCCGGATGCAATCGTGAACTCCGGATTCCCCCGCGACCGTGCAGCCGTCGTTGGCTCCCCACCACGACACGCCCCCTTGGTACACGCCCGTCGAGATGCGGCTATCGTCCGTGTTCACGGACTGGTCCATGCCGGGTTGATTGCCGAGCGGGGGTCCTTCCGTCGGCCGGACCGTGAGGTTCGTCATGACCACCGACGCGCTCGGCGGGGTGCCCTCCACCCGGAAGAAGTTCAAGGTCGAGACGCCGGTTTGGCCCGGATTCACCGGGAGCAGGCTCGCCATGTATTCCGTCGGAGCGGGGCCGTACGAGTGGGCAGGATGGATCGAGGCCAGGTCGCTGTACGGGCCGAATGCCTGGTAGTCGACAGAACAAAAGAGCCCACCCGGATTCGTGCAGCCGTCTTGCTCGAGGGCCAATTTGTCGAGGACCCAGAAGTACGCGCCCGTGTATGTGTTGATGGCGAGGGCGCTGAAGGGGAACTGGTTCGTGGAGATCACAACGACGTGATCGTTCATGCCCAGGAACGGCTGATCGGAGAGGTTCAGCGGGAGGGGATTCGGGATCACGTACTCGAACCAGGCCGCCGACGGGTCGCTTGTTTGGGAGACGCCTAGATAGATCTGGCTCGAGACGTCCGGTTGTTGCGTGTTCAGCGCCCCGCACGTGACGCTCAGGATCGACGAGAACCACCGCTGGGTTCCGTTATCGAAGTAGACCTGCGGGTCGGAGAGGTAGCAGCCGGCCCCCGAGGGCACGGTGTAGAAATTCGTGAGGGTGAAGCGCTTGACGAAATGTCCCGTGTTCGTCCAAATGATGCCCGCCGTGTTATCTTCCTCGACCACGTAATGCGGGCTCGCGGACATCGTCACGTCGGGCGGAAGGCATGCGAGAGGGCTCCCGCTCATTCCGATGATCGGCTGGAAACAGCTACTGTTCGCCCCGCTGATTCCGGACCAGCCGATGCCGGCTCGATACTGCGCCGGGCCGGACGGGAGCGTCGCGTCAATGGGTCCAGTGGCGTGCCCTTTTCCATGAGGCGAGTGTTGATCGCCCGCGCCCGGGTTCGCCGCTCCGTCGGTCTCCGGCAGACTGAGGACCGCGACGGGATTGAGAGTTCCCGCGTTCGCGGGAAGCAGCGAAATGGGCACGTCATCCAGCGCTTGTACGGTCCCTCCACGCTGCGGCACCGAGGTCGGCCGTCCCAGCGCGAAACCTTGCAGCGTCAGCCCGTAGCCGAGCGATGTGACGAGCAGGACCGAGGCGGCGATGGCTCCGAGGAGCGCGAACCAACGCATGTCCGACTTTGACGACGAATCAAGGCATATCTCCGGCGACGTCACAATCCGACCCGTGGGCCGCATCGGTGCTTTTGACGTAAACGGTAGGTCGTCGTTGGTGTGGTTTTGTGTTCTCCCTCCCGTCTTGGAGAGGACCGCGTCGCCGAATCATTTAGGCGGCAAGATTCGCAGCTTCGAATCATGATCCAAGTCATTGAACGCGTTCGGTCGCTTGGCCGTCTTGAGCAACGAGAAATCCAGGGACTTCACCAGGATCCCTTCGCGGTCGTCGAGGGATTCGAGCTGTCCAAATGGGTTCGTCAGGCTGGATTGGCCCGGAAAATGGGCGCCGCGTTCGACTCCGGTTCGGTTCACGACCGCGACGAAGATCCCGTGGGCGAATGCGGACGCGATGGCTAGGTGATTGTACGGGTGGAGACCGTGAAGAGGTCCCTGGACTTCCTCAGCCCAGGCGGTTGGTGCGACTACGAGTTCCGTGCCTTGGTGCGCGAGGAAGGCCGCGAGCTCGGGGAACTGGAGGTCGTAACACACCTCCAGGCCGATGCGATGGCCTTCGAAGTCGACGATCATCGGCTCGGTCCCGGGGTCGAAGATCAACGTCTCTCGGTTCCAAAGGTGGATCTTCCGGTAGACCGTCGTGCCCGAAGGTCCCGCCGCGAAGGCGGAGTCGTAGAGTGTCCGACCGGCACGCTCCGCGAATCCGCCCACGATTAGGCGTCCCGTCGACCGGGCCACTCTCTCGATGGGTCGGAGGGCGGTGAGCCCCTCGACATAGGGCTCCGCTTCTTTCCGGTTCTCGTACATGTATCCGCAACTGGCCAGCTCCGGGAAGACAATGATGTCAGCGGGCACGGACTCGGCCCACCGAGCCATGCGGTCCCAGTTTGGCGTCGTCGCTCGGAAGGCGGGCGTGAACTGAACGAGCCCTAGTTTCACGAATCACGAGGAACGGCGGGGCGCCTCTTAAAAGCGCGGCGCGCAGATGTTCGCAACCCGGTCGATTCAGCGTCATGGGCTGCGAGCAAAGGGCTAATATCCCGCCCCATATGCCCGCGCCGCAGGTCGTAGATCCGAGCCTTGGACCGATCCAGCCGCGGCGCGAACCGCTTCGTCGCACGTCGGTCCGGCGGGTTCGTCTCCGAGACTGCGAGTCGGGACGGGAGGAGTGATTAGTTGGCAGAGGCGTCCACGTCAGCAGCCGTCGAGAAAATGGTGTTCGCCCGGAAGACGAGCGGGCTTGTCAAGGAACTCGGGGCGTTCGAATCGTTTTCGATCAATTTGATTTCACTCGGTCCGGGGCCTGCCTATGGGCTGTTCCTGATCGTCCTCCTGTTCGTAGTCGGGGCGAACCTTATGCAGGCCACGCTGCTCGCCGCGCTCGCGGGCATCCCGGTCGTCCTTGCGTACGCAATCATGGCGATCCAGATGCCTCGGTCCGGGGGCGAGTATGTCTACGCATCCCGTTTGCTGCATCCGTATCTCGGATTCGTCGGCGGCCTCGCGCGGGTCCTCAACGCGATCGTGTACGCGGCGATTCTGCCGTACTGGTTTGTTACCTTCTCTCTAGGCCCCGGACTCGCCAGCTGGGGTTCTGTCGTCGGTGATTCCGGAATCGCGAACATCGGAACCACCCTCACCTCGAACACGACATGGATCGTCGTGATCGGTGAGATTCTGACGGCGGCCGTGATGGTCCTATGGATTGTGATGAAACCTCGACTCGCTTTCCGTATCTTCTCGGCCCTTTTGTTCCTCGAGCTGGCCGGGTTGATCGTGGCCCTGGGCCTCCTGTTCGCCGCGGGCCACAACGGATTCGTCAACGCGGTCAACTCGTTCATGGCTTCCCGCGGTTACGCAGGCGACTACTATGCGGATGTGTCCCTCTACGGTCAGACGAACTTCGGTCCGTATGGTTCAAACTTCTCGAATACCTTGGTCCTCGTCCCTCTCGTATTCGCGTTCTACTACATGTTCACGAATGCTCCTTCCTACATCGCGGGCGAATTCCGGCGGACGTCGAAGAGCATCTCCCGCGGGATGGCGGCATCATTCGGACTGGCGGTTGCCTTCGCCGCGGCGATTGTTTACGCCTTCGAGAGTGTCGTCGGGATGGACTTCCTCAACGGGTCCGTCGCACTTTCCACCTGGTTTTTCGAAGGAGGTTCTGATGCCCGCATCTTGCCGTTCGCTTCGGGTTTGACCGCTCTCCCGAACTTCGTCGCCGGCGGCAATCCGGTGCTACTCGGAATCATGTTCCTGGGCTCGGTTTCATGGTACATCCTGTGGCTGATCCTGGGACTCTACATCTTTTCCCGCTACGCCCTCAGCTTCTCGCTCGACCGCCTCTTTCCGAAGTGGTTGGGAAACGTCACGAGGCGCACGCACCAGCCCTGGGCGGGAATTCTTGTGATCTCCGCGATCGGAGCCATTCTCCTTCCCCTCGTCGCCTACAATTACGCCACGGTGTACAACCCGTTCGTCTTCCTCCTCTTCTTCCTGCCCATGGTTACGGTCGCGTTGACGTCCCTGTCCCTCGTCCGGCTCGGACTGCAAAAGCACCGGATGGGCTATGTCGGTGTTGGGACCCTCTCGTTCGTCGTGACCGTGGCAGCGGCCTACCTGGTTTCTACGCTCCAGTCCCTCGGGGAAGCGGCAGGCTTCACCTTATCAAACCAGTTGACGAGCTACGTGACGATCATCATCGTCTTCGTCGGAGGGGCGATTTGGTATTTCGGGGCTCGAGCGTTCCACCTCCGGCGGCATGGCGTGGACATCTCGATGGCGTTCAAGGAGCTGCCACCGGACTGAGCCGGGTCGTGGACGCGTGACAGAACCGTCGGACGCCTCGACCTCGCCTCGGTTCGCCCAGGTCGCCACGTACGGGCGACTTCCGCTCCGCCGAGACTTCGTCGGCGCAAAGAGCGTGTTCCTGGGCATTCCCTGGGACGATGCGACGTCGTACCGGAGCGGGGCCCGGGAAGGTCCCTCCTCCATTCGGCACGCGTCCCGTCTCGTGCGACCGTACAACATGTTCGCCGGCGTATACCCGTTCCGAGTCCTCGACACGGTCGATGCGGGCGACATCGACCCGGTCCCTGGCTACACGGAGGACACGTTCACGAGAATCGAGTCGACCCTCACGCCGATCTTCGCGGCCGGTGTCGTCCCCTTCGTAGCGGGGGGAGACCATTCGATCACGTTGCCGGTCCTGCGTGCGCACAAGGCCGCAGGAAAGGAGCCCGTGAGCCTACTCCACTTCGACGCCCACTTCGACACGTGGGAGGCGTACTGGGGAACGAAGCGGTACACGCACGGCACGTGGGTGAAGCGTGCCTATGAGGAAGGACTCATCCGACGCGGTCACGTGTTCCAGGTGGGCATCCGCAGCTCCCTCTACTCCCACGACGACGTCTCGAACAATTCCGCCATCGTCGAACGTACCTTCACCTCCGAGGATGTCGATGCGCAGGGATACCAACCGATCACGGACCGGATCCTTGAGTCCGTCGGTGCAAGCCCGCTCTACGTGTCCCTCGACATCGACGTGCTCGATCCGGCGTTTGCTCCGGGAACGGGCACTCCGGAATCCGGCGGCTTGACCAGCCGCGAGATGATCCATTTCGTACGGGAGTTGCACCGTGCGAACCTCGTCGGGTTCGACCTCGTCGAGGTCGCGCCGCAATACGACCACACGGGTCAGATCACGGCGCTGGCCGCATCGAATTTGATCTATGAGGCCATGTGCGCCCTGGCCCGATATCGATCGAACGCGTCGGACCACTAGCGGACCTCGTCCACCGGTTCGTACCACAGTTCCTTGACGCCCTTCGCCCGACGTTTCTCCCACCGCCGTGTTTTCGGGCACACGTGGAGAAGGGCTTGGTACTCGGCGAGGCGTTCTCGAACGAGGTCTCGATCCTCGGAAGAAAAGTCGACCGGGAGCGTGCCCAGGGTTTTCAGGGAAGCGGTCAGGTTGAGGTCCGCATCGTACCAGAGGCCCCAATCGTCTCCGAAAAAATCAGCAAGGTAGCCGGCATCGAGCCTCGCGAGCGGGACGGCGGCGGCGAACGAAGCGAGATCGATGAGGTCCTTCCGCGGAGGCGCGTGGATCTGGACCTTTCCGAGGAACAGGTCCTCGAGGGGCAACGTCACACCCGGCATGAGGCGGTCCTTGATCGGGATCTCATGATTGAACCGAAGGGTGTCGTAGAACACGTCAATCTGGAATTCGGGGTGGTAATAGATGTTCCGGAAGCTCCCGAAAAGGGCGTTCGTCTCCCGATCTTCCTGAAACCCGAAGTCCTTCACGAACAAGCGGTAGACCGCCGCGGCGTTTTTTTCCCTCGCGGCGAGATCGAGATCCTTGAACGCGATTCGCGGTGCCTCGGTCCCGTTCCGGAGGGCATAGAGACTCGAGGCCAAATGATCGTGACGGATGGCGTGGTAAATGCCGACGCTCCCGCAAACCCGGAGGGGGATGCCGCGAGACTCGCCAGCCTTGACGAGTCGCTCCGTCTCCTCCAGGAAGGTCTCGACGGGCAGACGGACCTCGGTCATGTCCTTCAACCGGTCACGAACAGATGACTGGCGAGCTCTCCGCCACGCAGGTCGAGGAGGACGCCTTGAAGGTGTCCGCTGAAATAGGTGCTCCCCGGATTGACAATCGGCGTCTGGCCGATCGCATCCATCGCCTTGCTCTCATGAATGTGGCCGAAAAGGCCGAGCGCCGGCTGAACGTCCTCGACGACTCGGCGCACGGACGACGAACCCACGTGCTCGAGAAGGATCTGTCCCCCCACCGTCTTGGGCTTGAGGTGAGCGTCCAGTTGAGGAGCCAAGTCAAGGCCTGTCCCGAGGGGCGGTGCGTGGATGTCGAGGATCGTGTGTCTCGGATTGCCGATTCGACCGACGGTCCGGTCGAGGACCCTTTGGAGATCTGCCTCCTCGAGGTCGCGGGCGCAATGCCACGGAGTCATGTTCGCGTAGCCGCAGCCGAAAATCTCGTACGGGCCCGCGTGGACCACGTCGCCCTCGGGGACCAAGATGTTGGACGGTCCTTCGGCCCTCAGCAGGTCCAACACGTCATCCGTGTCGTCGTTGCCGACGTTGATGACGACCGACACCCCTTTCGGCTTCAGTCTTTCGCCGATGAGCTTCAACCATGCACGCACGCGGTCTCGACCGAGTTCAAGCGTCATGGCCTCGAGCTTCCCAGGGGTGTTCCGCAGCTCGTTCCACCCGTCTGGAGTGACCGTCATCGTGTACCGTCCTTGGTCGGCTACCTGGCGCTCCACTTCGGGAAGGTCGGCGGCCGGAAAACGGATCTTTTTCTCGCCGTTGGGATACCAGTGGTACG
>VBLU01000175.1 GCA_005879065.1 Methanobacteriota archaeon
AGCTCGGGGTCGCGGTGGGCCTCGGCAAGGCGACGGCCTCCATCGCGATCCTGGACCCGGGCAAGGCGAAGCCCGTGCTCGACGACCTGTCCGGCAAGCTTCGCGCGATGAAGAAGGCGTGAGGCCTCCGAGGGACGAGGAGACACGATGGCCGACGAGGACAGCATCCCCGCGGAAGTGGTCGAGGTCGTCGGCCGGACGGGGATGACCGGCGAAGCGGTCCAGGTGAAAGTCCGCGTCCTCGATGGACGAGACAAGGGTCGCATCATCACGCGCAACGTGAAGGGGAGCATCCAGGTCGGCGACGTTCTGATGCTCCGCGAGACGGCGCGGGAAGCGCGCAAGCTCTCGGTCCGGTGAGACGATGCCCACCCGACGGTCGTGTTCCTTCTGCGGCAACGAGATCGAGCCCGGGACGGGCAAGATGTTCATCCGCAAGGACGGGACCGTCTTCCTGTTCTGCTCGCACAAGTGCCAATCGAACATGCTGCACCTCGGTCGGGTCCCGCGGTGGACTCCGTGGACGCAGGCGTTCCGTCGGGCGGCGGGCCGCGCGGTCGCGGAGGAGGCGATCGTCGCCGAGGAGGCCCCTGCCGCCGTGGACCCGGGCGTCGCGACCGTGACCATCGAGACGCCGAAGGGGAAGGACATCCCCGCGGATCTGGGCGATTTGATCGACAAACGACTCGGGCCGGATCTGGCGAGGGGCGAGCTCGAGAGGTTCTTCTCCGGGTTCGTCGGGAGTGACACCTTCCGGACTTCGATTCTCGGGTGGGCGAAGAAGAAGCACGGTGCGAAACCGGTGACCCATGTGGACAAGGCGGAGTTCGCGGCGTGGAAGGACTCCCAGGAGGGACGCCGGGTCTTCAAGGCGTGGCTCGACGGACAATGGGCCCAGGTGAAGGGTCGGAAGCGTGAGCAGCCGGAAGAGGAAGCGGCCGAGGCCCCGGCCCCGAAGGCGAAGAAAGCGAAGAAGGGGACGTGATGGCCGCCGAGCGGACCTTCGTCCTGCTGAAACCGGATGCCGTGCAAAGGGCCCTGACGGGAGAGATTGTCGGCCGGTTCGAACGCCGCGGCCTGAAGGTCGTGGCGATGAAGATGCTCCGGGTCACACGGTCCCTCGGAGAGACGTACTACGCGGAACACAAGGGGAAACCGTTCTTCGAGCCACTCATGTCGTACATCACGTCGGGACCCGTGGTGGCTATGGTCCTCGAAGGAGACGGTGCGGTGGCCTCCGTCCGTCGGATGATGGGCAAGACGAATTCCGCGGAGGCGGAGCCCGGAACGATCCGCGGGGATCTCGCCCTCACGATCGGGCGCAACGTCATTCACGGTTCCGATTCGGCAGAGAGCGCCAAGCGTGAGATCTCGCTGTTCTTCAAGGCGGACGAGATCCAAGCGTACGCGCGAATTGACGAAGCCTGGCTTCGCGAATGAGACAGGCGCACGACTATTTGGTCTTGGAATTCCCCGGCGGTCCCAGGTTTCCACCACAGGAGCGATGCTGACGTATGCCCAGCGCGATCCCGAGCACCCCCATTAGAACGAACCCGGAGCCGACGACGTAGGCCGTCAATCGGGGGTCGAGTCCGGATCCTCGGATGCCGTACCCGAAGAGTAGTGTTGCAACAATCAGACTTAACGCCACGATTATTGAGAACACGCCTATGACCACCGCGCCCTCCGGCGAGTACTTCGACCCACGCCACAGGTTGCTCCAGTTCCAGGCACCGGTTCGAGTCCCATACCGCACCCTCCATCCGTCTAAATCCGCTTATCGCTTCCGCCAAACCCGGTCCGCGGAGGGGCTTTCAACAAGTCTTCTAATCACCCAAGTCTTCTAATATCCTCGATTTCTTGGACTGACGATGGCCTCGATTCGCCAGCCCATCGTGTCCGTCCTCGGGCACGTGGACCATGGGAAGACGACCCTCCTCGACCGCATCCGCGGCACGGGAGTCGCGGGACGCGAAGCGGGCGGCATCACGCAGCACATCGGCGCGACGGAGGTCCCTCTCGCGGCGATCATGGAGGCCTGCGGCGA
>VBLU01000054.1 GCA_005879065.1 Methanobacteriota archaeon
CGTTCGCCGAGAAAGCCACGACCCGGTGGTCCCGATCCGTGATGTTCGCGGTGGCGACCGCATGCACGGAAGACGCGGGAAGCGTGAGAGCGCCGTACCACGCTTGGTCCCGCGCCTCGACGCGGAAGTCGTCGGCGGGGAAATTCGGGTCGGTCAAGGTGCCCGCGAGATTGGAGAGCGTCACGGACGGGGCATGCCAGCCGGCCGAATCGGTGAGCCAGGAGGCGGTGATCGCTACCACGCGGGCGTCGCTCACGGGCGTTTCGTTTCGCGTCGGAGAGCGGTAGCTGGATCCGGAGAGGAACACGCTGCCGTCCGGTCCCACTGCGATGTCCTGGACGGAAAGGGTGGCCCCGCCGGCCCCTTGGCCGGACAGGAGACCGCTGTCGACGAGCGCCCCGGACGAGTCGACTCGATAGGTGACGCTGCCACTTTCGCCATTCTGGTAATTGTAATAGTTCCCTTGAACGAAGAACGTCGCGTCGCCGGGGGATACGATGCGCCAGCCGTAATCGTAGAGGGTCGGACTCCCGACGTATTCGGTCCATTGGGGGACCAGGTCGGGCGTGAAGCGGGCGGAGATGGGGTCGTAGTTCTGGTACGAGAAGCCGAGGTAGTACGGGTCTCCGTCGGGACCGAGGGTGACGGACCACCCATATTCGTCGTTCGGCAGGTCCAGGCGCCTTTCATGGAGGAGCGTCCCGGATTCGTCGAATGCGACGAACCCGGCATCCAATCGACCGTTCAAGAGCCGGGTCGTCGCGATGAACGCGGTGCCGTTTCCGTCGATCGCCGCATCGTATGGGACCGCAGTGGCGCTCGCGAAAGAGCCCCAACGGAAACTCCCGTTCGCGTCGACCGCGAAAATCCCGCCCGCGGGGGGTGACCAGTTCACGGTCCCCGTGATGAGCGCGCCGCCCGAAACCGGGTCGTACGCGATCGCGTTCGGCGCGACGAAGGCGCTTGTGAATTTCGAGAATGCGAGGGTGCCGTCGGAGAGGACCTTTCCGACCACCGTGCCCTCGCTGTAATTGGCTCCTAACTGGCCCGTGAAATACACGGTGCCGTCGGGTGCCACCGCCATTCCGACGGGACTCCACGTCCCACCGAAGGCGATCAGTCGCTGCCACAACACGTCCCCTTGGGGATTCCGTTTCGCTAGGAATGCGCCCGCCGTGTAGGCACTCGTTATGCCGAACTGGTAGACATTCCCGGATCCATCGACGCCAATGAGGCGACCCCCTTCGTTGCCCGTGCCACCCAACGTGTGCCCGTATTGCACCGTCGGCGACGCCGACGCGGTCGGGATCAACAGGAAAGCCACGAGTGCGGCGGCTACGAAAATGGCGCTACTGCTTCGCAAGACTCCCCCTCCACCGGGAAGCGATTGATTTGAGGGGTATTTGTGGATTCGTGCGCTGGCAGGGCAAGACCGCCCTCGACGAACGCTCTTACAGGGGGTGCCGCCTGCTGCCTGGCTCTCGGACTCATTCGGTCCGTCCGGGCATCCAGGACGTTGAAGCGTTAGGGACCGGGAAGTCGATCACCGGCGGTCCCCGACGCGCCAAGACTCATTGGGTCCTCGATGCAACGACCTGGATGGAACCGGACAGCTCGAGGCTGACGTGGGCCACGGAGCCAGGATTCGAGGCGATGTACGTGAGGGTGACGTTGACCTTTCCCTTGAGCGAAGGAACGTCCGATTGTTGGACCCAAGTGAAGGCGGAAGCGGATCGACAGTCTCCTTGGATGATCGTCGTGGCCCTTTGTTCGATCTTGTGCGTGATCGTGGCGTTAGCCGATATGTTCACCAATAACCCGCCATCGACCTCGACGGTATAGGTGATCGAGGATCCCGCGGTGAGGTTGAATTGATACGCCACGTGACTCGCGACGCCCACGGGGCCCGCCGCATCGAGCCTCCCATCCAGGGCAACCCCCACGGTGACACTGTGGACGCCGAAGGTCGTTTGATAGGTGGATGACAACTCTCCCGTCAATGTCATGGACACGTTCGAATCCGTGGCGTTGCGGCGGACCGAGATGTTGACGTCAAATCTCGTCTCGGTGTCCGCGGATCTCTTGACCTTGTACATGTAGCTGAAGGAGGTGCAATCGCCTTGGTACACGGAGAAATTGTTCACGTGGACGGAGCAATAGGTCGACACGTTTCCGCGTCCCTCAACGATGAAGGCGCTCCGGACGATCCCCCTCAAAAACCGGTCCGGATTCGCGGTCGTCAGATTGTCCCGGAAATCAAACCGGGTGGTCGTCGAATTGATCTGAATCGCGGGCGAGACAAGGCCTCCCCGCAAGTCCGAGACCGCGAGGGTCGCGTTGTACGTCCCCGGGAACCGGTAGGTGTGGCTCGGAGATTCTTCCGAACTGGAGGTCCCGTCGCCGAAGTCCCAATGAAAACTCACGGGGCCGGTTCCGCCGCTCGCATTGCCGACGAACGAAACGGTCAAAGGAGTGGGTCCGGAACGGGGAGTCCCGGTCGCGCTGGCTTGGAGCGGGTGCGGTTTGTACAACATATACGGGAGGGCGAACGCTAGGAGCAGAAATACAACCAGGATGGCGAGGGCCACGGGCCTGATTCCCGAACGCGACAATCCGATCGCTCGTTGGCCGTCGGCCAGGCTGGTCCCTCCCCCTTTCGTAATCGGCAGGGCGGGAATAAGGGTTGCCTACGAATCGTCCAGCCGTCTTTGGGCTACCCTGCAGGCGGCATTCCAAATGCCCGGGACTTCACCCCACGCTTTTGAGGGGCACGGAGCCCTCGGAATCGAGCCTGTGCTTCGGCGACGCCGAGGTGCAGGTGCGATTCGGAAGGGAGGGCGAGACGATGGTCGGGGCTACGGTCGGAAGCAGGCAAAGGCTGGCTCACAGATTCCAGAACGGGCCCGTGAGCCCGAGGGCGGCGAAGTGAGCCACCAGCTCGTCCTTCGACGGCCGGACGTACTCAAGCTTGAGGCGGTCGCGGTACAGGGGCACGCTCAGCGCGTGCGTTTGCTCGATCGTGAGGGCCGCGTCGGCCGCTGCGGGATTCGCGGATCGCCAGTCGTCGATGTGGGACGTGCCGCGGAAGAAGACCATGTGGTTCGAACAGGTGTTCAGGATGTCGTCCCACCATTTCGCGGCGGGGAGGGACAGGTAGACGCGCGTTTCCCGGGGTGAGGCCGTCGCGCGCCCGTTCGCGAGGGTGATCGAGATCGATTCCGCGCAATGATGGCACTGCGATCCGATCCGGATCTCCTCGTTCAGCATGGCGTGGAACGCCACGGAATCCCAAGCGCAGTTCGCGAAGTACCACCGTCGGTTTCGCCGCGTCACGACGAACGGGGTGGCGACCGCGGAGAAAGGGAACGCCATCAGGATTCGCTGGGTCCCGGGCACCAACCTCACATGGCGCGCGGCCTCGAGCCATTGAAAGACCTCGAACGCCTGCCCTCGGTCGAGGCGGAATCGCTTCATGATCTGCTCCACGACGGGAGGGACCGAAAACTCGAGGAAATGGTCGAGGACGTACTTCCTCACTTGTTGCCCAAGGTCGGTCGAGCGGATCAACATCGGATTCGCCGTCTCGCGATTACGTCATGGGGCCAATGAACGTTGCGGCACGAACTTGCGGGAGCCTGGAGGAATGGGTCAGACCGTCGGCGACGAAAATTCCGGCGGCCTTGGGGAACCCGCGGCGGTGTGGGCGCAACGATATAAGGCCGACAGACCCTGCCGCAACCGGGCGGGGGTCGCCCTGCGTGCCGCATTTGGATCCTCGTCCGGCTGGGAGGGGAGATCCTATGCAACGCTCGCGTGCGGTTCTCGTCGTATTCGTGATCATCGCTCTGGCAGCGGCCACCTTGGGTCTGGCCGTTCGCTTGCCGAGCGCGAATCCTACCGGGAACCCGCCCGGTCCGTCCCTGGTCTCCTACAATCAGGGGATTGCCTCGAAGTACCATCCCCCGCTCTCGTCGATGGGGATCGCCGCGGTGAATCGGGGCCTCGGGCAACTCCCGCGGACGGGAAGCGTCAATCGTCCGGCACCGACCCCCGACCTCGCGAGCATCCCAGTCAATGGATTCCGGTTCGTCAACGACGCGAGTTACATGCCGCAGACGGAGACCTCGGTTGACGTCGACCCCGCGAACATCAACCACGTCGTGGGCGGCGTCAACGACTTCCGCTTCTTCTTGTGCGGCCCTCCCCTTCCGGCCTCCGATTGTCCGAGCGGGTTCACGAAGTCCGTCTCCGGCTTCACGGTGTCCGTGGACGGAGGCCGGACCGTCCTGAAGGGAGACGCGATTCCCGGCATGACGAAGGTGGTCCTGAACGGGACCGGCGTGCCGTTCCCGGAGTTCCTCGCTTCGTTCGGCGACCCGTCCGTCGCCGCGGGCGTGACGGGCAATTTCTATTACGCGTCCCTTTCAATTAGCTTGAACTCGAGTGCCAACGGGATCGAGCTTGCGGTGTCGAACGCGGGCCTCTTCAACCCGACCGTCGACTGCACCACGCCGTTCGCCGCGCCGACGACCAACAACTGCTGGACCACGACGTTCATCACGGGGAACCTCACCGACCTCGCCGGGTCGTTCGAGGACAAGGAGCTCATCTCGGTCGACCGCGACTCGACCTCGCCGCACTACGGAGACGTCTACGTGTCCTGGGACCACTTTACGGCGACCGGCACCACGGAGAGCTGGGTCGCGAGGTGCACGCCGGCCTTGGTTTGCACGATGCTCGCCGGCGACTCACAGCCCCCGTTGTACGCGACCGATCCGTACCCCGTCTTCACGACGCCCGCGGTGGGGTCCGACGGGGCGGCCCACTTCACCTGGTGCAACTACGGGACCGCGACGACCCTGGGCCCGCTCTCGTGCCGCGTCGTCTCCACCGCCCCGAACGGCGGGGCCTTCGGACCGGTCCACGATGTCCTGAGCTTCTACGGCGCCGGCACCACGTTGCCCGGCGACACCGCCATCGTCGGCTTTGCCACGGAACAGTTCCGGACCGACAGCATCCCGGTGATTGCCGTGGACACGAGCACGTCGTCGAACAACCTGTACTTCACGATCGCCGCGTGCACGTCGGGGAGCTACTACAACTTCTATGGCCCGTTCTTCCCCGGCAACTGCGGACATTCGGCGATCCTCTTTAGCCGTTCCACAGACGGAGGCGCGACTTGGTCCACGCCGGCCACCTTGTCCGCGCCGGCGGTCAACGACATGCCCTGGGTCACGACGGACCCCCTGAACGGAGCGGTCGTCGTCGCGTATTACACGACGCAGTACGATGCGTTCGACCATCGGATCGACGTTGTCGCGAGCGTCTCTACGGATCAAGGACAGACGTTCCATCGCGTTCGCGTGACGAACGTCTCCAACGAACCGGATTCGGATCCGGCGATGTTCGACTACCTGGCGCCCAACGGCTTCGGACTCGGGACGTTCCAAACGGATTCGTGGCTCTTCCTGGCACCCGAATCCTCGCCGCTCACGGTCACGTCGAGCTCCGACCTGGCCGTCGTCGATTCCGGCAGCCCGGTCACCTTCACCGCGAGCACGACGAACGCCGCGGGCCCGACGACATTCGCATGGACCTTCGGCGACAGCGGCACTGGGACCGGTGCGACACCCACGCACAGCTACACGGGAACGGGCCGATACAACGTGGTCGTCACAGCCACCGATTCCTTGGGGAGGACGGCGACGAACACGGTTGAGGTCGTCGTCTCGTCGGTGCTCGCCGCAACGGCTTCGGCGACGCCGACGGCCACGGACGTGGGACAGGCGGTGAGCTTTGAAGCGACCGCGGCAGGCGGCGCCGGAGGATACGCGTACGCGTGGTCCTTCGGAGACGGAATGACGAGCACGGTCGCGACTCCGAGCCACTCGTATGCCGCGGCGGGCACGTACTCGGTGAACGCGTGGGTGAACGATTCCGGCGGCGGATCGGTCGCTCGTACCATCGCGGTCATCGTGAATCCGGTCCCCACCGTGTCCATTCAGGCGTCCGTCGCCGCGACCGATATCGGGGTCGCGGTGCACTTCACATCAACCGTGACCGCCGGCACCGCGGCGATCCTGTACGCCTGGGACTTCAAGGATGCGAGTTCCAGCACCGCGGTTGCTCCGGCCCACGAATATGCGCGGGCGGGCGTGTTCGTGGTCGAGCTGATCGTCACCGACGCCGTGAAGGTCACGGCCGCGACCACGGTCTCGGTCACCGTCAACGCACTCCCGGCCGCGACGGCGAAGGCCTCGAACTCCGTACCGACGGTTGGGGAATCGGTCGGCTTCACGGCGAGCGTGACGGACGGAACGGGTCCCTTCACCTATGCATGGGTCTTCGGTGACGGAGCCGTAAGTAGCGTACAGAACCCAACCCACGCCTATTCGGCGTCCGGCACGTACCCGGTCCATCTCTGGGTGAACGACTCCGTCGGCGGATCGTCTCTCGCCACGATCGCGGTCGTCGCCTCAGGGACCAGCGTGAGCACGACGTCGGCGGCGATTTACACCGGCGTTGCATTCCTCGCCGGAGTCATTGTGGCCGCGCTCGTCCTCATCGCAATCGCCCGACGTCGGAAGAGAGAGGAAACACCCGAGGCTCGGCCCGCGGAATCCGAAGAAAACACAATCCCGCCTCCGTGAAGAGGACGCGGGGAGGGGCCGAGTCAGCGCCGTATCGAGGCGCTAGTATTCGAGCACTTGGAACTCGTTCCCGTCGGGGTCAGCGAACCAGAAGATCGTCCCCCAGTCCTCCTTCTTGACCGGGTGCGTGATCTTGACGCCCTTCTTGCGGAGTCGCGCCTCCTCCTTCGCGGCGTCCGGCGTGGAGAACATGAATCCGGTGTTCCCTTTCTCCGGGCGGGAGTCCGGACAGAGATGGAGGTGGACGTTCGCACCTCGCGGCGCGACCGTGACCCAGTGGGGGAACGAGGTCACGACCCGAAAGCCGATTTTCTCCTTCCACCATTTCATGGCCCTTTTCTCATTCCGAACAACGACTGCGACCGTCGCGAACTTGAGCATGATCGACGGCATTGAGACGTGAGGGATAAGGTTGCGGTGGCGAGCTCATTGCACGAGGTCGTCCTGGACCTGCATGTCCCAGTCGACCTGGTCCAAGGCGCGTTGCACGTCGCCGTGCTTCGCCCTCCAGCGGGCATAGGCCTCGTTGGCCTGCTGGTTGACCGCCTGGAGCCTCCGTTCGTCGTCCGCGGACACGATCACCCCGGGCATGTGACCGAGGCCCCCGAGCACGTGCTGGATGTCCCGCATCAAGATCGCTAGGCGGGGCGGCACTTCACTCAGCCATGACTCGAGGCGCTTGTCGCTCGACTTCACCGATTGGAAAATCCCGGCTGTGGCCGGACCAGTGACGGTGAAGAGCCGCTCGAGCATCCGATCCCGCAGGGCCGCCTCGTTGTTGAACGTCCGGACGCCGTCGTAATACCGGTACAAGTTCCCCGCCACCTGATCCGGCGCGCTGTCGAGGAGGCGGTGCAGCCCGCCGATCGTGAGGAACCGATCCCAGGAATCGTCGGGAAAGGCGTCGACGGACGAGGCCCAGGTGCGCAGCCCGTCCCGACTCGGCTCCCCTGTAACCCCCTGGCGGACCAGGGTCAACCGGTCATCGAGGGTCTCCAGATGCTGGGACATCTCCTGGTGGAGTTCCCAGAGGGCGAAACCGAAATGGCGGCGGACCTCGGCCCGGCGTAGGGTCTGCTGGACCGTTTGCGTGAGGAAGACGACCTCCATCGCGACCGCGGTCGGCAGGATCAGTTCCACGGGGACGCCGGCGGCCCGCGACAGGGAGTAGGCGATCGGCGGCACGACGCAGACCATGACGATGAGCCATAACGGTACCCCTAGTACACTCCCCCGCATACCGCGAACCGATTCGTTGATGGACCTTTAATGTTCCGCGGCCGCGGGCTGGGGACCTTGACAAAAAGCACCATTGCGGTCGGGAGTGACGGAATTCGCGCACGACAATCGTCGACAACCGGGGACGTCAGGCTTCGTCTTCGCGAAGCCGCTCGAAGTAGCTGTCCACCGGATTGAAGGCAATCTAGATCAACAAGGAGGTCAGCAGATTCACGAACGCGAGGACGATGGCCACGAGCGCAATCGAGGGCGCCATCCCGACCCAGCGGTGCCCCCTCTCGCCTCATCCCGATTCGCCGGCACCGAAAGAGATTCCAATCTTAGACGTCTCCCGGACCGAGAGCGCGGTCAGTGGGGGCTTCTCGACGGACTACTTCTTGGGCTTCTTCGTTTCGAAAACCCTGACGTCACTCATTTCGCGGAGTAGGACGGACTCCCCCACATCCTCGGTCATGAACTCCTGGAACTCCTCCGCGATCCGAACCCATGCGGGATCGTTGTGTTCCCGCCACGCGTCGAAGTCGCCGTACCGGTTGCACTCCCACATCTGCGCGCCAGCGAACCGACCGAAACCGAGGACATAGCCGTAGGTGCCTCGATACGTCCAACCGCGAGGCGCCGACTTCTTGATGACGTCCTCGTTCTTCTTTACCCAGTCCTGAAATTCCCTGAGCCGGCCTTCTTTCGTGCTGAAACTTGTCATGTAGAGCATAGCGTCCCTCGAGGCTCTGCATGGGGAGCCGCTGGTTTAAGCATTCCCGAGGACGGAGGATCGGAGGAATTCCCTCCGTTGGCACCCGAATCCTTAAGCCGATGAACCCGTAGGACACGCGATGCAAGCGACGCACACGAAGAATCCGTTCGATCATCTCGGTCTGGACCCGGTCCTTCTCCGAGCAGTCTACGGCCTCGGGTACGAGGCGCCGACGCCGATTCAGAAGGAGGCGATTCCGCCGATCCTGTCGGGTCGCGACGTGATCGGGACCGCCCAGACCGGCTCCGGGAAAACTGCCGCATTCCTTCTGCCGATCCTCCATCGCCTCCTGAAGCAAGCTCCTGGCCACACTCGGGCCCTCGTCCTCTCGCCGACCCGTGAGCTCGCGGCCCAGATCGAGGTCGCCCTCCGCGGCCTCGCGAAGGGCACGAAGATCCGCGGCCATGCGGTCTACGGCGGTGTCGGCATGGCCGCGCAAGAGCACGCCCTCCGCTCCGGTGTCGACGTCGTGGTCGCGACCCCCGGAAGGCTCCTGGACCACATGTCCCGTCGGAACGTCGACTTCCGCGGCCTTCAGGTCCTCGTCCTCGATGAAGCGGACCGCATGCTCGACATGGGCTTCCTCCCGGATGTCCGGAGGATCGTCGACGCCCTCCCGCGGGAGCGACAGACCCTTCTCTTCTCCGCGACCATGGCCTCGGAGATCGAGACCCTTTCCCGGACGATCATGCGCAATCCCGTCCGCATCTCCGTCTCGCCGCCGCACCGGCCTCCGTCGACGATCCGGCACGAGGTCTATCCGGTCCCGCAGCACCTGAAGACGTCCCTCCTGGTCCGCCTCCTCGGGCGGGAGGACATGTTGTCGGTCCTCGTCTTCGTCCGCACGAAGCGCCGCGCGGACCGGGTCGCTCGGCAGGTCAGCCAAGCGGGATTCGACGTGGCCCGGATTCACGGGGACCGAAGTCAGAGCCAACGGGAGACAGCCCTTGCGGGCTTCCGGAGCGGCCGACACCAAGTTCTCATCGCGACGGACGTCGCGGCCCGCGGGATCGACGTCGAAGGAATCTCCCACGTGATCAACTACGATGTGCCGACGGTCCCCACGGACTACGTGCATCGCGTCGGGAGGACAGCGCGGATGGAAGCGGCGGGGGAAGCGATGACGTTTGTGACGCCGGAAGATGAGGGGGACGTGCGGGCCATCGAGCGGGCCCTCGGCAAGCCCATTCCCCGCGTGACGCTCCCGGATTTCGATTATCGGGCCCCACCGCCTCCAAAGGTCCGCGGACACGACGGAGGACGCCACCCACGCGAATCGCGCGGCGACCGCGGTCGATCACGATGGCGGGGCGATTCACGGCGCCGGTGAGCATGCAAATCCAGCCCGCGAATTTCGTCGACTAGAGGAGGGCGAGCGGTCCGGCCGCGACCTCGTTCACGCACGCGTAGGCTTTCAAACGAACCCGGTTCGCCTGTTGATCGCGAACCCCTTCCACGATCGCGATCACCGCATTCAGCCACCGATACCGCGCGTCAGCCGAGCCGAACGTGCACACGGCGGTGATGGCGCTCCTGACGCTCGGCACCTTCTCGACGACGTTGTAACCCTCCATGTTGATCAGGACCTTCGTCCCGTCCTCCGTCGTCACGACACCGTGGAGATCGGGACACCACACGCCATCCTCGCGCCTTCGCGCGTGGTTCGCCCATCGCAATGCCCCACTCAGTTTGGGGCCGGTCACAGTGCCCTCGATTTCTCCGAACCCTTCGAGGTCTTTCCCGCCGTAGAGCTCCAGCCATACGGGTTCGCCAACGTACTTCATCTCGATGTCGAAGAGGTGTTCGAGCCGCACGCGATCCCTCGAAGCGGGCAACTTCGTTTCGGACACTTAACGCTTCATGCTGGGGAGGGCAGGAGTCTCCCGGATGCGCAGGTCCGGGAACCCTCTGGTGGGACGCGTAAGATGCCACGAACGTTGAAGTAACGATGCGTCGATGCGCAAAAGGGGACCGAAATGGCCGAGGAAACAGGGGAGGCTCACCGCGCCCAGACTCTGCTCGCGCTCGCTGCGGAAGCGGAGCCGCATCTGATGGGCTCGGACGACGCGGTCTGGATGGACCGATTGGAACGGGATCACGACGGCCTGCGGGCCGCGTTTTCCTGGTTCCTGAAACATGGGAAGGGAGCCGAGGCGCTCCAGCTCGCCGCGGACCTCTGGCTTTTCCAGGAGCAACGGGGCCACGCGGACGAAGCTCGCGACTGGCTGGCGAAATCCCTCGCCGCGCCGGGCGCGGAGGCGCGGACCGTCACCCGGGCCCGCGCCCTGTACGGAGCGGGCATCCTCGCGTTTCGGAAGCTGGATGCGGATGCTGCGCGGCGTGCGTTCGAGGAATGCCTGGTGATCGCGAAGGAACGCGACTATGTCCGATTGATCGTGCGGGCGAACACCGGGATGGCCCGCCTCGCCCTCCGGCGGGGAGATACCAAGGAGGTCCGCAAGTGGAGTGAGGCGGGCTTGGCGATCGCCCGAACGCGGGGCGAGAAGGCGGACGCCGTCACCCCGCTCCACATGCTCGCCGCGGCGGCGCGCGTCGACGGCGACATCGGCCAAGCGAGACAGTTCTATCGGGAGAATCTCGGGTTGAACCGGGAACTGGGACGACTGGACGTCGTATCCGTCGAGCTCGGGAACCTCGGCGCATTGGAAGTGCTCGAAGGAAACATCACGGAGGCCGTGCCGTTCCTCCGGGAGAGCCTGGAGATCGCATACAAGCGAGGGGACCGGTACCTCGCCCCGTACGAACTGGTGTGGCTCGGGCGAGTGGCGTTGGCGGAGGGGAACCCCGCGCGCGGGGCCACGTTGTTCGCGGCGGCCCGGACGCAGTTCGATGCCACGGGGTTAGCGATGGACCCGGATGAGGGGCCGGAATATGAGAAGGGGCTGGCTGCCATCCAAGAGGCGTTGGATGAAAAGGCCTTCTCCGCGGCGTGGGCGACGGGGAAGAAAATGAGCCTCGACGAGGCCGTGGCCTTCGCCCTGGGTCCGATCTAGCCGGTGTTCTTCCGACGTCGGACACGGGAAGAGCAGCTCGCTTCGCGTACCGTCACGATTCAACCGCCTTCTTTCCCCTCGCTCACTAAGAGCACCTCTCCGAGATGATTCGAGTCCTCGGCCAGATCGAGAAGCGTGGCCGCGAGATCCCCGCGGGAGATGTGATAGGGACCGTGCGCGAGGTCCTTTCGACCGGCCTCACTTCGGACGCGGCCTGTCGTCGGTCCGTTCGAAAGGTACGGAGGACGGACGATGGTCCAATCGAGCGCGCTGGCGGCGACCAGTTGTTCCATCCGGGCGAAGTCGGCGTATGGTTTCCGAAGGATCCAGCGGACCAAGTTGATCAAGATCCAAGGGCGCCGTCCTTCGATGGCGGAAACGCTCACGGTGACGATGCGCCGCACGCCCGCTTCCCGCATGGCCGTGAGTTCGGCACGTGCCACGTCGCTGACGACAGTCGTTGGTCCGCGGCCTTCCGGGGCCACAATCGAGATCACTGCGTCTTGCCCACGGACTGCACGTCGGATGTCCTCGAGGTTTCGACCGTCTCCACGGATTACCATCCCCAGTCCCGCGATATCGGCCAGTGCGTCGGGACGACGCGTGAACGCGGTCATCGCATGTCGACGCCGGATGCCTTCTTCGAGTACGAGGCGACCCGTGCGACCTGTTGACCCGATTACGACGATGTTCATGTCTTGCCCCCGTTTCTGACCATGTGAAGGATCGCGGAGGATTTGGGACTATGTTATCCTTGACTTTCGATTCGGGGAGTTTTAGAGCCCGCGCGTCATCCGCGGCGTGTGGACGCCAAGGACTTTCGGCTTCTCGTCGCGCTCGATGAAAACGCGCGGCAGAGTTACCAAGCTCTCGGCCGGAAGGTGTCCCTCTCCGCTCCCGCGGTCCGCGAGCGGCTTCGCCGCCTCGAAGAGCGGGGGATCCTGCACGGATATTGGGTGTCGATCAACCCCGCTGTCTTCGGGCGCGAGGACCTGCTCGTCTCCTTCGGCGGGGAGTGGAGTCGAGACGATGCGATCCGAGCGTTGGGCGGACCCGACGTCGCCTGGGTTGCGTGGAAGGTCGATGGCGGTGTGACCGTAGAGGTCTGGCCCTACGATGTGGAGAAGGCGGTCCCGGCCCTCGAGCAGTTCCTCGGTCATCCTGCGATATGGCAAGGAGTCTCCCGAGCGCCATTGAAACACGAGTTGTCGGGACTTGACTGGCGGGTCCTGGACGCGTTGATCGACGACCCGCGTGCGCCCATCGAGGTTCTCTCCGTGGCAACAGGACTCAGTCCGAAGACCGCGCGGAACCACGTCACGCGTCTCATCCGAGACGAAGCGATCTATGTGGTGCCGCGGCTCGGGTTCCTGGCAGACTCCGGTGAGGTCGTCTACCATCTGGTGGTCGCGGGCACCGCTTCCTTCGCCGAATTGCGACGCGCCATCGGGGATGCCGTCCTGGTCCATGAGACCCAAGGCCCGCCGATGAAGTACCTCTTCTGCCGGGCGGATAGCCTCGGCGAATTGACCGCGAAGACCCATGTCCTCCAAACGCTTCCGAACGTATCCTCCGTCCAGCTTTCCCTCAATCGGGAGTTCACCGTGGGGACGGACTTCGTCCATCGTCTGGTCCGGGAGGGGATGAAGCGATCCGAGAACCCCCGCCCGCGGGATTGAGGATCCGCCCTCACTCGGCCTTCAGGTAGCGACTCGCCACAGCGGTTCCCACGACGAGCATCCCGACCGCGAACAGGGTGAGGTATCCCAGATACGACCAATCGACCGTACCGAAGACGACGATTCCGCGGCCGAGGAGGGCCGAGAACGAGACCGGGTTCACGCTCGCGATCGCCTGCATCCACGACGGGAAATTGGCCAACGGGAGGAGCGCGCCGCTCGCGAACATGAGGGGCATCGTGATGAAGTTCGAGATCACGCCGGGCGTCTGCCAGTCCGTGCTTGAGGCCGTCACGGCCAGGAAGAAGGACGACATCCCGAGGCCGAGGAAGAAGATCCCGAGGATCCACCCCGCCCACATGATCGGGTCTCCCTGAAAGCTGACGCCGAACAGCGCGGCCGCCAGGATCATGACCGGGATCTGGATGAGCCCGCGGCTCGTCGATCCGAGGACCTTCGACAGGTACACGGTGGATTTCGTCGTCGGCGTCAGCAAGATGCGCTTCATGAATCCGAAGCGCTTGTCCTGGATCGTGCTCATGGATCCGAACATGCCCACGGTCAACATCGAGGTCGCCAGGACGCCCGGAAGCAGGAACGCGATGTAGCTGTTCGTGTGGAAGATCGTCTGGACGAGGGCCGGAGAGGCGCCGCTGAAGCTGCTCCCGAAGAACGCAAGCCACATGAACGGTTGGACGAACGTGATCACGAGCACCCACGGATTCCGGAACGTCCGGAGGAGCTCGCGGGCGTAGAGCCCCGCGAACTGGCTCCGTTGGCTCACGCTCCGTCGCTCCGACAACACGGTCCGTCCGGTGACCCTCGCATGGGTCGTTTCCGTGCTCATTGTCTCGCCCTCCGCATGGTCGCGTAGAACTTCCGGTAGTCCGGTACGTCGGCGCCCGCCTGGTCGATCCTTTTCCCTGTGATGTCGAGGAAGACCGTCTCGAGGCTCGGCTTCTCCACGTTGATGCGTCGGATCGCCTCCGTCTTGAGCGTCGAGAAGATCTTCGGGAGGACCTCCTCCGCGGCGGAGACCCGGAGAATCCACGCCTTCCCCTGGCTCCGGACCTCGGAGACGCCGGGGATCGAACGGAGCTGGGCCTCGTCCACGGCCTCGCTCGTCTCGAGTTCGACGAAGTCCGATTGGACGCGGGCCTTGAGGGCGGTGGGGGTTCCCGATGCCACGATCTTCCCGTGGTCGATGATCGAGATCTGGTCACAGAGGGCGTCGGCCTCCTCGATGTAGTGGCTCGTCAACAGGACCGTGATTCCGAACTCCTTGTTGACGCCGGTGATGAGGTCCCATAGCATCCTCCGCGTGTTCGCGTCGAGGCCGATCGTCGGCTCGTCCATGAAGACGACCTCGGGTTGGTGAAGCAAGGCGAGGGCGATCTCGAGTTTCTTACGCATGCCCGTCGAGAAGGTCTTGACCCGATCCTTTCGGCGATCCTTGAGGCCGAAGTACTCGAGGAGGTCTCCGGCCCGGTCCTTCCAGTTGGGAAGGCTCTGTAGCTTCGACTGCAGCCAGAGGTTCTCCCATGCGGAGAAGTCGTCGTCGAGGATGACCTCGGATGCGACCCAGCCGATTCGCTGCTTCACGTGCATCGGATCCCGGCGGACGTTGAATCCGGCGGCGGTCGCATCGCCTTCCGTCATGTCCGTGAGGCCGGTGAGCAACTTGATCATCGTGGTCTTGCCCGCCCCGTTCGGACCGAGAAGGCCGAAGACCGTGCCAGAGGCTA
>VBLU01000055.1 GCA_005879065.1 Methanobacteriota archaeon
CCGCTCCTCGGATGCACGTTCGTCGTGAGAAGCAATGGGTCGTACTGGGAGCCGTGGCATACACAAAAGATCGGATCCTGATTGTAGATGGCATACGTAGGGGACGGCACGAGGTAATCGCGATACGGTTTTGTGTCGGTGATCACGTGCCATCCGGGAGGGCAACAGAGGTGGGCGCATCGGTCGAAGAACGCCACGATGCGGACCTTCTGATTCGGGTCGTCGTAATAGAACGAGAACCCGTCCGGAGGGGCGAGGTCCGTTGCAACGACGAATTCCGGAGCGTCGTATTTCAATCGGATGACGAGGACCGGATAACCAGTCCCAGGCACCCATTGCCCGTCGAGGAACAAGCCGCGCCACACTCCCGACGCGCCTTTCCATTCCTCGAAGTCCGTCACGCGGATGACCCGACCTTGCCTTGAGTTCCACCACGCCTCCGTGGGCCATTTCGTGTAATACATCTGCTCGCGCATCTCTCCTTCAAATTTCATGGGAGGAGGGAGCAGTTGACCCGAGACGGTGCCAGCCAACGCCGCGATCGAGCTGGCGGCACCCGCGGCCATCGCGAGCTTCGCCCACTCCCTCCGGGTCCAACCCGACCCGTTTGGCTCTTCGCCCTCCCATGACATGGGCATCCCTCGTCGGCTCCGCGATTTCTGCGTCTCCGAGACTTCGTCCATCCGTTCTTACGCTTGAACGTGCGGTACGTATCGTCCTTATCCCGGCGCTTCGCGAACCGGGTTCGGCGAAGTCCTAGGGAGCCCAGGTCTGCTGCCCGACAAATCGCCAGAGCATGAGGATGACCCCGAGCCCCTGGAGGATCGAGAGGAACAGGAGCAAGGCCCAGATGCGACCCACGGTCGGGCGTCGGAGGAACGTCGCGTAGAAGATCACTTGCAACGCCAGGAAAGGCCAGAGTTCCGTCATCCCCTCGTACGCGGGCCCATCGAACGGGAACGAGCGTAGGCTCCAGCCGATCCCGAGGATGGCCACGGAGAGGACTTGCAGGACGAAGCCTAAGAGAAGGGTGCGTGTCACCCCGAGTCGGACCGCTAGCGTCCGGATGCCAAAAGCCCGATCAGCGGCGTAATCGGACGCCGTCGTCGGCGCATAGAGGGCGCCGAGGAACAAGGCGATCGTCCCGATGAACCACCACGGGGCAGACTCGATCGGTCGCAGGAGCGTCCACCCGCACAAAGGACACAAGACCCCGAAACCCACCATGTTCGTGAGGAGGTCCGCTCCCGCGACGCCTTTCCACCGGAACCCTGGGAGCGAATATGCGACCGACAGGAGGATGATGAGGATGGTCAAGAAGAGAAAGCCCTGGATCCCGACGACGGCGGTGAAAGGACCGGGGGCGGGACCGCCACCGTACTGGACGAGAGTCCTCGAGATGTACGCGGCGAGCACGATGCCCGTCGCGGCGAAGCCGAGGGACGCAAGGAGGAGCGTGTCCCGTTCCATGAGTCCTTCACCAATCAGCTGTTCGACCACCTGGACGTATTTCTTGCGGGGATTCACGCGGTCCGTCGTCTCCATGTCGCTGTAGACGTTCAGGAGCAACGTGAAGGTCCCGAGCAAGGGCCCGATCACGATGATCCCGAGCACGACCCTCAGGTCGTCGATGAACAGATGTCGCCCGCCCGGAGGCTGGGCCAGCACCCATCCGATGTAGAGAGGCGCAATCGCGACGATCCAGAACTTTACTCCGCCGAGGCTCACAATGAGCTCCGTCAGATCGCTCGGAGAAACGCGCAGCTCGCGGGTGATCCGGATCTCGCCCCCGGCGCTCACGAGCCTCCATATCCAACCGGAGATAAAAATGCGTCTTCGCCGCATTACTTGGCGAGCGCTTCGAGGAGAATCACGCCGCCGACGAGGAGATACAAGGCGTACACGTCGCCTCCCAACGCTAGGACTGCAAGCCCGCCGAGGAGCGCCAGAGTGCGGCTCGTGTTCAAGATGAGTTCACGGGTGGCCGTCACGGTCGGGATTTCTTTCTCCGTGCGGTCGATCAGGATCGTGTAGATGAACGACGGGGCGACGGCCGAGGTCATCGAGAGCCAGCCGATCGCGAACGCGAAGGCGCCGAGGTCCCTCACCAAGTACGCAAGCAGGCAAGCGGGAACGGAGAGAAGGGGACCGAGCAGAAGGAACGGGGTCCGCACGCGGACCCGATCGGACACCCGCCCGAGGATGACCGCCGCGATCCCCGCGGCGAGCGAGAAGAGGGCGAACAACAATCCGAGTTCGAAGGAGGCGCTTGTGAACAGGAACGAGCCGAGGGGCGTAGCTGCGGAAATGAGACCGTCGACCCCTCCCTGGCCCGTGAACGCGAGCGCCGTCCGCCGGCCGACCCGTTTCAGATCCAACGAGAAGACCAGGGTTTCGTCGGACTGGGCGAGCCAACGGACCAAAAGGAGATTGGCGGTGACGGCCACGCCCGCGAGTTCAAAAACGAGTCGGTAACTCGCGCGATCCGCGATCCAACCGCCCACGATCGGGGCGAGGACTCCCGTAATCGCAAACGTAGCGGTGATCCCCGCGAGGCGGCCCGCCCGGTTCGCGTGATTCGTTTCGCGAACGACGAGCGAGTTCAGAGGAAGCCAGAAGAGTGGGACATACAAGCCGAAGCAAACGGAGCCGAGGAACATGCCCCAGAGGGCGGGCAGAAAGGCGAAGGACAGGTGACCCAGGACCATGATCGCGAGGCCGGACACCATGGAGGTCGTGGCCTGGATCGGGCGTCCGCGGGCAATCGATAGGACGGTGCATGCTGCCACGCCGAATCCGATGACCCAGACGAGGATCGCCACATCGAAGTCGAGCGACTGAGGAGGGCTCACGAGGTAGACGAGCCAGAAGCTTGCTGCCATCTGATTCGCGAACGCTTGGACCGCGAGGATCCCAATCAGGGACCGATAGCTCCGTCGGCGAGGTGTGCGAGGCGGCGATGTAGGCGAAAACACCGCGGCCATCCGGGTCGCCGCGACGGAGGTCGACGTACAAAGAGACTTCGCATGACGTCACCGGAGAAAGCGTTTATAGACAGACCCCAATGGACGACGGGCTGCGGGGATCGCCTAGCCTGGTAGGGCGCTGGATTGCTAATCCAGTGCGCTCTGCGCCCGGGGGTTCAAATCCCCCTCCCCGCGCGGATGTGTAGCGATAAGAGTGCGTACGCACGATTCTGGAATCGCCGCTTCGGGACCTCGTCGAGCGGCCCGCGGTCGTCGAACAGGATTTCAAGGGCCCGACAAGATCCGGGAAAACGCGAGCGTCGTCAGGCGTGGCTCGGCGGCCGCGATTAATCCGAGCCCCTGCGCGGTTCAGGCCTTCAGAGAGAGGTTCTTCTCGCCTGCGTGAATCGGCACGGTCAGCCAATTCTCGCGCGGCGGAAACGGACACACATAGTCGTCGCTGTACGCGCAGTAGGGATTGTATGCGACGTTGAAGTCGAGGATGTACTCGTCCGCCGGATGTTCCTCGATGTCGAGGTAGCGTGCGGCACCGTACGACTCCTTCCCCGAGGTCGCATCCCGGAAGGGCACGAAGAGGCTTCGATCCTCGTGGTGATGGCCGGGTTGTGGAACGGCCTTGTATGCGGCGAGGCGTTGCTTCGTCCCGTCGATCTCGAACTCGAAGGCACCGACGCGGATCATGTCCCGAGGGATGCCCTTCGAGGTCGCGAGGACGACGCGCTGCGGGTTCGAATCTCTCACCAGCCGGGAGCGGATCCGATTCTTCGGATTGACCGGGAAATAGGCGAGACCGGAAAATTTGTCTCGCAACCCATGCGGAATCGGGGATTCGTGTTCCTCTTTGAAAAAGAAGTCCTTCTCCCGGCGCATCGCCTCGATGTCTTTGATGTACGTCTCGTCGGTCTGTCGCGCCATTGGAAATTCGACAACGCGCGCGACGGATAAACGTGTGCGGCTACATTGAATAGAGGCTCTGCTTCGCCTTCGAGAGCAGGGCCTTCTCATCGTCGCCCAAGTGGGCGGATGGTAGTTTCGCCTCCACGAGTCCGAGGATCTCGGTCGCCGCCGATATCTTCTGTGCCTGGGTCGCCTGCTTGACGAGATCCGCCGCGAGGCGGGCCTTGAGCTTCGACAGACCCGCGTCCTCGGGCGCAATCGCGAGCAATTCCTCGATCAGTTTCAGCGACTCGTCGAAACGGCCCGTTTTGGCGAACGATTTGACCGCCCGCTCGAGCATCGCGAAACGGTGGACGGTCCCCGGATCGAGGGGCATCGCCGCGACATAGCGCGAGTGCACAAAATGCCTTTGCCGTCCTGGTCGCCTCAATATCGAGGCATTTTGGGTTCGACTTTTTCCGCCCATTCGTCGATGCCGCCGACGAGGTTCTTCACCTTGCGGAAGCCCAGCTCCCGAAGGAAGTTCGTGATGCGGGCGGAGCGGACTCCGGTCTTACAATACACGACAATTTCATCCGCGGTGTTCAGCTCATTGACCCGACCGGGGACCTCTCCCACCGGCATCAAGATGGCCCGATCGAGGTGGGCGATCTCCCACTCCATCGGTTCGCGAACGTCCAGCAGGACGACCTCGTGGCGCTGGTCGAGTCGCTCCTTCAGGGCATCGACGGTGATCTGGAGTTCCTGCCCCACCTGCTCGGAAGGCCCGCGGAGGCCGCAGAATTCCTCGTAGTCAATCAGCTCTTTGATGGTCGGATTCGAACCGCAGATGGGACATTCCGGGTTCTTGCGGAGTTTCAACTCGCGAAATTTCATCTGGAGCGCGTCGAACACAAGCAACCGGCCGATCAGCGTGTCCTCTTTCCCGAGCAGCAGCTTGAGTGTCTCGATCGCTTGGATCGAGCCGATGATTCCCGGGAGGACGCCGAGCACGCCGCCCTCGGCACAGGACGGTACGAGTCCCGGCGGTGGCGGTTGGGAATACAGGCAGCGGTAGCAAGGTCCTTTCCGAGCGTCGAAGACGCTCGCCTGTCCCTCGAAACGGAAGATCGAGCCGTACACGTTGGGCTTTTGAAGCAACACGGACGCGTCGTTGACTAGGTAGCGGGTCGGGAAATTGTCGGTCCCGTCGATGACGACGTCGTAGTCCTTCAGGATGTCCAAGGCGTTGTCCGAGGTAAGCCGAGTCTCGTACGTCTGGACGTCGACGTTCGGGTTGATCTGCGCGACCCGTTCTTTCGCCACCTCAAGTTTCTTTCGGCCCACGTCTTTCGTGCTGTAGAGCACCTGCCGCTGCAGGTTCGATTCGTCGATCACGTCGAAGTCCACGATGCCGAGGCGACCGACCCCCGCCGCACTCAGGTATTGGGTCAAGGGCACACCCAAACCGCCGGCGCCGATGATCAGCGCGGACGACTGCTTCAACTTCAGCTGGCCCGCCATCCCGACTTCCGGCAGGATCAGGTGACGGGAGTAGCGCTTGATCTCGCCCGGAGAGAGGACGTCCTTCCGTTTCGCGGCGAGGCGATCCATCAGGGAGAAGGAACCTCCGGCAATGCTCGGAACGATCGAAATCGTGTCGCCTCCCTTCAGGGCCGTCCCATCTCGTTCCAAATAGCGGATGTCTTCCTCGTTCACGTAAACGTTCACAAAGTTCCGAAGACGCCCGTCTTCGGAGAAGAGATGGCGACGCAGCTGATCGTGACGTTCGACGAGATCCGTGAGGGCTTCGTGGACGCTCTCCGCTTCCACCTCGACTGCATCTCGGTTCCCGGCATATTGTCGAAGGGGTGTCGGGATGATGATCCGCACGTTCGCCATGGCCCTTTTTGCCAATACGGTGTTATACTTAAGGTTCGTCCCGCCGAGATCCAGCGACGAATTACCGTAAGCAAGCAGGGAAGACGTCCGACGGAATGAGACCCTAGAAATCCGATTTGAACGAGGTTAACGCTTCGTTGCCCTGCGCCGTTTCCGGGAATCGGTCTCCATCGGCAATCGAACCATCTCTTCCCGTTCGAACCGTTTCGTGGACTCATCGAAGCGCCAAGCCGCGACCTCTTGCGGCTCGCGGTCCACGATGCTCAGGATCACGTAGGTGTACCAGGGAGCGGCGCGTGAGCGGTCGAACTCGGATGGCACGGCGGGATGGTTGGGATGGCTGTGGTAGATGCCAATCAGGTCCATGCCTTTCGTCCGTGCGTCGTCATCCACGTGCAACATCTCGATCGGATCGACGATGTAACGGCTGGCTCGATTTTCCGTCGCGATGTTCTTCCCAGGGCGGGCTTCGATCACGCGTTTCGGTTCACCGACGTAGCCAAGCAGGAAGCCGCAACATTCCTCGGGGAACGCTTCGATCGCATGTTCTTGGATCACTCCAACCGCGTCGTCCCGGAGCCGAATCATGGTTCCTGCCAATACTGCTCACCCAAGTAGCGCTCTCCGCCATCCGGAAACATGAGGACGACACATCCTCGTTTGATTCGCTCCGACAACCGGAGCCCGGCGTCGAACGCCGCACCGCTCGAGGTGCCGACCAGGAGACCCTCCTCCCGCGCGAGGCGCCGCACCGCCCGCTGCGCATCCTCCGTGGCCACGGAAAGGATTTCGTCGAGGAGCTTGGGATCCCAGATGCCTGGCACATGGGAACTTTCGAGGTGCTTCACGCCCTCGATTCCATGAAAAGGGCCGTCCGGTTGGACGCCGACAAGGCGGACCTCGGGATTCATCCCTTTGAGGTACCGGCCTGCACCGACGAACGTCCCCGTCGTCCCCAGGCACGCGACGAAGTGTGTAATCGTCTGGCGCGTCTGCCGCCAGATCTCAGGGCCGGTCGACGTGAAATGGGCCCGCCAGTTCGCCTCGTTATTGTATTGATCCAGGTACCAGTATTTCTCCGGGTCGTTCAACAAGAGATCCTTGGCCGCCGTCTGCGCTCCGTCTGTTCCGTCCGAAGCCGGAGTGAGGATCAGTTTTGCCCCATACGCCTCCAGCATCCTCCGACGGACCGACGAGAGGTTCGCTGGGACGCACAGCGTCGCTCGGTAGCCCTCCGCCGCGGCGAGCATGGCGATTGCAATCCCAGTGTTGCCCGATGTCGCATCGAGTAGCGTGCGGTCATTGGTGAGACCCGCCTTCTGAGCGGCGCGGAGCATCCCGAGGGCCGCGCGGTCCTTCACGCTGCCGCCCGGATTAAGCCACTCTGCCTTCGCGAACAACCGGACTCCGGGTGCTACATGGGCCGCGATCCGGTCCAGCGACAACAACGGCGTGCGTCCGATCAGGTCGGCGACGCGGGTGGCCTCCGGCCCTTTTCCGTTCGCGGGCATGGAGTCCTAAGGCCTCAGGCCCGGTCCGCCTTCTTGTCTCCGATGGCGAGCCTCAGCACGTGGTGAGAGAGAAGGGCACATTTCAGGCGGACGACGCTCAGGGGAATTCCGAGTTTCTTCAGGAGCGCGTCTTGGTTCAACGCTTCGACCTCGGCCCGGGGAAGTCCTTTCAACATCGTCGTGAGGATCGAGGCGCTCGCCTGACTGATCGCGCAACCTTGTCCCTCGAACCGGACCTCCGAGATCCGATGGGAACCGTCGAGGTTCAAATGAAGGATCACTTCGTCCCCGCAAAGCGGGTTCGAGTCCTTCGCGTTCAGGGTCGCGCCCGGAAGCGGACCCTTGTTCCTCGGATGTTTGTAATGATCCAGGATCTGCTCCTGGTACAGGTCGTACGTCGCGGACATCAGGCGAAGACCTCTTGGACCCGCTTGATTCCCGCGACGAGCGCGTCGACGTCCTCGAGGTCGTTGTAGACGTAGAAGGAGGCCCGCGCGGTGGCGGGCAAATCGAATCGTTCCATCAAGGGCTGGGCACAATGGTGACCGGAGCGAATGCAAATCCCCTCCACGTCGAGGATCGAGGCGACGTCGTGCGGATGGGCGTTGTCGATCGTGAACGCCAAGACCCCGGCCTTCTTTTTCACGTCCTTCGGACCGTATGTCTTCACCCCTTGGAGCCGCTCGAACTTCTCGAGCGCGTATTGCGTGATCTCCATTTCGTGGGCGCGGACCGCATCCATGCCCAACTTCGTCAGATAGTCCGCCGCAACGCCGAGGCCGATGGCGCCGGCGATGTTAGGCGTCCCGCCTTCGAAGCGGTACGGCACGTCGTTCCACGAGGCCCGGCCGAGGTGGACCTCCCGGATCATCTCGCCTCCGCCGAGGAGGGGCTCCGTCGCCTCGAGCGCTTCCGGTTTGCCGTACAAGACACCGATGCCCGTCGGCCCGAGCATCTTGTGTCCGCTGAACGCCAGGAAGTCCACGTCGAGGTCTTGCACGTCGATCGACATGTGGGGCGCCGCCTGGGCGGCGTCGACGACGCAGACGGCCCCGACCTCGTGGGCCCTCTTCGCGATCTCCTTCACCGGGTTGATCGTGCCGAGGACGTTCGAACAGAGGGCCACGGTGACGATCTTCGTCCGCTTCGTGAGGAGCTCGTCGTACTGCTCCATCCGCAACGTCCCCTCGTCGGTCACGTCCACGTACTTCAGGACGGCGCCTTTGTGATCCTTCACGAAGTGCCAAGGAACGTGGTTCGAATGGTGCTCCATCACCGTGCCGACGATCTCGTCCCCCGGTTGGAGCTTCCCCTTCAAGCCGTATCCGTAGGCCACGACGTTGAGGGACTCCGTAGTCGATTTGGTGAACACGATCTCGTTCGGAGACTTGGCTCGGATGAAGGCCGCGATCTTTTCGCGCGCCCCTTCGTACTCGCGGGTGGCCTCTTCTCCCAGTTCATAAATGGCCCGATGGACGTTCGCGTTGTAGCGCGCGTAGAAATCCGACGTCGCGTCGATGACCTGCCTTGGCTTCTGCGAGGTCGCGGCGCTGTCGAGGTAGACGAGCCGGCGGTCGTGGACCTTCCGCTGTAGAATTGGGAAATCGGCCTTGATTGCCGGGACGTTCAACAACACCTTGGCAGGCTTCGCCATCCGGTTCCATCGTACCATGACGGGCTGGCTACTTGAGACTTCTCGTGTGGCTCATCCAATGCCGCCCTCGAGCTCCAATTCGAGGAGGCGGTCGACCTCCACCGCATACTCGACGGGGATACGGCGCGTCGCTTCGGAGGCGATTCCCAGGACGACCATCCGCGTCGCTTCGTCCGCGGGGACGCCCCGCGAAGACATGTAGAACAGCATCTCCTCGCCCACCTTGCGCACCGTGCCTTCTTGCACGATCTCCGCGTCCGCCTCGTCCACTTCGATGGAGGGGCTCGTCTGCGCCCGAGACTCCGCATCGAGCATGAGCGACGACCATGTGACCGACGACGTGACCTCCGTCGCGCCGGCGGCTACCCGGATCCCGGACCGGAGGGTGGCGCGGCCACCCTTCTGAACAATTCCATGGTTCACGATCCGGGAGTGGGTACGGGGCGCCAAGTGGACCATCTCGGCCCCGACATCTTGGTGCTGGCCCTTGCCCGCGAAGGCGACGCCGACGAACTCCGCGGCGGCTCCGGGACCGACCAAGTTCGCCCGCGGAACCTTCCAGGTGCGCCGCGAGCCCAAGTTCACGTCAATC
>VBLU01000176.1 GCA_005879065.1 Methanobacteriota archaeon
CGCGACGAAGTTCAAGCTCCTCACGGAGACCTCGCTCTTCGTCGACACGCAGAAGCTCGAAATCCAAGAGGCGCCCGAAGGCTTGCGCGGAGGCGAGGAGCCCCAACGGCTCACGCTCTACCTCGAGGACGACCTCACGGGACGCATCACGCCCGGAGAACGGGTCGTCATGAACGGCGTCCTGCGAAGCGTCCAGAAGGGCCGACCCAGGGAGAAGTCCACGCTGTTCGACATCTTCATGGACGTGAACTCGGTCGAAAAGGAACAGGTCGAGTTCGAGGAGATCGAGGTCACGGAAGAGGACGCCCGGCTGATCCGCGAGATGGGTGCGAGTCCCGACATCTTCCGGATGATCACCGCGTCCATCGCTCCCTCCATGTACGGGATGCACGTGGAGAAGGAAGCGCTCGCCCTGCAGCTCTTCAGCGGCGTTCCGAAGGTGATGCCCGACGGGCGGCGCATCCGCGGGGACATCCACGTGCTCATGGTCGGAGATCCGGGTATCGGCAAGAGCGAGCTGCTGTCGTACATGAGCCGCCTCTCCCCTCGTGGGATTTACGCGACCGGCAAGGCCGCAACGGCGGCCGGGCTGTGCGTCGCCGCGGATAGCTTGATCGCGACGGACCGAGGAATTCAGTCGGTCGAGGACCTTGTTGAGCCCTATTTCCGCGGCGTCGAGCACGCGCGGCCGGTAGAAAGGACTGCGGCGACGGGTTGTGTGGGAACATTCGACGATCGCCATCGGTTGGGGATGCGACCCCTGGAGGCCGTTTGGCGCCTCACACCTCCCGCTAACATGCTCCGGATTGCCACCTCGTCCGGCCTCTCCCTGACCGTCACGCCCCCGACGAAAGTCCTTGTGGACCATGCGATGGGACAGTCCTGGATTCAAGCGAAATTCGTACGTCCAGGAATGCGAATTGCCACGGCAAGTCGGTTGGAGGTGCCGGAAGGCGAGGCGCCCCTGACCCTGTCGCTGTTACAGCGCATCACCACGCGAATCGTCGTGGAGGTCGATCCGGCCATCGTTCAGGCGATCCTGTCCAGCCTGAAAACCAAGTACGGAACGTTGCGCGAGGCGGCCGCTCGACTGATGATCACGGAAGATGCGGTCTATCACGTTTGGAAGAACGGGCGTCACGGCATCCCCCTGGCTCAGTTGCTTCGAGCGGCTCTCGCCGCGGGTACCGCCGAGGAGGACGTAGCAGCATCTGTTCGGAGTTACTCGCAGTTCGGCGGACATCGGATTACCCTTCCGGTGCGGCTCAATCAAGATCTTGCGTATTTTGCGGGACTCATCGCGGGCGACGGGAGCGTGGAACAGAGGCCTCTTGGCGGTTTCGCCATTCGGTTCAACAATTCCGATCCCGTCCTCATTCGGACCTACACCGACTTGGTCCACCGGCTATTCGAAGTCCATGTGGACTTCACCGGTCAGACCCCCCAGCGTGCCGCGACCGTCCGATTTCACAGTCGGCTCGTCGCCTCGATTCTCTCGGAGCTGGGAGTCCCTACATCTCCGAAATCCCACCGTTTGGACCTACCCGGAATCCTACTCAACGGTCCGAGCAAGAACCTGACGGCGTATCTCCGCGGTCTATTCGACACGGATGGGACGATTCAGATCCGCACGCGCGGGAGCTCATGTCTCTCCTTAACGACATCGAGTCAAGGCCTAGGGGACCGCGTTCAACTCGCTTTGCTTCGTTTCGGTATTCACGCCACTCGACGGATTCGTCGAGTTGCCGGACGTCGTACAACGCGGGCCGATGGCACGCCGATTGTGACTCGCCACGACCAGTGCGTTTTGGACATCCGAGATTGGCACTCCATGTCTCGATTCCGCGAACTCATCGGTTTCAATCATCCTCGCAAGAAAGAAATCCTCGAGAACATGGAGACCCGCAGGCCACACTCGAACATAGACCTCATCTCGGGGGCCGGCCCACATCTTCACGATGTCCGCGGTCTCTTGGGTCTCAGTCCAGCGCAAGCCTACGGAAGCCACGCGGGCGGAGGCGTCGCGGTGGAGAGTGGGGCAGAGGCGGTCACACGAGAGGCCCTCCTTCAACTCATCGACGGGCTCGAGACGGCGCATCGAAACGGAACGTATCGGGGGACACGGATTCGGTTGGGATCCGACTTACGAGAGAAAATCCGAGAGAGCCTTCGCTCTGCCCGCCATACGGGGGTCAGTCTCGCCAACGAGCTGGATCTGCCCAGGCACCGAATCCACGATTCTCTTTATCGTCGGAGTCGCCGCCCGACCGGACTTCCGATCCACGTTCTTCAGCGAATCGAGAAGCTTCTCGGTGGAGATGACCCCGGAACCGCGGCCGAAATCGCTGCAGAACTTGCGCCGATTCTACGCAGGATTGAAAGAATTCCAAGCCGATTCGAATTCCTTCGGCTTCTTTCTTCCGGTGATGTTCGTTGGGAACCTGTCAAGGAAATCGAAGTTAAGTCATCCTCCGAAGAGAGGACCGTCTTCGACCTCTCGGTAAGGGATTCGCATGCCTTCGTTGCGAATGGGATCTTGGTCCACAACACAGCTGCCGCGGTGCGTGATGAGTTCGGCGAGGGGCGGTGGACTTTAGAAGCCGGCGCCCTCGTCCTTGCCGATCTCGGATTGGCGGCAATCGATGAAATCGAGAAGATGAACCCGCAGGATCGGTCCGCAATCCATGAGGCGATGGAACAGCAGAGGATCAGCGTCGCGAAGGCGGGCATCACAGCCGTCCTTCAATCGCGATGTGCAGTACTTGCTGCCGCGAATCCGAAGTTTGGCCGATTCGACGAACACAAGTACATATCGGAACAGATCGACCTGCCGCCTGCGTTGCTCAGTCGTTTCGACATCATCTTCTCCATGATTGATCGGCCACAAGCGGACCGCGATCGGGAACTCGCGGAGCACATTCTGAAGGGGCATCGCGTCGGCGAAATCCGGAGGCGCCGCGAAGCGGGCTTGGTCACCGAAGAATCGCAGGCCCTCGAGGAACCGTATACACCGCATTTGAATCCGGACTTCCTTCGTAAGTACGTAGCCTACGCGAAACGCATCTATCCCATCATGACGGTCGAGGCCATGTCGATCATCGAGAAAAAATACCTCGACATCCGGAGGACGGGGGAAGCGGCGGGTTCGAGCGTCCCGATCACGCCGCGCCAGCTCGAAGC
>VBLU01000056.1 GCA_005879065.1 Methanobacteriota archaeon
CAAACCGAAGTTCCCGAAGGATGTCGCCCGCGAAACGACCCTCCGCATCACCCATGTGAGCCGAGCCCTTCGCGAGATGGGAGGGCGGGGTCTCGTCGAATGCCTGAATCCCGAAGCGAAAGCCCGCGGCCGGATCTACGGGGTGACGGAGGCGGGCGCGTCCTTGTTGGGCTACTTCGACCGCTCCAATCGGCGGTTCGTGCCGGCCTCCGCCCGCGGGACACCCTATCTAGGTTTCGTCCCGAAGATCCGGGGGTCCAGCGTCCTCCGATTCCTCGCCGCCCTCCGGGAGTCGAAGGGCCACGAGGCCCTCGAGGGCGCGATCCGATCGTGGAGCATCGATCCGCGGCAGCTGGGCGAGGATTCCTGGATTTCCGTGGATTCGTGCGCGGAGCTCCTCGAGCTCGTCGAGTCGCGATTCGGAGACGGGAGCTACTCGTTCATCCGCGGCCTGTTCGCCGCGGCGGGACCCTCCTTCCCTACGATTCAAGGGGAGCTCGCCCGACGGATGCCCCTGACGGCCTTGGCCGAGCGGGCGCCCGTCGTCTACGCCAAGGAGTGGAATTTCGGTCGGCTCGAGGTCGAGACGGGTCCAAGGCGGGCGGTCTTCCGCCACTTCGATTGGATGCCAACACCCGCGATGTGCGCCGTGTTCCACGGGATCTATGAGGGCATCCTCCGCTGGCGCGGCATCGATGGCCAGGTCAGGAAGACCGGGTGCGTCCGAGCCGGAGATTCCTGCTGTGAGTACCACGTCACTTGGTAGTCCCGGTCACCCCGGGGAGGTGACCTCCGAGGTCTCCCGGGCGTCCTCGACCGCGGACCGAACCGCCGGGGCGAGCGTGCGAAAGAACGTGTCCGCCTGTTCGGACGGCGTGCGGGAAAACGCAAAGATGATCGTCGGGATCATGAGCGCCAAGAACCCGTAGTCGTCCGGAGCTCCGCCGCCGGCCATCCCCTCGTGGATGGCGTGGACCAGGCATTCGGTCGCCTTCTCGAAGATGGACCGGAGTTCGCGCGGCGCGAATCCTCGGAACGAGCCTTCTCCAAGGATTGCCAGTGGGAGGTTCGCGAGGAGGCATGCGACGTTGACGACTCCTTCTCGTACATCGGCTTCCGCTCCCGCGAAGTGTTCCAAGAACGATATGGCCTCGTCGAAGGCGAGCCATGCGCGGGCGTGCGCCGTCAGTTCTCTGTTCGACACGGGCGACGACGCGAAGCCGGCATCGAAGAGGGCGATGTTCGAAGGCCATGACGCGTAGATCGCGAGTCGATCGAGCCACGGGAGGGACGGGTCCGGTGAGGGAAGGCCCGTGGCGATGTCCCTCATTGCGTCGATATCGAGCGTCTCGCGTCGGAAGTAGATGGTCGCGGCCTGGGCACGCGTTAGCGCTTCGTGTCCCTTGGCCAAGAGTCGTCGGACTCGCTCGTCACCCGAATCCAGAAGTCCTCGGAGTTCCTGTGTCGCCTCCGCCAGGATGCGTTCCAGGCCATCTTGCTCCGGTCCCATGAGGTCTGCAACGTCGGCCTCGAGTCCTTCCATCGCGACGGTGGGGTCGGTGAGCGGACGGAGGCAGCGGTCGTAGAGTCGAACCGCTTCGGGGAACGTCCAGCCACCGCCGTCGAGCAGGTCGTCCAACAAGTCCTGCGTCATCTCGTACAAGGAACTCGCCACGATCGATCGGCGGATGTCCTCCTCCGCCATCCGGGATCGAAAATGGGTGTGGATGACGGACACGCCGGCAATCCGGGCCACCGTCTTGCGATACGTGTTCGGTGCGAGTTCGCGCAACCGTTCGAGACACTCTCGGAGCGTGTTTCCGCCCGGTAAAGCGTCCCATCCAGCGTGCTGGATCCTTCGGAGATCACCGAGGATCGGTCCGATCCGCTTGCGAACCTCGTTCGGCGAGATCCCGACATCGAATCGCGCCGCGTGCTCCTCGGCAGCCCGGCCGAAGCGATCGAGAAGCCCCACCAGCGTCTCCCAGGCGCCGTCCGTCGCGAGTCCGAGACCTGATTCTGTCCCAAGCATCCGGTTCACGGACGGCCCGAAGAGGGCCGGGGGTCTTGGGGAAAGTGACCAGAGCCTGACCATTCCCTAACCAGCGGGTCCAACGGCGCGGCGTGGATGGATCACCTGGGACGCTCTTCGAACGCGAGTCGGATGACCTCCCGCCGAATCTTTATTCGGCCTAGGCCGTTGCGCACCCGGCATGCCGAGACCGGTCCTGCGGCTCGCCACGCGCCTCACGCGGCGCACCCGGACGACCGCGTGGGCGATCGCGTTCGCGTGCATGGTCCTCGTCGGCACGCTGAGCCTCGCGGACGGGTTCGCGAACGGCGTCGGATCGGTCGCCGATCGGATCGGTTCCGGTCCCGCTGTGTACATCCGGGGACCAGAACTCCTCGCCAGCGAGATCGACGTCGACCGGCTTTCCATGATCCCGGGCGATTTCCTTGCGCTCCGCGCTCACACCGGGGAACTCGAGATTAATAACGAGTCGCTCCCGATCGTGGTCGTCGCGCTCGTGAATTATCTGGCGGGGAACGCCACGAATTCATTCCCTGTGGGAGCCCGCGACCTCTCCCTCGACGCCGGGTTGCGCGAACGAATCCAGGAAATGAGCGAGCGCCCTGTGGAGACCGTCGCCAACCTGAGCCTCTTCGGCATCCGTCTCACGGGTCTCCCGGTCGTGCCCCCTCCGCCCTCACGTTCTCTCCTGTTCCCAGATACGTGGGCCCACGTCCGCGCGGATCTCCTTGTGGGAATGGACCTCGTGCACGGCGGATCCGTCCAGGCGATCGTCACGAACGCGACCTTGGATCCGTCGATGGTTTCGCGGTTGGGTCTGACACGACTGGATGCGGTCGGCGCGGTCGGCTTCGTCCGCGCGGGCGTCGCGCAGATCCAGGCCACGTTGCAACTCCTCGCCCTCGTCATCGGCCTCGTGATCGCCCTCCTGGTGTACGCGGCGATGTCCCTCGAAGTCCACGCGCGGGCGCGGGAGATCGCGACCTTGCGGAGCCTCGGAGCGACCCCGGGGAAGGTCGCGGCGGTGTACGAGGCGCAGGCCGTCCTGATCTCCCTCGCGGGGGCCGTCCTGGGCGCCGCGTTGGGGATCGTGGTGGCCCACGCGGTCGTTTCCTTCGCCCCCCTCTTCGGTTTCCCGAATCTCGTGATCCTCACGCCGCCGCTCGGCGCGGTCGGCCTCACCCTAATCGTCACCCTCGCCGCTGCGGTCCTCGCCGGCCTCGTGCCATCCCGACGGGCCGCGGTCCTCGTGCGATCGAAGGGGGCGGTCCCATCCTGATCCGTCCGCGGGCGTTCGCCGGCCTCGTCCTGTGCGCCTTCCTCCTCGGCGCCACATGGCCGGTCCTCGGTGCCCTCCCGGGCGAGCCAGCCCGAATCGTCGCCGGGGACGCGTACGCGATCACCCAGGGGACGGGGCCTCTGTCGATCAACGTGAGCCTGGCGAGCAACATCACCAAGAGCGAGTGGGCGAAGACCGTGAGCCCGGAGATCCTGGGCCTCACGACCCTCGCGGGCAATCCCGTCGTCGTCCGCGGCGTCGATCCGGATGCCTTCCTGCGATTAGAGAACGCCACGCACCTGAGCGGCGCGATGGCCGGCAGCGAATTCGCGTTGGCCGGGGAACACCTCGCCCTCCGGTTCGGTCTCGCCACGGGCGATACCGTGACGGTCGCGGGCGCGTATGTGCCTCGCATTGCGTTCCTCCGGATCACCGGGACGTTCCGGACGGAGTCGGCGGCGAATGACGAACTCCTCGTCGACTTCGGCATGGGCCGCTTCCTCACGGGGCTCGGCCCGCTGAACTATCACTCGATCCGGGTTCGGACGCCCGATCCCGCAGCCCTCTTGCGGTTCCTGGACGGATTCCAGGCGAGCGTGCACGTGAGCGGGCCCGGCCTCGTCCGCGCGGACATCCATAGCGATCCTCCCAGCGACGAGCGTCTCGCGAACGCAATCCTGCGGACGGGATTGGGTGGCGCGCCGCGGGACTACCTCGCGACCGCGGTCGCAGAGGCGACGACCTCGGTCCGCGTCGTCGCATACGGCATCGCGGTCCTCCTGGGGATCCTCGTCGCCTTCGGCGTCCATGCGGTCCAGGCGAGGGCCTTCGCGGATCGCATCCCCGCGGTGGGGGTCCTGCGGGCGGTCGGTGCCAGCAACGGTTGGATGCGCCGGCGGCTCCTCCTCGAGACGCTGCCGTTCTCCCTCCTGGCGGGAACGATCGGGGCGCTGACCGGCTTTTTCGCGGGAAAATTCCTCCAACCGCAGGTCAACGTCGTCGTGTTCGGTCATCAAGTGCCCATCGTGTTCGACTTCGTCACGGTGGGATTCATCGTCCTCCTTCTCGTCGCGGTCTCGATCGGCTCGGCGCTCGTGCTCCTCCGAGGAACCCTTCGACTCCGACCCGCCGAGTCCATCCGGGAGAACGTCGCCGTCGAGCCACCGCGATCCCTGGAGGCGATCCTGCGAGGTTGAGGACGGACGGGGCGATCGTGGCCGCTCTCCTGTGCCTCGCCCTCGGCGCCAGGCTTGTGCCTCTCACCTTCAGCCCCCTTCCGTTCAGCATCGACGGGTTCGCGTTGGCGCGGATTTCGAGCAACATCGCGGCGGACGGGACATGGCGCATCGATCCGGCCGACACGAACAGTTACAATCAGAAATTGCCCGGCTTCTCGATCCTGTGGTCCGCCGCATCTCAGGTGGGAGGCCTCTCGCCACTGGTCCATGTCCAACTGATCTTGCCGTTCCTCACTTGCACCACCGTCCTCGTCGCGTATTTGCTCGGAGTGAAGGCGGCCGGCCGTCGTCTCGGCGGGTTTGTCGCAGGTCTTTTCATTGCGCTCTTCGGCAGCTTCCTCCTCCTGACGAGCGCTACCGCGAAGGAATCGATCGGCCTCCTCGTGTTCCCCGTCGCGGTCCTCCTGTTCCGCGAACGCGAGGATCCGAGGAAGCGGGCGCTCGCGGTCGTCTTCCTGTTGTTCCTCCCCTTCCTACACTCCCTCACGACGTTCCTGACCCTGGGCATGATCGCGGCCCTCGTCGTACTGGCGCACCGCCGGGCTCTCGCTCGGGGACGTTTCTCCTGGCGGGCCCTCGTCCTCGATGTCGTCACCGGGCCGGCGTTGGCCCTCGGCGCCTGGGCCTACTACGTCCTCGTCGACCTGCCGTTTCTTTCCGACATCCTCGCACCTGCCGCCTTCGTGTTGTTCCTCGCGGTGGTCGTCCTCCTCACCGCCCTCCTCGCATCGACGGCACGGCCCGCGAAGTCTCGGATCGGCCGACGTCTCGTCTCTCCCATGGCGAAGGCGGTCCTTCCTCCGGTCCTCGGATTCGCCTTGTTGCTCGGGAACGCCTCGACGAATCTGTTCGTCGGGACCGCGACGACGCAGCCCGCGTTCTTCCAAGTCCTCCCAGCCATCATGGTCTTCGCGGCCTTCGGGGTGGCGGGCTTCCAGCTCACGCGACGCACGACGAACCGGGCCAACGACCTCATGGTCTCGATGATCGTCGCCCCCGTCGCTCTGATCGTCTTCGGAATGCTCCACGGGTTGGACCCGGAAGGCCTCTTGCTCGTTTATCGAGCGTTCGATTTCCTCGATTATGCCCTCGCCGTCCTCATCGCAGTGGCCTTCGTCGCCGGCTGGAAGGGCCTCGCTCGGTTCCGCCCCGCGCGCGCCTTCCTGATGACCGGCCTGGTCCTCTCCCTGATCGCCACGGCACCGATGGCTTGGAACACGCCCGCCGTGTTCGGCGTCCAGAACGTCACGACGACGGACGAGTTCCAGGCGCTCGCACTCCTCGGCTCACTGGGCGCGCCCAATGTGACGACCGATCAGCGTCTCGCGGATGTGGGCCGGATGTGGTTTGGCTATTCGACGGACGGCCTCCTCCCCCTGAGGTTACGTGACAACGAGAGCATCGGTGGGTTCGCGTATGCGCTCGTCCTCGAGGAATGGATGACGGCTGGCGCGCAGGTACACCCGGCTCCCAATGTCGTTCTCGCTCCGAAGGTTTTCTTCGCGTTCCTGCAGGCGAATCAAGTCGTGTTCGTCGCGGGACCGGAGGGCCATCGGATCTTCCTGGTCCGCCTGATCGTGTGAACGGGCGGGTGAATCCGCCGGTTCGCAGCCGCCAGGAGGACGCGGAGGTGGGGAGGCAGAGGCTGACCGCGGTAGTTCGAGAGACCCGTATTGTACAGGTAGAGCTCGCTTTCAAATAGCAGGATCGCAATGCGTGTAATGCATGCATTCGTCGGTGGACCGCAAGCCCACGATATCCATGCGCCTACCTCGGGCGCTTCTTGAGGAGATTGATGACCTCGTACGGCGCACACGGATGCGTTCTCGGACCGAATTCGTGGAGCGGGCCGTGGAAACCTACGTGGACGAGCTCCGGGAAGCCCGTATCGTGGTGGTCAAAGAGTGGACCGAGGCGAAAGCACGCGCCGCGGTCCTTCGGTTTCTCAAGGGCCGGCCCGCCACCTATGTGACGGATATCGCAGAGGCGCTCGGTATGGAGTTGGATCTCGCATTCCGCGTCGTGGGAGCCCTCGGGAAGGAAGGGAAGATCGTTGGTTGAGCTCGGACATGTTGGCGATTGCGTGGCGGCGGAGAAACTCGCAGCAGTCGGTCGAAAGGTCGGTCGCGTGTTCGTCATTAGCGGCTCGGGAGCCCATCGTGCTCAGCGGGTGTACATTTGGGGCGATCCCGCCCGCTGTTACGTCGACAAACCGGTTCGCCGCGCATGACGAGGGCCATAGGCCGGCTCTGATCCGACTCCTAACGGGCGGTGCGAGGAACCCTTAAGTATCCCACCATCCTACGACGCGTCCGCATGGCCGAGAAGAAGTCCCGCGCAGCCGCCCGCAAGATCAAGGACAAGTGGAAGGCGAAGGTGTGGTACAACCTCCTCGCGCCCGAGATGTTCAACAAGCAGGCTCTCGGTGAGACCCCCACGGACGATCCGGGCAAGCTCGTCGGGCGCGTGACGGAGGTCACCGTTCAGGACCTGACCGGGGACTTCGCCAAGATGCACATCAAGCTCGCGTTCCGCGTCGACCACGTCCAGGGCCAGGACGCGCTCACGCAGTTCGTCGGTCACGACATGACGTCGGATTACATCCGGCGGCTCACGCGCCGGAAGCGAACGCGAACCGACCTCACGGTGGACGTCGTCACGAAGGACGGCTGGAACGTCCGCGTGAAGCCGATGGCAATCACCGATCGCCGGATCCAGACCGCGAAGCAGCGCGTGATCCGGACCCTCATGACGAAGACGGTCGGGGATGTCGCGTCGAAACAGTCGATTGGCGAGTTCGTGAAGGGGATCATCAGCGGCGATCTGGCGAAGACGATCGCACTGGCCTGCAAGCCGATCCATCCCGTGTCTCGCGTCGAGGTCCGCAAGTCCGAAGTGTGGGCCATGGGCGAGCTCCCGCCTCCGAGCGAGACACCCGGGGCCGAGACGCCTGCCGCGGAAACGCCCGCGGCACCGGAACTTCCCGTCGAGGAGGAACCGTCCCCCGAACCGGAACCAGAGAAGCCGGAGCCGGCCCCCGAAGAGCTCGCGCCCGAAGAACTTCCTCCGGAAGACGAGGACGAACTCTGAACTGTCTCTTTTCTCGCCGTCCGGTTCGGACGGATGCATGGCCTCCGCCTGCTCGCTCTAGGACGGGGGTCGCTTGGGTCGTCGACGGGCCGCCCACAAGAGGAGCACGATCACCGCCAGGATCACGGGGAAGACGACGAACACGGTCAGGTCCGGGGACGGCGGCAAGAGGACGAAGGAATACGCGACCGTCTCCGAGACGTTGTTCGGATTGTCCCAGAAGACCATGTACGGGCCGGTGCCCGCCACGACCCACGAGTCGTCCACCCGATCGGCGCGCGCGTCGTAGTACGTCGTCGCGTAGTTCAGGGAGATGTTCGTGCTATTCGCTGGGTGGGAGTGGATGTTGAAGTCAATGGCCGGCCCAACCCCGCCGTTCGCCGACCAGGAGAACCGGAGCGTGTCTCCCGGTCCGGGAGGGATCCCGAGCGTCGAGATGTAGGCGTGGAACGAGGCGTTGTTGCCCGACGCCCTCCCGAGCACGAATGAGCCGCTCGCGGTGATCGGCGGACTTCCCGGTGAATGGGCGCTGACGGTCGAAGCGGCGAGGCAGAGTGCGAGTCCCAGCGCGATGACGACGCCGAGACGACGCATCTATCCAGCCGCCGTGATGGGGACGTAGAATGTCGCCCGCAGATCGAAATAGTCGAGTCGTTGGAAGTTCGCGTCGATCTTCCAGATGCCCGGGCTCGACAGGGGGGTCATCTCGATGAAGAAGTGGTTCCCGTGAGGACCGGAGAGGTTCTGCTTGGGTTCCGGGGGACGCGGCGGGTCCCAGAGGGTGAATTGAATCGTGCCGTTCCGCGCCAGAGTGAACTCCGTCCCGTTCGAGTCGTAATTCAGGAGGATCGTGAACGTGTAGACCCCGACCGTCGTCGGGTACGGATACGATTCGAAATGGACTCGCAGACCGTCCTTGACCATGTCGATGGCGAAGACTCCATTCTGCGCCGCCGAGGCCACGCTCGCGGCGGGCGTCATCGCCGTCAACAGGCCCGCCAGGACCAGGACCGCGATCCCGAGTCCCGTCTCGAACCGCACGTTCCCGACGATCCGCCGCACGGCTTCCGTCGGCGCCTCCGCTTCCGCGGTCTCGGGGATCAGTCGATACCGATTGAACGCGCCGAGGCCGACCATCGGAGCGAAGAGCGCGATCTTTCCGAGGACGACCCATCCGTACGCGGTGCCGAGGAGAGCCTCCCAAGTCCCGACGAGCAAGAGCGACAGGACGACGCCCCCGCCCAGGACGAGGGCGACCGCGTACGCCGCCATCCGGGAGAAGCGGCCCAGGACGATCCGCGCGAGCGGCGCCGCCTCCGGATCCCGGAAGAAGCTCCGGATCGACACGATTCCCGCGAGGCCGCCGAACCAGAGGCCGATGCCACCGAAGTGCGCCGCATCCGCCGCGACCCCGACAGCGGCGAAGACCGACGCGGCGGCGGCATGGGTGCCGATGCTGCTGGCGATGATCGAGGCGACGGCGAGGACGAGGGCGGCCTGGATCGTCCAACTGGTTTTCTCGGGGCTCTCCGTCCGGGATTGCGCGAACGCGCGGGACAAGAGGACGAACAGGCCCGCCCCCAGGGCGACCCGGATCGCGACGGTTTGGAGATATGGGGAGGCGAGGAACCCTAGGGCGGCCGAAGAGCCATCACCGTCTGGGGGGCCGGTTGGACCGCCTTCGAATCCGGTCGCGAGGGCTAACAGACCCACCATGGAGGCCGCGAACGCGAAGGCCGCGATCCGCCCCACGTTCAACAGGACAGGGAAGGCGACGCCGTATGCGCGCGAGGCGCGGGCGTCCGGGTCGCGGCCCGCCGGGAGCCACATGAAGTTCGCCATCACGCCGATGCCCATCGCGATCGCGAGGCCGAGGAATCCGATCGACCGGAAGGCGACCTCTAGCGGGGAAACGGGCGCGCCCGTGTTGCTCGGTCCCGGCAGGGTCCCGTTCAGGTTTCCGTTCTTGTCCTGGACTCCATAGGAGAAGGAGCCCGCGGTGAAATGTCCGTCCACGGCGGAGACCGCCGTCCAGGTGACCGTGTAGATGCCCGGGCCGCTCGGGTCGAGGGAGGCCGACATCGTGCGGCCGTCGCTCGAATACATCACGGGCGGGAGGTCGAAGCGCGCGCCCGTGTCGTTC
>VBLU01000177.1 GCA_005879065.1 Methanobacteriota archaeon
GTTCGATTCTGCGCGGAATCCCGGATGAGCTCGTTCAGTCGCTTGACCTTGGTCTCCTCCTTCTTCGCGCTCACGACCCACCAAATGGCCGCCCTTCGATAGGAGGGAGGTTGCTTCTGGAAGAACTCCCACGCCTTCTTGTTCGCCCGGAACCGTCGCTCGGCGACCGGGTCGAGTTCAGCGGGCTTCCTCTGCTCGTACGAATAGATGCCGGACTTCCCAGGATTGCGCGCCTCGAAGGCCTGGAGACCCGCGGGCCTCATGAGCCCGCGAGCGGTCAATTCCTTGACACGTTTGATGTTCACGGAACTCCAGATACCGCCTGGTTTGCGGGGCGTGAAGCGGATCGTGTAGCTCACCCGGTCGATGCCCCTCCGCTGCCCATCGATCCAACCGAAACACAGCGCCTCGTCCACGGCCTCCGGCCACGTAATGCTCGGCTTCCCAGAGGTCGTTTTATAGAACCCGACCCATAATTCTGTGGTGTTGTCGTAGTGGTTCTCGAGCCATGACCGGTAGTCCGCTGGTGTCGCGAAGAAAACGGCGTTCAAGGTGATCACCAGCGTCCCGCGGCTCCCGGCTTGCCGTGAGAGACCGACCGGAGATAACTCATCTTCGCTGTCCGGAAGATTCGCCCTACCTTGACGCTCTGCCGCACCTCGGCCCACGAAAGAAACGTTATATCGGGTGCGGCTTTCGGGGGCCAACTCCGTTTCGCGGGAGCAGTCACGTGGCGCTCGACTCCGGAGACATCGCGTGGGTCATCGCGGCCACGGCCCTCGTCATGATCATGACTCCCGCGCTCGGCTTCTTCTATGGCGGACTCGTCCGCCGAAAGAACCTCGTCTCGACGATCGCCCAATGCCTGACAATCTTCGCCGTGGTGAGCCTGGTGTGGGCTTTGTGGGGATACACGCTCGCATTGGGGCCTTCGTTCCACGGTTTCATCGGAGACTTCTCGAACTTCGGCCTGAACAACGTGGGTGCGGCGGCGAATCCGGGATATTCGGATACCATCCCCGAGCTCCTCTACTTCGCCTTTCAACTGAAGTTTGCAGCGATCACGCCCGCCCTGATCATCGGCGCCTTCGCGGAGCGGATCCGGTTCAAGTCGCTCATGATCTACATCGTCGCCTGGACGACGTTCGTCTACGTGCCCATCGCCCATTGGAACTGGGGCATCGGCGGGTGGCTCAAGGCCCTCGGGGTCATCGATTTCGCGGGCGGGCTGGTCGTCCATACGGCCGCCGGCGTCTCCGCCGTCGCCGCCGCGCTCGTCATCGGGCGGAGGGAAGGCATCGGGCACCTGGACAGTCGGCCGAACAACATACCCTATGTGATGCTCGGCGCGTCCCTGTTGTGGTTCGGTTGGTTCGGCTTCAACGCCGGGAGCGCCCTCGCCGCGAACGCCTTGGCCGTAAACGCGCTCGTCGTGACGAACCTGGCTGCCGCGGCGGCGGCCGTGAGTTGGATGTTGACGGACTGGGTCCGGAAAGGCAAGCCATCGGCCGTGGGCATCTCGGTCGGCGCGGTCTGCGGCCTCGTCGCCATCACACCCGCTTCCGGATACGTCGGGCCGATGTCGTCGATCATCATCGGCCTGGTCGCGGGGGTTCTGTGCAACTATGTCGCGAGCTGGAGGGCTCGGACGACGCTCGACGATTCCCTCGATGTGTTCGCGTGTCATGGGGCGGGCGGAATCTGGGGGACGATCGCCACGGGCCTGTTCGCGTCGACCTCCATCAATCTGGCCGGCCGTAACGGCCTGTTCTTCGGGAATCCTGGCCAGGTGGCCATTCAGGCGTTCGCGTGCGTCGTGGTCGCGGCGTTCGCGTTCGGCGGGTCCTATGTCCTCTTGCGGATCATCAACATCTTCTCCCCGATCCGGGTCAGTCCGGCCGAAGAAGACGCGGGCCTCGACATCTCCGGATTTGGGGAGGAAGCCTATGTCGCGGAACCCGAAAGAGTCTCCTGACCAAACGTGACTCGACCTCCTACCAAGAGCCGGCGATCCTACAAGAACGCGAGGACCCTTTCGTCAAAGGCATCGACCTCGGCCACGCCTCCGATCGAAAGGCCGGCCGATTGCAACGAGGACTTCAGCCCCTCCGGGGACATTCCCTCCCGCAAGGCGACATAGAGGCGGTTTCGGATGGCCGAGCATGAGGCCATCGGAAGATGTTCCGTCACGTATTTTTGGACTTGTTCCGGCGATCCGGTCTCAATCCGAAACACGGTCCGAGGAAGATCGCCCTTCGAGCCCTGGAAGGAGAGCTTGCCCTGCCGCAGAATCGCAATCCGGTCGCACAGGGCCTCAATCTCGGTCGCATCGTGGCTGCAGAGAAACAACGTGACCTTCTCCCCTGTGGCAAGGTCCCGAAGAAACTCCCAGATCTCGCGTTTCCCCGGAATGTCGAGTTCCTTAGTTGGTTCGTCGAGGAGCAGGACCTCCGGGTGGCGCGAGAAGACCCGGCAGAGTTCCAGCCGCTTCCTCATTCCGGCGGAGAACCCTCCGATCGGCCGGTTTGCGTGTGCGGCGAGGTCCAAACGACCGAGCCATTCCTTCAGTTCCGCTTTGGCATCCCCGTCCGAACCGCCTTGAAGCCTTGAGAAGAAGCGAAGGTACTCCATCGGAGTCCAGAACGGACGGGCCAGTTCCGTACCCTCGCCGATCACACCAATAATCGAGCGGACCTTGAGCGCCTCACTCTGGACATCGAATCCGCCCACCGTGGCCGTCCCGCTCGTCGGGTGGAGGACCGTGGAGAGCATCTTCACGGTCGTCGTCTTGCCGGCGCCGTTCCGTCCCAGAAATCCGTACACGGAGCCCTTTGGGACCTCCAGCTTCAGATCGTCGACTGCTCGCACTCCATCGTACGCCCGGGTGAGGCCGACCGTTTCGATCATGGTTAGGCCTTCCGGGGCCTGCGAGTCAAGCGGCGGCCGAACACGAGGGCCGCCTCGAGGCCCACGAAGATCCAGACGATGTTCCGTTCGAAAATGGGTCCGGACACACTCAACTCGTTGTAAAAAAGGACGCGTGTCCTATCCGCCGCGAGTTCCATGGGAATCAGTGCGTACCCCGGGAACCCTTTGT
>VBLU01000180.1 GCA_005879065.1 Methanobacteriota archaeon
ACGTTCGCGCTGAACTCCGTCTGGTTCTTCGTCCTCGGCACGCTGCTCTTCGAAGGGGGGAAGGTCCTGAGCGCATACCTTCAACACGGGCGGGCTCCGCGTCACACCCTGGCGGTCGCGGTCACCTTCATTGCCCTTGGCCTGATCGTCCTCGCGACGATCCAGATCCTGCAATTATTCTTCGCTCCGTACAATCCGAGCTCGGCGCTACCGCTCATCTACCTGAGCATCGGCCTCGCCATCTTCCTCGTCGCGGTGACGGGCCTCTCCTACCGGACGCGGGAACAGCGCCCCGTGGAACCGATGGAAGACGGCTGGCGGCACTGAGGGTTCGGATGGACTACGAGGCGTGGGAGCCCTTCTACGTCCAGATCTTGAAAGACTTCAGGTTCTCACAAGCTGACGACGAGGCCGTTGCGCGAGATCTCGACACGCGCCTCGGAGGGAGAAGGGCAACGAATCAGGAATTACGAACCCTCCTGGATGGCCGGGAGGTCACCGTGGCCGGCAACGGGCCGAACCTCGCCGCGGAACTCGACGATGTCCGTGGGATCCTGGTGACCGCCGATGAGGCGACCTCCGTGGCACTCGGACGAGGCCTTCGCCCCGCGATCCTGGTCACCGACCTCGATGGTACCGTCCCGGATCAGGTGAAGGCGAACGATGGAGGCACGATCGCGGTCGTCCATGGTCACGGAGACAACGGTCCTGCCGTACGCCAATGGGCGCCGCTGTTCGCGGGCAAGACTCTGGCTACGACCCAGTCCCGGCCGATGGGAACCTTGCGCAACTTCGGCGGATTCACGGACGGCGATCGAGCCGTGTTCCTCGCGGACCACTTCGGTGCCGCTCGGATTCGTCTGATCGGATTCGACTTCGAACATCCGAGCCCGAAGGACCTCGACCCTAGAACGAAGCAACGAAAGCTCGACTGGGCCTACATCCTCCTCGGCACGCTGGGCCGTGACGAGCTCGAATTATAGCGACGCGTTTTTGCGCGCCTTCGCCATCCGCGCGCTCAGGATCGGTTCCCGGGCGGCGCGGACCTCATCGACCCGACGGACCGCCGTGTTGTGGGGCGCGGAGTGGAGGATCTCCGGATCCTCGCCCACGATTTCCGTGAGCGCGTCGACAAAGGCATCGAGGGTCTCCTTGGTCTCCGTCTCCGTCGGCTCGATCATGAGGGCTTCCTCGACGAGGTGCGGGAAGTACACGGTCGGCGGATGGTAGCCGAAGTCCATGAGGCGCTTCGCGATGTCGACCGTGCGGACGCCCTTCGGGGCGAGTTTCGAGGCGCTCGCGACGAACTCGTGTTTCCGAAGTCCTCCGAAGGGCACATCGAGGACGCCGCTCAGCCGATGGCGCACATAGTTCGCGTTCAGGACCGCGCGCTCGGAGACCTCCCGCAGGCCGTTCCCGCCCATCCGAAGGATGTACGCATACGCCCGGACGAGGAGGGCGAAGTTCCCATACCAGGCGCGGACCTTCCCGATCGACTTCGGACGGTCGTAGTCCAGGTGATAGCCACGACCGTTCAGGTGGACCTGTGGCACCGGCAAGAACGGTTCGAGCGCCTTCCGGACGCCGACCGGACCCGCACCGGGACCGCCCCCGCCGTGGGGCGTCGTGAAGGTCTTGTGGAGATTGAAGTGGACGATGTCGAAGTTCATCTTGCCAGGGGACGTCCGCCCGAGGATCGCGTTGAAGTTCGCGCCGTCGTAGTACAGGAGGCCGCCCGCGGCATGGATGATGTCCGCGATCTCGAGGACGTGGTCCTCGAAGATGCCGAGGGTGTTCGGATTCGTCAGCATGAAGGCGAGCGTCTTGTCGCTCGCGGCGGATTCGAGGGCCTTGAGATCGACGCGACCGTCCTTGGACGGGATCTCGACGATGTCGAAGCCCAACATGCCCGCGGACGCGAAGTTCGTCCCGTGGGCCGTGTCCGGGAGGATCACCTGGGACCGCTCCTCCCCGCGGTCCCGATGGTACGCCTGGGCCAGGAGGAGGCCCGTGTGTTCGCCTTGGGCCCCCGCGGCGGGCTGCAACGTGACGGCGTCCATGCCCGCGATCGTCGCGAGCACCCCCTGGAGTTCGTACAGGAGGCGCAGGGCACCCTGGACCGTGGACTCGTCCTGATCCGGATGGATCCGCGCGACGGTCGGGAGGGCCGCGAGTTCTTCTGTGAACTTCGGATTGAATTTCATCGTGCACGATCCGAGCGGATAGAAGCCCGTGTCGATTCCGAAGTTCATCTGTGAAAGGCGGGTGAAGTGCCGCACCACGTCGTGGTCCGCGAGGTTCGGGATGGCCAGGCTCTCCCGCCGCAGTTTCGGGGGC
>VBLU01000174.1 GCA_005879065.1 Methanobacteriota archaeon
CGACGGGGAACGCCGGGAGGCCCTGATGCGGAACCACACCGCGACGCACATCGTCCTCGGCGCAGCGCGCAAGGTCCTCGGCAACCACGTCTGGCAGGCGGGGGCCCACAAGGCCCCGGACCTGGCGCGGCTCGACATCACCCACTACGACGCCCTCACGGAAGCCGAGGTCGCGCGGATCGAGGAACTCGCGAACGCGGAGGTCCTTGGCCACCATCAGGTCCGCGCGAAGGTGATGGCCCGCGACGTGGCGGAGAAGAAGTTCGGGTTCCGATTGTACCAAGGCGGCTCCGTCCCCGGGGGCGAGTTGCGGGTCGTCGAGATCCCGAAGTGGGACGTGGAGGCCTGCGGCGGGACCCACGTGTCCCGGACGAGCGACGTGTCCCTGATCAAGATCCTCCGGTCGACGCGCATCCAGGACGGCGTCGTCCGACTGGAATACGCCGCGGGCAAAGGAGCGCTCGACGCGATGCGGAAGCAGAGCGACGATCTCCGGCGCGCCGCGGACATCCTCAGCGTGCCGCCGGACCAAGTCGTCTCCGCCGCGGAACGGCTCGTGGCGGAGTGGAAGGAGTTGCGCAAGCTCTCCCAGCGGACGACGAACGAACAGGCCGCGGCGAAGACGCGGGAGGAGATCGGGACCGCGAAAGGCGCCTGGCCGATCGTGAAGGACGAGGTCGCGCAGGGCGTCGGCTTCATGATGTCCATGTCGAAGGCGACCGCGTCGGAGTCGCGCGCGACCGGCATCTATTGGGCGAAAGCGCCGAACGACGTGAAACTCGTCGTGACGCGAGGGAGGGACGTCCCGATCGACGCCGCGGAGCTCGTCCGGACGGTGGCACCGGAATTCCACGGGAAGGGCGGCGGGAAGGAGGACTTCGCCGAGGCGAGCTTCCCGAACGTCGATCAGGCGAGGGCGGCGGCCACGAAACTCGAGGAACTCATCCGGACGAAGCTCGGGATCCAGAGCGGATGACATGGACCTCCGCGCCTGGCGCCGTCGACTCCGGGAGTACGACGAGATCACGAACGTCGGGCCGATCATCCGCCGCTATTTCGTGATCGGGGCGTTCGATGGCGCGCTGACCGTCCTCGGCATCATCATCGGCGCATCCGCGTTCGGGACCCTGGAGGAACACAAGGCGCTCGTCCTCTCCGCCTCCTTCGGCGCCGCGATCGCGCTCGCGGTGAGCAGCGCCGTCGGCGCGTACGAAGCGGAGCGGGTCGAGAAGAAGCTCGACATCCGCACGATCGAACGGGCCATGTTGGCACGGTTGAGCGAGGAACATCGGGAGGCGTTCCAGTTCGCGGCGATCCTGAGCGCTCTCGTCCACGGGATCGCGCCGTTGATCGCCGGACTCCTGCCGATCATTCCGTTCGTTTTCCTCGAAGCGCGGACCGCCACCGTCGTCGCGGTCGCGATCACCCTGGTGATCCTGTTCCTCCTCGGCGTCTACCTGGGGAATCTCGTGCGGGAACGGGTCCTCGTCACGGGGTTGCGGTTCGCCGCGGCAGGCATCGGCACGGCGGCAATCCTGTGGCTTCTCGGCGCTCGTCCGGTGTAACCCGCGCACCTTTATCTAGACGGGAAGGTTGGCCCGCGCCGTGCTCTCCGCGGAGGCCGAGGTCGAGTCGATCCGGACCGTGGTGGCGAAGCATTTTGATGTGTACGGCGTCATCGTGACGCCGCTCGCGCTCACCTTCCAAGTGCGCGTCCCTCCGGCCGGGGTCGACGCGCCCTTCGACGGACTCCGCCAGGAACTGGTCCCGAAGGACTACATCCCGACCATCACTCAGGAGAAGGGGGAGACGCTGGTGCACGTCCAACGGCGACCGAAGGGGCGCTTCGCGGGCGTCCAAGTGAACGTCGCCTTTCTCCTCCTGACGGTCCTCACAATCGTGTTCTTCGGCGGCGCTTGGAACTGGGCCGACTACTCGGGCAAGCCGATCCTCTCGGCCGAATCGATCGGCTACGGCGCCGTGTTTTTCTCCCTTCCCCTCTTCGCGATCCTCGGATGCCACGAGATGGGCCATTACGTCGTCGCCAAGCGATATCACGTCCGGGCGTCTCTCCCGTTCTTCCTGCCGTCGGTCCCGCCCCTCGGCACGCTCGGCGCGTTCATCAGCATGCGCGATCCGATCCCGAACCGGCGGGCCCTCCTGGACATCGGGGTGTCGGGACCCCTCGTCGGATTCGCGATCGCGATCCCGGTCACGTTGGCGGGCCTGGCGCTGTCGACCGCGTCGACCGCCGCCCTTCCGCCGAACGCGGTGGGCGAGGCGATCCGGCCGTCGATCCTGTTCTCCTTCCTCTCCCTCTTCTTCCCGCTTCCGAGTTCGTTCTCCCTGCATCCGCTCGCCTTCGCGGGATGGGTCGGGCTGTTCGTGACGGCGATCAACCTCCTGCCAGCGGGGCAGCTGGACGGAGGCCACGTCGCGAGGGCGCTTTTCGGGAAGAAGCAGTTCTATGTCTCCTGGGCCGCGGTTCTCACCCTTTTCGCATTGACCGTCTTTCCTCCGCCAGGATATCCCGGCTGGTTTGTCTTTGGGTTCCTGATACTGATTCTCGGTGTGCGGCATCCGCCGCCGCTGAACGACCTGACTCGTCTCGACCCGACCCGGAAGCTCGTCGGCATCGTCGCCGTCGCGATCCTGATCGTCACCTTCGTGCCCCAGCCCTTCGCTCCGGTCGGGACACAACGGGACCTCGCGTTCGAGGCCGTTCCTGGCTTCCCGTTCCCGATCAATGCGACGATTGCCCTGGCCACGTCGATCCGTTTGGTTTTCGCACTCAACGATACCGGAGCGGCGCCCGAGAATGTCGTCGTGAACCTGAGAGAGAACAACCTCAACGAATTCGGTTTCGTGATCCGATTCACGGCGCTTCAGATCGGCACCGCCACGACCCCCGTGAACACGGACACCCTGACGTTCCGGCTGAACGTGTCCCAGCGCGCGGTCCTTGATCTGAACGTGACTGCGCCGGCCTCGTGGGGCACCTCCTCCCTCCCGGCGACGGTGACCTTCGAGGTGCACGCGACGACACCGGACGGCGATGCTCGGACGCCAGGTCGATCATCGCGTCGTTCGGGAGGACGATCGCGACGTGCGCCGCGGAGGGCAGCAGGTCTCGGAACGCGCGGAATGCCCGACCGTAGAGACTCTTGATCGATTCGCCCCGCGTCGAAGCGGCCCTCCCGTAGGGAGGATCCGTCGCGATCCCGTGGACGCTCCCCGATCGCAACGGAAGATGCCCCGCATCCGCCATCGCGAGGCGATCCTCGGCGTGCACATCCCGCAGGGAGGGGCGGCAGCCGAGGACCATTCTCCGGTCGCGATCGAGTCCGATCGGACGGAGTCCAATGGCCGCCGCCTCGAGGAGGACGCCGCCGGTGCCGCAGAAGGGATCCAGGACCGTGCCGGCCATCGGCACCCGCGCGAAGTTCACGAGCGCGCGCGCGAACTTCGGGTGGAGGGAGATCGGGAGGGAGAACGACCGGTGCGCGACCTTCGTCGCCTCGAGGCGCGCGCGGTCCACCCGGTGGATCACGCGACCCAGGAGGAATTCCTCGCCGATGAGGAGGCGGTAGTCGACGGCCGGTTGATCAAGGTCCACCCGGCCCGTGCGGCCGAAATCGGACCCGAGGGGACCTTCCACCGCGAGCGGATCGACGTCGATGCCGAGGCCTCGCGATCGGACGCGGAAGGTCCGACCGTGGAGGTCGACGTCCTGGGCGAACGCCCGGATCGCCTCGAAATCGCCGGCGGCGAGTTCCTCGGACACGAGGTGGGCCAAGCCCAGGCGATGGGTCGCCCGTTCGACAGGTCCGACCGCATCGATCCGAAGGACCTGGTTATCGAACGAGGCCGTCTGGACCTCGACCCGTTCGGATGCAAGGGCCGCCAGGGCCTCCGCCCGCGGGAGGGTCGGATGTTCTCCGGACAATTCGATGAACGCCCGCACGTCCGTCCAACGGTGGCGCCACGGATGAGTCTGCCGACGACCGGCATTTTGAAATCGAACGGACCCTTCGGCCGCGCCGTGCGCATCCGCCCCTTCGTCCCGAACGACATCCCCGCGGTCCCTCATCGCGGATCTCGACGGGCATCCGGTCGGATTCCTCGCCGCGGTGATCAGCTCGGACGGCCAGGCGCGGATCCTGATGTTCGCGGTCTCCGCCGGGTGGCGGCGTCGCGGGTTCGGGCGCCAGATCATGGACGCGTTCGTCCAGAGGTGCGCGATGCGCGGCCTGCGGCGGATCGAGCTCGAGGTCCGGATCTCGAACGAGGAAGCGATCCGGTTCTACAAACGCTACGGCTTCGACATCGCCGCGGTCCTTCCCAAATTCTACACGGACGGAGAGGACGGCTTCAAGATGGTGAAGCACCTCTGAGCCCGCGGCTCACTGGTATCCCTGGACGTCGTCCGCCTTGTGCTCGTTCCAGTAGTGGTACGGCGAGGCCTCCCGCTGGGAGGAGGACATGTCCGTCCCGACGCCGGCGGAATACGATCCGTATCGCTCGCGGATCTGGTCCTCGATCGTCCGCGAGACCTTCACCGCGCGACGCACA
>VBLU01000171.1 GCA_005879065.1 Methanobacteriota archaeon
AGGAGGGCGTTCGCCACGACGATGATGCTAGAAGCCGCCATGAAGAGGGCGCCCCATTCCGGCCGCAGGACGACTCCCGCGGGCACTCCTACTCCCGCGGCAAGCGGCAAGGCGACCGCGTTGTAACCTGTCGCCCACACGAGATTCTGTCGCATCTTGGTTGAGGTGAGGCGGCTGAGCCGGATCAACCGGACGACATCCCGAGGGTCATTTCGGACGAGGACGATGTCCGCGGACTCCATCGCCACGTCGGTCCCCGCTCCGATCGCGATCCCGACGTCCGCCTGGACCAGGGCCGGTGCGTCATTTACCCCGTCTCCGACCATCGCGACCCGCTGTCCCTCTTTCTGTAGCCGCTCGATCGTGGCGGCCTTGTCGCCAGGGAGGACCTCCGCGAAGACCGTCTCGATGCCGAGCTGCCCCGCGACGTAGGCGGCCGTCGCCCGGTTATCTCCGGTGAGCATTGCGACTCGGATCCCCATCGTCTTCAGATCGGCGATCGCCTCCCGGGACTCGTCCCGGATTAGGTCCGCGAGGGCGATGATTCCCGCCACCTGGCCATCCACCACGATGTGGACGATGCTCTTGCCTTGGGAGGCAAGCCGCTCGGCCTCCTCCGGGGGTTCGAGTCCCACGTCCGTCAGGAGCGCCTGGTTCCCCAAGGCCACCGCATGACGCTCGACCTTCGCCCGCGCGCCCTTTCCCGGGATCGCGGCGAAGTCGAAGACGTCCGGCCGCCCGAGGCTCTGAGACTCCGAGCGGGCCACGATGGCCTTTGCAATCACATGCTCCGAGTTTCGCTCCACCGCGGCGGCGATTCGCAGGAGATCCGTCTCCGACCATCCCCCGAGGGCGATCACGTCGGAGACGCCGAACTCGCCTCGGGTAAGCGTCCCCGTCTTGTCGAAGACGACCGTGTGCACGTCCTTCGCGATCTCAAGGCCCTCCGCATTCCGGATCAGGAGGCCGCGCTGGGCCCCCATCGTCGTCGCGAGGACCGTGACCGTCGGGATCGCGAGGCCCAGGGCGTGGGGGCAAGCGATGACGAAGACCGTGATCATCAGGGTCAACGCGAAGAGACTGTCCGCCTTCGCGAACCCGAACCAATAGAGGAACGTGGCGATCCCGAGACCGACCGCAATGAGGGTAAGGGCCGTCGCGGCTCGATCCGCGAGTCGCTGGACCCGTGGCTTCGTCTCCTGCGCCTGGCGCACGAGGTTCATGATTTGTGCGAGGGCCGTCTCTCCGCCCGTCTTCGTGACCCGGACACGCAGGACTCCGTCCCCGTTCAGGGTCCCTCCGAGGACTTCGTCCCCCTCCCGTTTGGGGACGGGCCTCGACTCTCCTGTGACGAGGGCCTCGTTCGCAGAGCTCTCGCCCTCGAGGACAACGCCGTCGATCGGGACCTTCTCTCCCGGTCGGACGAGGACCACATCCCCTACGACCAGGCGCGCGGTCGCGACCTCCTCGATCGAACCGTCAGGCCGGACCCGGTTCGCGGTTGGGGGGATGAGCTTCACGAGCTCCTGCAACGCGCCGGAGGCACCTCGGACCGATCGCATTTCCATCCAGTGTCCGAACAGCAGGAACAGGACGAGGGTCGAGATCTCCCAGTAGAAGTCCGAGGCCGCGAAAAGGAACGTGGCGCCGAGGCTGTACAGATACCCGGAGAGGATCGCGAGGCTCACGAGGACGTCCATGTCGGCGGTGCGCGCTCGAAGGGCCGTCCCTGCGCCGTGGAAGAACGGCAAGCCGCCGTAGAGGGTGATGATTGAAGCCAGCGCGGCCAGGATGAGGCTCGCGGCCGGGAGGCTGGGCAGACGGTAGCCGGCCCACGATTGGATCGTCGGGGAGAGGGCCAGCACGGGGAACGTGAGGACCAACACGACGAAGAAGCGTCGCCGCAGGTCCTGTTCCATCATCCCGCGGTGGTCGTGCTCCATGGACATCGGCGTGGCGCTGGTGGGAGACATTTCGTGACCGAGGTGGGACGGAGACTCCTCCGCTTCCGCGTTCATGCGGTCATGATGATCCATGAGGTGTTCGACGAACCGTTCGGCGCGTTTCAATATGTGCACCGCGCG
>VBLU01000172.1 GCA_005879065.1 Methanobacteriota archaeon
GAGCCCGCCATGGTCCAACCGGTCCCTGAGCTCCGGGCCATCTCGCGGCCCGCCCTCACGACCTCCGTGCCCACCCTGGACCGGATCCTCGGGTCCTTCGACGCGGGCAAGGTCACCCTGATCGACAGCGGCTCCGACTTCGTGTTCCACCTGACGACCCTCCTCTGCGTGCGCGCGGTCATGGAAGGTCACGAGGTCGTCTTCCTCGACGGCGGGAATTCGGTGGACCCGCACGGCATGGTCGCCCTCGGGAAGCGGGCCGGGCTCACGCGGGAGGAGATCCTGCCCCGGGTGCACGTGGCCCGGGCCTTCACCTGCCATCAGATGACCACATTAATATTGGACATGCTGGATAAAAAAATCGAGGAGACGCAGGCCGGTCTCGTCGTCCTCGCCTGCCTCCCGACGATGTACCTCGACGAGGACGTCGAGCTGCCCGAGGCCCACCAGCTGTTCCAGCGGTCCATGCGGGCGGCCCGCCAGACGATCGGGGACCGCGAGGTCGTCGGGTTCGTGACGAACGCAGGCCTGGCGAAACTGAACCGACGTCGTTCGATCCGACGACAGCTGTACGAGAGCGCGGACCGCGTGATCCGCGTCACGCACCGGAAGGGCGGCATCCGGATCGATCGCCTCGACACGGGGACGTCGGAATGGTACGCGGCGGTCCCGCCGGACCAGATGACCCTCGACGACTTCGACCACACCCAACCGCGGATCCTCGGCCTCGAGACGAACGGCGGATGGCGGGGGATCCGGGCCGCGGGCCACTTGCGGCTCGGATGGTGAGCCGACCCCGTTGCGCAGGTGCCGCGCAGAGTAAATACGGAGGGCTCGGTGACACGCGCATGATGAAACTCCTCTATGCGGGAATTCGAGTCCGAGATCTCGAAACCTCGATCCGGTTCTACCGGAAGGTCATGGGCATGAAGATCTCGCGACGGGGGACGATGAGCCACGGCGGCGTCTGGGTCGAGTTGCAGAGCGCGGGATCGCCCCAGCGGCTCGAACTGAACTGGTATCCTCCGGGTTCCAAGTTCCACACACCGTACCGAAGAGGAGAGGAACTTGACCACCTCGCATTTCGCGTGACCGACGTGGACCGTGCGTTCGAAGAGCTCACCGCGAAGGGGGCCCGCGCAGAGGTCGAACCGTTCCGGGAATCCCGATACGCCTTCGCGTTCGTCAGCGACCCCGATGGAATCTGGATTGAGCTACTCGGGCGCGTTCCGGCGAAATCCTGAGCAACTAGCCTCCAAGGAAGGCAGGAAGGATCGGTAATCCCTCCACAAGTTCAAATATCGGTATTCCAATATCGCTTTGTCGATACCCATGTGGCCGTTCGGATGGAAGATGCACGGGCGGAGAGGCCTGCGGATGTGGACGCTCTCCTTGATCGCTCGCGGCCCGAAGAACGGGGCGGAGATAGTGGACGCCATCGAACAGATGACACAGGGTTGGTGGAGACCGTCCCCCGGCTCGATCTATCCGCTCCTGGCGGAGCTGCAGCAAGAGGGGCTCGTCCAGAAGCGGGACGACGGGCGGTATGAGCTGAACCCAAAGGTCCGAGACGAGTTCGAATGGATTCCGGGCGTCGGCCGGCGTCGGCCACAGGGGATTGAGGAGATGTTGAGCGAAATGGACGGATTCGTGTCGTATCTGGAGGACTTGAAGACCTCGGACGTGTCGAAGTTGCAACCGCACCGTGAGGCGATCGAGAAGATCGCCCGGCGGCTCATGGCCGTCGCCGAGGGAGGGGGACGGGCATGAGCATGCCCTCGTCGTCGGTTCCCCGACGGGCCTTCGCGTGGCCCGTCATCGGCTTCCTCGTGGTCATCGGCCTGGTGATTGCGGCGTCCCTGGCCGCCTACGCGTTCCGCGGACCAGGAAGCGGGTTCGTCTTCTTCCCGTTCTTCGGGTTTGGCTGGGTCTTCTTCCTCCTGTTCTTCCTCTTTTTCTGGGGAATGCGATGGTGGGGCGGCTGGGGCTGGGGTTGGTACAGCCGCGGAGGCCGCTACTGGCGGTACGGAGATGATGCGCACGCAATCCTCCGGACCCGGTACGCGCGCGGCGAGATCACGAAGGACCAGTTCGACCAGATGATGCGGGACCTGGAGCAACATCCCTAGACGTGCCACCTCAATCACGGTCCACTCAAACCCAGGCCGTCAGCGCCGACCAAACGAGCCACGCGGCGAAGGCCAACAGACACACGATCGAGAACGCGAGGACCGCCTGGTACGTGCGCGCGATGCGCCGTTGGGCCTCCCGCAGGGCGAGCGGGAAGACCGTGATCCACAGGAGGAGACCCGCAAAGAATCCCACCAAGACGGCGGGGCCCAGCTGGTTGATGAGGACGAGCCCCGCCGTCAACCACCAGAGGATCGGGTAGGGGCTCGTGATGTTCACGGACAGTCCGGTCATATACGACTTCGTGTGCTCGTCTGGCTTCGATTCAAGGATTTCCTGCGCCCGCCGCCAGGAACGCACCGCGCCCCAAGCGAAGTACACCATGACGCCGGCCCCGAGCAGGGCGATGAATGGCACGTAGGGTCCGATGCCCGCGACCGCAGTGCGAGCCAGGAACGCAATGACGAGAAAGATCGTGTCCGCGGTCGTCGCGCCCACCCCGACGAGGAAGCCGGCTCGCCACGATCGCGTCACCGTCTGCGAAGCGATGATCGCGTTCACGGGGCCCGGCGGCGCGCCGAGGGAGAGTCCGATGCCGATGCCCGCTAAGACCGTCGCGAGGATCTCGAG
>VBLU01000189.1 GCA_005879065.1 Methanobacteriota archaeon
GGAAGACCGGTTGCGAGGCGACCAGGTGGGCGTACTCCCGCCCCTTTTCGTGCTTCACGAGGATGTCCAGCAGGTCCATGTCCTCGGCCAGGCCTAACGGCGTGAAGCGGACCTCCGGCGGGAGGACCGCCTTGTACGTGAAGGGCGCGGTCACCCGATCGAGGTCGTGAATCCCGATCGCGACCTTCCTCCGTTTGCGCCCGACGGTCAGGTGGAGTTTTTCCTGGAGATCGACGAGGGACCGGAGAAGGGCGGTGTCCAGATCGAGACCTCGGACGATTCCTCCCACGGCGAAGGGGCGGACGTCCGCGACGTTCGGATTGACAATGAAGTCCGTCGTCGCCGATCCAACGGAATAACGGGGAAGGCCGAGTTCGAGCCCGAGGAATCCGCGCAGGCCGCGAGCGATCCCTTCGACGGAGTACAGGTCCGGTCGATTCGGAAAAATGTCGAACGTCATCGTCCCGTCTTGGACGCCTTCCGGGCCCGCAACCATGAAAGTGATCCGATCGACACATTCTTCGAGGCTCAGCCGCTTGCCGAGAAGGTCAATCAGATCCTCGTATGGTACGTCGACGTTCGTCACGGTCGGAGCCGATATGGCTCCTCCATTTATACAATATCGAGGACTCGTGTGGGACTCGGGCGTACGATCGCTCGGACTAGGTCCAAGAATCTCCGCGACCAAGGTTCAAGTAACCCCTCGAAGTCCAGTTGCGAATCAGCGGCGAGCCGGCCATACGTGCAAGACGGACGGTCGCGGCGGTGGTAGATCGATGGACGGACAACAGACAATCGGAATCGCAGGCGTTGGGAAGATGGGGGAAGCCCTCGTGCGCGGACTCCTCGTCGGCCGCGTCGTGCCGGCCACCCGGATCCTCGTGAGCGATGCGGTTCCGTCTCGTGCCAAGGAAGTCGCCGCGAAGCACGGCGTCGGACACACAGAATCGATCGGCGAACTCGCGGCGAAATCCGACCTCCTCTTCCTCGCGGCGAAACCGAAGGACATGGCCGCGCTCGTCGAGGGCATCGCCACACGCATCAAGCGGGACAGCCTCGTCATCACGCTGGCCGCCGGCGTCAGAACGGCGTTCGTCGAGAAGGTCCTCGCCGGTCGAGGTCGGGTCGTGCGGATCATGCCGAACCTGCCCTGCGCTGTCGGCGAGGGAGCCACCGCCTTCGCGCTGGGGAAGACCGCCATGGAGCACGATGCCCTTACCATGGAGGAGATCTTCGGTGCGATCGGGCGGGTGACCATGGTCGAGGAGCGGATGCTCGACGCGGTCACGGGCCTCAGCGGCAGCGGACCGGGATTCATCGGGGCCCTCGCACATGCGATGATCGAGGGTGGGGCGAGATCGGGGCTGCCCAGGGACGTGGCATACAAGCTCGTCCTTCAGACGATGAAGGGGACCGCGGAACTCCTCCTGATCGATGGACTCGAGCCGATGCAATTGTTCCGGATGGTCGCGACGCCGAACGGGACCACGGAGGCCGGCTGGAAGGTGATGGAAGAGCGGGGCGTCCCGTCCGCCATTAGCGATGTCATCGTCGCGGCATCTGCCCGGGCTGCGGAACTCGCGGCCGAGGTGGACAAGGGACACAAGTAGCGCGGTCCGTCGGGACGGAGGAAATCAGGCCTCGATCGGAGAGATTCGAGAGGGGCGACCTAGTGCACCCACTGCGGGACCGCGCCCTCCGAGGACGTAGAATCGGCGGCCCAAGGCGGGGAAAAGGCCCGCAATGGGCACGCGGTTGTCGACCGAAGTCACGAACGGGCTTGCGGCTTGGCCCGCGGACCGGAACCCATCGCACATCGCCTCGGCCAGGTCGCCCGCGACCGTCCGGTCCGGAGCGAAGGCGAAGACGCTGGACCCGGAGCCGCAGAGGGCGAAGCCCGGGGCGGCCGCCCTTTGGCTCGCGGACCGTGCCTCCGCGTACCCGGGCAGGGACGGCGCTCGCACGGGCTCTGCGAACCGATCCTCCAGGCACCGGCCGGCGAGGGCCGAATCGCCGCGTGCGAGTGCGAGGGCCAGGATCGCTGCGTGGCCCACGTTCGAAACGCCGTCCCGAAGCGGTACGACGGACGGCAGAATCCCCCGCATGTCCGCGGTCCGAAGGACAAACCGGGGAATCGCGATGGCCAGGGCGATCCGCGGATTCACGGGTATGCGGGAGACCAGGACCGGTTCGCTTGATCCGAGGGTCACGAAGCCGCCGAGGAGCGCGGCCGCAAGGTTGTCGTAGTGCCTCCCGGAAACCGCGGCCTCCCCCTCGACCGCCGTCCGGAGGACCCCCGCGATACCGAGGTCGCGTGACTTGGGGAAGGCTCGCAGGAACGCGAGGGCCGCCGCGGCACAGGAAGCGGCGGAACTGCCCAAGCCGCGGCCGGAGGGGATCCCCTTCGTGACGCGGACTTCGAGGGATTGCGTGATCCCCGTCGCCGCCCGAAGCGCCTCGATCACGATTCCGGCCGTGTTGCCGGAGAAGGTGGACGGGATGTCCGCTGCGTCGACCCCTTGGACCCGGAGGGAATCGTGTTCTGCGGGTCGGACCGCGACCTCGTCCGCAAGTCCCCGGATGGCCAGTGCGAACACGTCGAACCCGGGGCCCAGGTTCGCAATCGTCGCCGGCGCGCGGGCTCGGATCCATCCCGTGGCCATGGGTTCCGCTCACCCACCTGAAATCGCCGGGAGCAGATCGACCGTGGCGTCCTGAGAGATCGGCGTGTCGAGTCCTGCGAGGAACCGAGCGTCCTCGCCGTTCACGTACACATTGACGAACCGACGCAGGGCGCCATCCGACTCCAAGATTCGTTGCTGAAATTGCCTTCCGTACTTCGTCGTGACGACGTCGAAGAGGTCTCGGAGTGTCCCCTGGAAGTCGACCTCGAGTTCCCGTTCGCCTCCGGTGGCCGTCGCAATCGGCGAAGCGAGGACGATCCTAACCACGGGCCCGCCCTCCAAGGAACCCGTCGACGGCGGCGAGGGTCGCTGGAATCGGGGCGAGCGGCGGGAAGGCATTCCCCCAGACGGCCGGAGTCTTGAGCCCATTGCGGGCGAGAAGGCGCACGCCCTCGAGAATCTCGGGGTCCGTCGGCGCATCGGCGAATCCGTGCGTTTCCCGAATCGATTGGACCGCTTCGAATCCGGACCCCGGGTCTCCGATGGCAAGGGACTCCGCGATCGTGTCCGGCTTCCTCACGGGCTTCGGCCGGCCGTCGGCCGATTCGAACCCGCGGACGATCGGGGCACATCCCGCGGGCTGCGAGCCCACGAGCCGTGGCGGCACCTCGGGCGCTTCGCCGAGCTCGCTCAGTTCGCGGTGCCCCTTCTCCAGAGAGGTGAGCAAGAGTCCGGACCCGAGCGGGGACACGATGACGTCCGGC
>VBLU01000031.1 GCA_005879065.1 Methanobacteriota archaeon
GACGCCGATCATCGCCTGCCGTTCGTCACGCGGCAGGATTTCGAGGGCGCACTCGAAACGATGCGCAAGACGGTCGCCGCGATGGCCGCCCGCGGAACGCCGTTCAAAGGCATCTTGTACGGCGGCTTCATGGCGACGAAAGACGGACCCAAGCTCCTCGAGTTCAACGTCCGGTTCGCGGACCCGGAATCGATGAACGTCTTGCCGATCCTGGAGGATGATTTCCTCGGGACGTGTCAGGCCCTCACGGAAGGACACCTCCCGGCGTCCCTCCGGTTCGCGCATCAGGCGACGGTCTGCAAGTACGTCGTTCCCATGGGATACGGTTCCCATCCGCGGGCCGGAGAGCAGTTGAAGGTCGACGAGGACAGCATCCGCCAGACCGGTGCGAAGCTGTACTACGCGAGCGTCGACGAGAAGGGAGGCCACCTGTACACGACGACCTCCCGGTCCCTCGCGATCGTCGGGATCGCGGCGAACCTGGAAGAGGCGGAGTCGATCTCGGAGGAGGCCCTCGCCTTCATCGCGGGGAGCTTCTACGCCCGCCGGGACATCGGCAGGCCGGACGTGATCCAGCGGAAGGTCGAGCGGATGCGGAAGATCCGCCAGGGTTGAGGAAACGACCAGCTTCGGGTCTCTTGGTTAACATGTTATGCCATGCCACAGGACGTCCGCTCCGTCCGGGCTCATGCCTGAAACTTCGCCATTTCGACGGTCAGGGTGTTCGTTCGGTCGATGAGTTCTCCGATTGCGGCTTCGATACGTGTGCGAAGATCCGCGACCACTGCTCGGGCGATAGGCGGTCCTTCAACGCTTCGCTCAGCGTCTTGAGCCGCGGTCGCAAGTCCTTGGAGGACGTCGGCGACATCGTCGATCCAACCGTTGTAGAGTGTACTTAGCCTTTCCCATTCCGCATCGTCTAGCATGCTAGGCACGCGGCCGCCGGAACGCCTCCAGACTCGTACGGGGGATCGTGACCGGGGCCATGGCCACGCGGACGCCCAAGGACCGCAGCCGGGTCGCGAGTTCTTCTGCGTCGCGGGACGACATGACCAGGACGGATTGACCGATCCACGCGACGCCTCTCCGGTGGATGAATCCGTGCTCGTCTCTCGCCCTCCCGTGGACGATTCTCTTCCTGCCGAAGACGATTTGGCAAACGCGAGCCGCGACGGATCGCGCGCCGCCGGACACATCGTAGGACACTAGGATGCACTCTCCGCGAGGAGCGGTATCGAATGTCATGAGTATATATATGTATACAGTCATATAATAATGTCCGAGAGGTGAGCGAAAGTACTCCTCCGATTGGTTAACATGTTAACCACCTTGGCCGTGGCCGGCTCGTCGGTCGGTCAAACGCCGGCTAGATTCGCTCCGTTCGATCGAGGGCCAACCCTCAAATAACGGGATGGGCCATCCGCGCGCCGATGAAGAACCTCGACGACGTGATCGAAGAGATCGAGTCCCGCCTCGATGAGAAGGACGAGGTTCGCGAGCTCACGATCAAGTCCTCCCGCACGATCGCCCGCCTGAGCGGCTCCGCGATCCAAGGCATGCATCGCGGGCACGACGTGGACACGCAACTCCAGGAGACCCGCGAGGAGATCCTGAAACTCCGAAGCCTCCTGAAGGACCATCCGGATCTGTATCACACCGGCATCGTGGAGAACGCAATGCAGGAAGCCTGCGAGGCGTTCCTGGTCCACTCCATTCTGGAAGGAGAGGGCCTCCCGAGCCCGAAGGACATCGGGGTGACGGATACCGCCTACCTGCTCGGCCTGGGCGATGTCGTGGGCGAACTGCGCCGATTTTCGCTCGAGCACTTGCGGCGTGGGGACATCAAGCTCGCCTCTTCCTACCTGGAGAAGATGGAGAGGATTTTGGACGCCCTCATGCGGTTCGACTATCCGACTGCCCTGGTGGCACTCAAACGGAAACAGGACGTCGCGCGGAGCCTGATCGAGAAGACCCGCGGAGAGGTCGCGGTCGCCGCGCGGAGTCAGGAACTCGCGGACAAACTCGACGCGGTCCGCGAAAAGCTCTAATGCTCCCCAACGAAGCAAATTCATCGACACGGAGCAGTTTCGTCTCTTTCTATCATTGATAGGCAAGCTAAGAGCAGAGGGTATTCCATTTGGAGATTTTGCCTCCGCCACGGTGGCTTGCCGGACGCTGGCGTCGATTGTGCTGAGAGGTGGCTCTCGCACCGGCCACGATCCTGCCCTCTGCCGCAACACCAGTGAAACGCAAGTACTATGCCCGGATCCGCCGTGCAATCGCGGATGCAATCCGAGTCTCGATCGGTGCGGGAAGCCGCGTTGAGACACATGCCGTCGCAGCAAGATGTGCGGACGATTTGGTCCATCCTCGCAATCGCTTCCGGCATCCCGCTTGCTTTGAGCCTAAGTACTACCGTGTTGGAAGTCCTGGCGAACTCTCCTCACGCCCTGGAATCGGTCTCTCAGACCGTCACGTTTTCGATCTGATTGTTCGTCGCGCTCTACGCCCGCAGGCCGGCGTACTATGAGGCCACCCTCTAGCGCCGGATCGAGTGGCATCGCAGGTCCCGGGCCGTGCGGATTCGAGCCTCCTGCATTTTCGCAGCGGCTGCTGCGGGCCTCCTCGGTCTCATCTTTGGCGGCCCGATTCTCGTTGGCATGATCCTTTTGCCCGGCCAATCTTGGGGAGCATACCTCGCACAAGCGATGCCGATTCTTCGTGTGGTAGCGACGGCCATGGTGGCTGTGGCGATCGTGCTCGGCGCTGTGAGGGGTCGGTCCTCCAGAGCACACACGCCCGTGGTGTGATTCGCCGCGGGGACGGCGCGTCCCTTCCAAATAGAACCCGGCGGGTCGACGGTTGTACGTTATCAGGGTAGATTCCCAGGTCGGAATTGCTTTAAAAAGCCCCAGGCATCGAACGGCCCATTCCACCCAGCGAGGCCCTCGCCTCTGCGCTCAGGACGGGGTCCCAGGGGGAGCCTACCATGGCGGACGTGCAGAAAGTATCCAGCGGAATCCCGGGACTCGACGATCTGATCGAAGGCGGATTTTGGCCCAAGTCGACCGTGGTGATCCTCGGCTCGAGCGGGACGGGCAAGTCCACCTTCGCGATCCAATTCCTGATGGAAGGCATCGAACAGGGGGAGCAGGCTCTGTACGTGACCCTCGAGGAGCCGCCGGAGCAGATCATGCGCGAGGCGGACCTCATGGGATTCGACATGCGCAAGTACTACGAGAAATCGCTCTTCTTCATCCACCTCAAGGGCCGCAATTTCAAGAAGATGATCGAGGAGCAGCTGCCGCAACTCGTGAAGGCGCGGGCGGACTACAACATCGCCACCCGCGTCGTGATCGACCCGATGACCCCGGTCATCTGGGCGACCGCGGAGAAGCTGGAACAGCGCGAGCTGATCGGCAAGCTGTTCTACACCCTGAAGGAACTCGGCGTCGTCCTCTGCACGGTCGAGGAGCACGCGAAGCCCGGCGAGACGATCGGCGAGGACGTCCTCCTGCCGATCTACCTTTCCGACGGCGCGGTCCACCTCGAATACTACCCGATCGGCGGGGCCTTCAACCGCACGTTGAAGCTCCTGAAGATGCGCGGGGTCCACCACGGCGAAGGCGTGTACCCGTACCTGTTCGCCCGCGGCGTCGGCATCGTCGTCCGCGCGAGCCCCTCCCACATCCCGGAGGAGCAGACCCGGTCCCATGGGAAGATCTTCGACGAGGCGATCAAGACGGCCGAGGCGATGAAGGCCCCCGCCCGTGTGGTCGATCGGATCAAACGGATGTCGAAACACTGGGACTACGACTACTCGCCGGAGGAGGCCCTCCAGATCCTCTTCAGTTCGTACGGGTTGAGGCGGGGCGGCTAGATGCCCTACGCGGGCCAGGTCGACAAGACGATGGGGGCCGACACGGTCGGCCACCTCAAGCTGCTCCTCGAGACCGAGCTCAAGAGGGCCCGCGAGGAGAGCAACCTGGACATCGCGATGTCAGCCTGGCGCACATCTGCAATCAGCTCAGCGGGCAGAACATGATGATGTCCGTCCAACAGTTCGAGGCGGGCACGATCATCATCTCCGGCGTCGGAGACCGCGCCTTCCTCGTCTTCCTCACGTCGAAACCGGTCGAGATCACGAAGATGCAAACCGTCCTCGCGAACGTCGTGAAGACGTCGATCGTCGTCCGCCACCTGTTCGAATCGAAGCCGATCACCCCGGAGGTCCTCGCCTCCTATGACGAAGCGGTCGCGGGGGAACTGAAGCGGCTCACACGGATCCTGTTCGTTGAGAAATTCGGGGAGACGAAGGAGTTCAAGAAGAACAAGGAGATCGCGCAATACCTTCAGTCCAAGCTCGGCGCCCTCGTGGGACCCGGCCCGCTCCAGGAGATCGTCACGCTGGCGTACAACGAAGTCGGGACGACGGCACCGTACATGACGTCCGCGCATTGGGAGCGCTTCCTCACGATCCTGCTCGATCGACTCCGGGAGATCGAAGGGGACTCGGTCGCCGCGAAGGCGGAGAAGGAATGGCGCGCGCACCTGAAGCAAGTCCTCAGTTCGTTCGTGTGATGGCCATGCTCGGAGGTGCTCGATGATCGACGTCGCCCTCGCCTCCCTAATCGAGGACATGATCGAGAAGGCCGGGGCCGAGGGCGTGGTCGAGTTCTGGCAGCGGGTTGGAGACAACCTCGCGGGGCGGATGGGCAAGGAGGCGTACCTCGGTTGGACCTCCTTCAATGTCGCGGTCCGGGAGGCTCGGACGGCCTTCAGCATCGAGGGGGAAGTCACGCCGCTCACGGACATGGCGATCACGGACGTCGACGGCGACGTCGTCGGGTACCTGTACGCGATGCGCCAGTGTTGCTACATACCCACGATCTTCCGGACGCGCTTCGCCGTCGGACGGATGAGCCCCGCGGACCAGGCCGTCACGGAAGAGTACAACGAGAACGTCCACAACATCGCCGTCTGCAATTTCTGCGTCTTCCACGAACGGTTCCGGGAGGAGATCGCGAAGAACGTGACCGTCGCCGGGAACCCGCTCGCGTGCTTCCTCCTCGCCACCCGCGGCTGGAGCGGCGAGACGAAGATCTCGTCCAAGAACGTCGTGCAGGTGAATATCAACGAGGACCACGTCCGGGCGCTGCTCCGGAACTACGAGTGCGTGTACGCGCTCGTCCTCCGAGGGGCGCGGCTCAAGGAGGAGCGGTGAGATGCCCTCCGACGCCCGGATGCAGGACAGCAATCCGTTCGTGGAGATCGCGACGCATCTGTTCTTCGAAGACCTCGCGGGAAAGGTCGGGGTCGCGGGTCTGAACAACTATCTGGTCTCCCTCGCGAAGAACCTCGCCGCCGCGATGCCCCGCGAGGAATATGCCTCCTGGTCCGAGTTCGTCGGCGCCGTCCGAGACAGCCAGTCCATCCTGTCGACGTTCGAGGAAGTCCGGCCGGTGACGGAACGCTGCATGTCGACCTTGCGCTCCCCCTTCGAGCGCGGGTGGCGCGAGTACGCGAAGCGGGTCGGTTCGTTCGCGCCCGTCCATCGGGAGGTCGCGGAGTACTACAACCACAAGGTCCAACCAACCGCGGTGACCTCGGTCCACATCGTCCTGCACACGTTCCGGCAGGCCGCTGCCGCCCGCATCCGCGTGGGCGACGACGCCGTCCGGTACGAGCCGGTCGCGGCCGCCTGGGTCGACGGGACGGTCCAGCTCCCGGAAGGACCGAAGCTCGAATCCCTCCTGAAGCGGGCGGGGATCACCCGCACGAAGCTCGGGATGCTCCTCCGGAACCACTCCGACGTGTGGCTCCTGGAGCCGGTGTAGTCAGGCCCGACCGCGCCGCCGCACCGCGATCGTCAGGAACAGGACCGGTAGGAACACGACGATGCCGATCAGGACCGTCCATCCCGTGCTCAGTCCCGGCGTCCCCTTGTAGAAGAGCTGCGAGGTGGCGACTTCGCCGCGAGCCGAATCGATCACGCCGTTCCCGTCCAAGTCCGCTTCGACACGGACGCTGTGGGTCCCCGCCTGCAATCCGACCGGGAGGTAGTTGAAGGTCACCGTGGCGTCCTTGCCCGGGTCGATCCGGGCGACCGTCTTCGTCCCGACGGCCCGGTCGTCCACGAAGAACCGCACGGTCACGTTCACCGCGGCCGTCGACCCGTTGTCCCGGAAGATCGCACTGAGCACGACGGGCGTGACGACTACAATCGCCTGTTCGACGGTCGTATTCTCGGTCGTCCCTCCGGACAGCGCGGACACGGTCACGACGAGCGTGATCGTCTGTTCCTTCGAGGGAGCCGTGAGGTTCAGCTTGAAGGCCGGCGTGGTGCCCGAGGCGCTCCTCGGGTTCGAGGAAATCGGGAGGCCCTCGGTGGTGTCGGAACCGGTGATGTACCATTTCACCGTGTAATTCACCGAGCTCGTGGGTCCGCCGTTGATGGACAGATTGTAGATCGTCTCCGTGCTCGCCGCGGCCGCCGGAGGGCCCGTGATCGTCGCATAAATGGGTCCCTGCCCGGAGGCGGGGGCCGCCGACAGGACGACGGCGGCGGTCAGCACCGCGAACGCGAGCCACCACGCCCGCGAAGCCACGTCAACGCCTCCGACGACCGAGGTATACGCCGGCCGCGATCGCGGCGATGGCCCCGACGGCGATGGCGACGAGGGGAGCGTTCAGCGGCGCCACTCCGGTGATCTCCGGACCCGTCACCGTCACACGGCCTGGAGCGAGGTCCGGCAGTTGGAGCGTGAACACATCGGTCGAGGAGACCGTGATCGAGTCTTGCGCGGAGGCGAGCAGGACGACGGTCGCGCCACTCGAGCCGCCGCTGGCCTGGGCCCGGAGGCGCAGCGGGACGCTCCGGTTCGCCTCGACGGTCACGTTCGTCAGCGTGGTCCCGGCCAGAGGCTCTCCGACCTTCCCGAGGCTGGCGGACCAGCCGACCGCCGCGAGCTCGTCCGCGTTCGTGAGGACGACCTGCACGACCTCGCGGTCGTTCCCGCCGTTCGTCACCTGGACCGTGTCGTTCAGGAATCGTCCATCGAAGGTGGCGCCCGTGGAATTGAGGGAGACGGACAGGGACCTCACACGTTCGATGTCCACGTTCACGGTCACGTCGCCGGCCTGGCTCGCGTCCGTCGTCGACGTGGCGACCACGTGGAGGGATGGGTGAGTCACGAGGGCATTCGCCGGGCTCTGGACGACGACCCGGACCTGGGTCGAGGTCGCCCCGCTCCCGAAGTCCAGCCGGACGGAACTCGGCGTGAAGGAGAACTGCCAGTCCCCGGGAGTGCCGGAGAAAGAGAACGTGTCGGCGACGTTCCCGGTGTTCCGGACGTCGATCGTGTACGTCACGGAGTCGCCGGCGGGGATCAACCGTCGTTGGGAGGCGTCCCACGTCATCGCGACGGAACGCGAGACGACCTTCGCGAGCCGCAGGTCCACGATCGCGTCGGCCTGGAGGGCGACCGACGCCGAGGCCCGGTAGGTGACCGACATCCCGTTCTCGGTCCCCGTCTTCATCGCGGTGACCGCGTAGCCGTCCGCGGGGAGGAGGGCCTGGTATTGGCCGCTCGCGTCCGACGTCAGGTCGAGTTGCGCGGACGATTGGATCGTGATCGACGCGGTCGTCGCGAACCCCTGGGGGTTCGTCGTGACGCCGGACAGGAGGAACGCCGTCGACAGGGCGATGTCCCGGGCCATGGCCGGCGCATGGGGTACGGAGACGCGCGCGAGGAACGCACCCGATCCGAAGGCGCCGGTCGCATACACGTCGTAGGTTCCCGCCTGGAGGGGAACCGAGAAGAGTCCGGTCGTGTCCGCGTTCGCCTGCGTCGTGATCGCTCCGCCGCCGCGGGCCGTGAACGTGATGCTCGCCGCAGCGGCCTGCCCCGAGAGGGTCGCGCTCCCGGCGACCGTCGTGTTGTCGAGCATCCTCGAGGTGACCAGATCGTACGACAGGACCGCCAGGCCCGAAAGCACGGACGTGTTCCCGGCAAACGCGTACCGATAGAATCGTGTCACGCCGCCTTCCGTTGCAGTCGCGACGCCGCCCACGGTCACGGAATAGTTCCCCGCAGCGAGGATCACGGAATACGCCCCCGCCGCATCCGTGGACCCGGTGAAGCCCCCGCCCTCCCGGCGGACGAAGGATACGGGCATGGGGCCGGGCACCGCGACGCCCTGGAACAGCGCATGGCCCGTCGCCCGCGTCGCATTGGCGAAGGCGAAGCTCAGGTTCGTGGCGTGCGGCACGGTGGCCGTCGAGACGAACGCGACGTCTCGGGAGGAAATCGTTTCATTGGCCGACACGACGTAGGTGCCCGGAATCAGATACACTTCGTACCCGCTCGTCGTCGCCGCCGTCGTCCGCTCTTCCGGTCCGTGGAATGTCAGGGCCGCGGACACCGCGGACCCGGAGAGGGTGACGTTGCCGTGCACCCGGCTCCGTGCGACGATCGCGAGATCGTGGGACAGCCCGCTCGCTCCGACCGACAGAGAGATTCGATCGGACTGGAGGTTCTGGTATCGGAGGTCCCGCGACGTCGAGACGTTCTCGTCGACCGAGAGGTCGTACGTCCCCGGGACCAGGGCGAACGAATAACCTCCATTCGAGTCCGAGGGGACGGTCTGTGCGATCGCCCCGTCCCCGACCGGCACCGCGCGGATAGTGACGGGCCGGTTCACGAGCACGGAGCCGCTCAGCAGGACGGTCCCTTGCACCAGGACGGGGATCGGGCTCAACGCGATCGGGACGATCGTTCGGAGTCCGGCCGGTTGCGATGCCGGGATTGCGCGGCTCGTGTAGCCCGCCGCGGACACGGCGCCCGCATAGGTGCGATTGGCGAAGAGAGGCATCGAGAAGTCCCCCGACGCGGGCGTCGTGAGGAACAGACGGGCGCCCCGGTCGTCCACCATCTGGACGTGGGCTCCGGCGATGTCCTCTCCCGCATCGGCCACCCCGTTTCCGTTCAGATCCCGGTACGCGCGCCACGCGACCGTGTCCGAGGTCGCGACGAGGTCGATGTTCTTGCGGCTGCCCGAGGAGAAGGTCACGGACGCGAAGTACGCGCCCGCCCGATTGAACGATTCCAGGTCGTACGTCCCGGCGGGAAGGAAGGCGAGGTATTGCCCGAGCGTGTCCGTATGGAGCCACAACTCTCCGGACGGACCGGCGAAGGCGACGTCTGCCTGCGGGTTCAGGACGCCCGGGGTCGGATCTTTCACGGTGCCGTTCACCCGCACGCCATCGAGAAACATCGCATCGAGCCGGGCGGTCGCGCCGGACGACACGTCGACATGTCCCAGGGTCGCGTAGAGGCGAGACCCGTCGTAGAACCGACCGCTCACGAACCAGGGGCCTGCGGCGAGCCGGACCGAATACTGGGCGTTCGCGTCCGAGGTCGCCATCCGGATCGTTCGAGGGTCCAGCGCCGACCGGAACTCGAGGGTCGCAAAGGGCCTCGCGTTCCCGAAGAGGTTCGTCGTCCCGGCGACGAGGCCCGAGGGGAAGAGCGTCAAGTTCTGGGCGATGTCCGTCGCGGTCGTCCGGATTCGTGTGGGCACGGTCGCGAGGTCTCCGGAGGACGCGGTGACCGTGTAGTTCCCCGCGAGCAGCGGGCCGACCCGATACGAGCCGTCCGCCAGCGACGTGGTCGAGATGAGGGTGGAATTCGTCTCGTCGCGGAATTCCACGGCCGCGGTCGGGACGGATCCGCCGAGGCTCGATTCCGTCGAGCCGTGGACGATGGAGAAGGGTACGCTCACGTCGCGCGCGCTGTCGGAGCCCGCTAGCGTGACGTCCGGCGCGCCGAGGGTGCGTCCCTGGAGTCCAATCACGACCGAGTAGGGTCCTTCCGGCGCATCGCCGAGCGCATAGCTCCCGTCGAGGGCCGCGGTCGCCGTTCGCTTGAACGGGAATTCCTTGTTCGACACAGTGATCGTGGCGCCCGTGGCCCGGACATCGCCGGGTCCGAATGCCCCGTTGCGGTCCATGTCGTAGAACGCGATCCCATGCCAGTCGTGCGGCGTCGCCTGCAGGTCGAGGGTCATGAGCCAGTCCGGGACTCCGTCCCCGTTCGCATCCACGGGGGAACGCATCGCCTGCTGCACGGTCACGTGCACCTTCGCACTCGCGAGCGTGCGGGTTCCGATCAGGGTCGTCCTCGTGAGGCTCCCGGACGACGCCGTGATCGTGATGTCGCCGAACGGGAGGACGGCGCTATACCGTCCGGACGCGTCCGTCGTGGTCAGGTAATGCGGCGTCCCGAGTTCGTCCGTGACGGTGATCCGGACGCCGGGGAGCGGCGTGGACCCGGCGGTGACGGTCCCGTTCACGATGGCGCCATCGTAGTAGCGGAGGAGCACGACCCCGTTCGCCACGGCCGTCGTCGTGCCGAGGTCGACGACGCCCTTCAGCGTCCCCGCGGTGATGTTCGCCTGGAGGCGCAGCGCCTCATCGTAGTTCATCGCCCTCCAGGCGTCCGTGTGGTTCGCGGGATCCGGGAACGGATTGTAGTAGGAGCTCCGATACACGACGCGGAAGTGGGTGAGGTTCCAGGCGGGCGCCGGCGGGTACGCTTGGAGCGCCTGGTCGAACCCGGGGATGCCGGTGTCGTTGGAACCCAGGTCCGCCGGTGAATATCCGACGTACGAGCGGTAGAACATCGAGTTGTAGAAAGCAGGCTTGTACTGGATCGTCTGGCTCTGGATCGTGTCCCCGGCGCCGACGAACTGGATCGGGATGTTCGATGCGCGGTTCGTCGTCGCGAAGATCTGGAAGAACTCGATCGGGAGGATCCGGCCGTCCGGGAGCTGGAGGATCCGGTGGTCCGAGAGCTTCACGGGTGCGTAGAAGATCCCCGTGTTCTGGACGCTGATCGGGAACAGGCGCGAGTCGACGGCGAAATACCCGATGTCCCAACCCGTCACGTCGCGGATCGAGTGGTACAGCGACACGACGCCCGCCAGGTCGAGCTGCCGGGCGAGGAGGTGTGTCAAAAACACGTACTCCGCGTTCTGGGGCTGCATGTCCTGGGCCCAGGCCCCGTAGCGGACCGGATCGGAGAGGACGAGGGAGATGTAGTCCGCCGGATGGAGGATCACGCTCTGGAACACGTCGACGGGGAGGCCGGCCCCCGAGAGGGTCGCGGCGACCGCGGGGCTGAAGTTCGGGCGATGCAGTTTCATGTCGCCTTCCAGGAGCCGGATCACCAGGAGGGAGATCGCCTCCGTCTCGTTCTGGGCCGTGATGAACTGTCCCGCGAGCGCGAATCCGTTCTGGAAGTTGTCCGCGACGGTCGGATGGACCCCACGGTCGACGGCCTCGAACCCGTAGTCCCACCAGGAGAGGAAGGCGGGTCGTAATTCCGCGGGCCGGTCCGTGTCCTGCGTCGCCAACCACCGCCAGGCCGCAGGATAGTATTCGGTCGGCTTCGGGATGCTGTATCCGAAAGCCCCGAAGTAGAACGGGCTGTTGCTCGACGCGCTGTACCCGGGCGACCGGAGAAAACTCGGGAGCAATGCCGCGAGCTGCTTGTCGTACTGCGACTTGAGCTCGAAGGGGATCGATGCGTCCACGGCCCACCAGATGTTCGGCAGGAGGACGAGGAAGACGATCCCGAGGACGGCGAGGACGTGGCGCACTTTCACGGATTTCCGGAGGGCGTTCCGCCAATTCCCTCCGGAGAGGGAGCGGTAGGTCCGACGCATCCCGGCGAAGTCCGCCCGACGGAGGACCTGGTCGACCGCGAAGCCCGCGACGACCGCGAACGCGGGCGAGGCGTTGAAGATGAAACGGGCCGCGGTGATCGCCATGAAGATCGCAACGAGGGCCCAGATCACGGCGATGTTGTAGGCCGGGTCCCGGCGGCGCGGGATTTGCCAGACCAGATACGCGACGGCGACGAGGGTGAGTCCGAACGTGAAGAGGCCGAAGGACAGGATCATCTGGGACATCCCGGGCGCCTGGTCCTCCGCGATTGTCGTGACGACCTTCGACTGGACGAAGTACCCTGCGCCGGTGAAGAACGCATTCGTGAGGGTCGGGTTCACCAGGCTCCCGACCCCGAGGCCGACGGCTCCCGCGATCAGGGTGCTGGGGATCACGAGCGTCCACGGGTAGTCGCGGGTCACCGTGAACGCGAGCCCGAGGACGAACGCGCCGAGGAAGAGATACACGGGCACGTCGAACCAGACGCGGATCTGCCCGCGGACCAGATACCATTGGAAGGCGAGCAGG
>VBLU01000168.1 GCA_005879065.1 Methanobacteriota archaeon
CGAGAGGGCGACCTTCACCCCGGTCTCTTGCTCGATCTCGGCCGTGTGTCGATGCCCCACAGGTGCGTAGATCCGCATGACGCCGGAGCGTTCCGGATGTTGCGATGCCGTCCCGCCATCGACGCCTCCTGCGGATGATCCCGTCTTCGCGTCCACGACGAGCCGCTCGGGATCGATGAGGCCCGCCTTCGCGAGCGGGTGGATCGCGAGGATCGCTGCGGTCGCGATGCAGCCGGGACCCGAGACCAGCGTCGCTTGGCGAATCGCCTCTCGATGAAGTTCTGGCATTCCATAAACGGCCTGGGCGAGCAGGTCGGGGCGAGGATGCTCGACGCCGTAGTATTCGCGATAGAGAGCAGGATCTTTCAGCCGGAAGTCTGCGCTGAGGTCGATGACCTTCCCGGCGCGGACGAGGAAATCGGACATCCGCCCCATGGACCGGCCGTGCGGCATCGCGAGGAAGAGGAGGTCGCATGGTTCCAAATCGGAGTGCGGCGTGAAGCTGAGGGCGACTTCGACCTTCGGGTGTCGGAGAAGGAGCCGCAGCAATTCCCCTCCGGTGTACCCGGAGCCGCCGACGATCTCGACCTTCATCGCCTCGCCATCTCCGCAACGTAGTCGACGACCTTGGCAGCGACATCGATCCCTGTGGCGCCGGAGAGCGCGCGGAACTCGGGGGTCGGGTTCACCTCGTGAACGACGAGGCCCTCCGGTGATTCCATGAGATCGACGGCGAGGACGCCGCCACCGACTGCGGCGGCCGCTCGCAGGACGATTTCTCGCATTTCAGGCGTCGGGCTCATCGCCTCCGACACGGCACCGCGGGCCGCGTTCGTGCGCCAGTCTTTCGAGCGACGATACATCGCCGCGGCGATTTCGTCCCCGACGACGAACGCGCGGAGATCCCGCTCCGGCTTCTCGATATACTCTTGAACGTAGAAGATGGAGTGATTGGGAGAGCCCAGGGCACTCTTGTGCTCGATGATCTGCTCTGCCTCCTCCGCGTCGTCGACCTTCGCCATCAAACGGCCCCATGATCCGATCGGCGGTTTCAGGACCGCCGGATAGCCGATCTCGTCGAGCGCCTTCAGTGCGGCTTCCGGCGTGAGCGCGACGACGGTCCGCGGCGTCGGCACACCCGCCTCCTCGAGGCGGAGGCTTGCGAGGACTTTATCGCCGCACAACGCAACGACCTCGTACCGATTCACGGTCGGGACGCCGTAGTGTTCGAAGAATCGCAAGGCGTACAGGGAGCGGCTGTGGCTCACGCTGCGGTTCAGGACCAGATCCGCCTGGAACCCGTTCCGGACGAGGGGGAACGTCACCGCCTCGTCGTGGAAGCGCTCCACGGGGATGCCGCGTTCCTCGGCGGCCGCGAGGATCCATTTCTCCTCCGGCCGGATCACAGTGTAGAACAGGCCGAGGGTGAACGTCTCACTCACCCCAGTCCTCCGCTTCGCGAGGGGCCGCGTCGACGCGAAAGGGCTCGAGGCCGGTGACCTCGAGTTCCAAGCCACAGTCGGGACAGGGGAAGATCTCCCCTTCGATGAAGTCCTTCGGCTCGATAGCCCGGCCGCACTCCGGACATTCCGTCATCGCGGTTCCCCCTTCAGGAGGCTGTCGACGAGCTCGACGCATTCCGCATGCTTCGAGAGGGAATAGCGCTGGAGACCCACCGCGTCGTGAGCGCGGACGAGCTGAGCCCGCACCGCCTTCGGTGACGGCCCACCGGGGGTGTTCCGACGGCTCAACGACGTGCGCACGTCGAGCAGGTCCGCGACGTCGTCGCCAAACCGGGAATCGGCGTCTCGCAAGCTCTTGGGGTCCAGCGGACCGTCACCTGCCAGGTAGCGAGACACAATCTCGTGAGCCTCGCGGAACGCCACGCCTTTTGCGACGAGGTATTCCGCCAGGTCGGTCGCAAGCAACCGGGGATCCGAGGCCGCCTTCAACAAACGAGCCTCGTCGAACTCGAGTGTGGAAACTGCGGTCGTGAGGGCGTGCAGCGTCGCCAGGACCTGGTCCACGGCATCGAAGACGGGCGCCTTGTCCTCCTGAAGGTCCCGATTGTAACCGAGAGGGAGACCCTTCAGCGTCGTGAGGAGGGACACGAGGTCGCCCACGATGCGACCGGTCTTACCGCGAACAAGCTCCGCGACGTCCGGGTTGCGCTTCTGCGGCATCAGACTGCTACCCGAGCCCAGGGCTTGTGTCGGGCGAAGGAACCCAAACTCCTGAGAGGCCCACACGACGATCTCCTCCGCGATGGACGACAGGTGGACCGCCAGAAGGGAGAGGTCGAAAACGAACTCGACGAAATGGTCTCTATCTCCGACCGCATCAATCGAGTTCTCGAACGGTCCAGCGAATCCGAGGATGCGTGCGGAAATCGCAGGATCGATCGGCAGCGTGCTCCCAGCGAGCGCTCCTGCGCCCAGCGGAGATACGTTCGCGCGGCCGAAGCCATCCGCGAGACGAAGGTCGTCCCGGATGAGGGGCCAGACGTGAGCGAGCAGGTGGTGGCCTACCGTCACCGGTTGCGCCCGCTGAAGGTGGGTGTAGCCGGGCATGGGGGCGTCCGCGTGTGCTTCGGCAAGGTCGAGGAGGGCGAGCTCGAGTCCCAAGATCCCTTGGCGCACGGAGACGATCGCCTCGCGTACGAACAGGCGTTCGTCGAGCGCAATTTGGTCGTTCCGACTCCGAGCGGTGTGGAGCTTCGCCCCGAGCGATCCCAGGCGTTCCGTGAGCGCCACCTCGATATTCGTGTGAACGTCTTCGAGATCCTCCCGCCAAACGAAGCGACCCGAGGCGATCTCTTCGTAGACGCCTCGAAGGCCTTTCCCGAGGAGCTCCGCCTCCCCTTTCGAGAGGATGCCGACCGCGGCGAGCATCTCGACGTGGGCGAGGCTCCCCGCGATGTCGTAACGCGCCAACCTTCGGTCGACCGGCAGGGAGACGATGAACCACGAGGCCGGCGTCTTCACGTACGACGGCGGGGCTCCGCCTCCCGACCCCTTCGATTGAACCGTGGCCGCCATTCTCACTTCGCCCTCTTAGCAGCTCTCACGAGCTTCGTCGAGGCGGGGGCCTTCGCACCGGCGGCCGCCCAGGTCCGGGCGGGCAGTCCCCAGACGTAGATGAAGCCTTCCGCCATCGACTGTCGAAACCGGTCGCCCTGGGAATATGTCGCGAGGGCGTGGTCATACAGGGAGAAGGG
>VBLU01000169.1 GCA_005879065.1 Methanobacteriota archaeon
CCCTCGCGATCGCGCTCATCGGGGTCCTGGTCCTCGGATCCCTCGCCCTCGTGATCGCCGGTAGCCCTCTTTGGGGCCCGACGGCCGCGGTGGATTCCCGGTCCACGTCCCCCTCACCGAACGCGGTCGTCCGCGACCCCCTCACGTGGCCCTTCTCCCGGGACAGCATCTGGAACCTCCCGATCGGCGCGAGCGCCGTCTACGTCCCCGGGAACATCAAGAAGCCCACGGCATACGGCATGACGACGGACGTCGACGTCCTCGTCCTGACCCCGAACGCCCCCAGCACGCCGGTCTACTACAACGGCGATGCCTGGAACGGCGGCAGCCGATGCAGCGCCCAAGGCGGCGTCCTGTTCTCGGCCCCCATCCCGACGAACTTCGTCGTGCCGGGAGCCGGGTCTGGGAACCCGGACGGCACGACGCCGAACTATGCGACCGCGATCCTGGCCGCCGACGGCCACACGCTCATCCAGGGCCAGCCGATGGCCCGTTGCACCGCGGGCGGCACGGCGACGATCATGTGGTCCCAGCAGAACGAGGACCTCCTGGGGACCGGTAACTCCGGCGCCCACGGCGGCTCCATGCTCTCGTCGATCGGCGGGACGATCCGCCTCGGGGAGCTCGTGCCCGGTGGAGCGATCCGCCATGCGCTCAAGGTGAACCTCAACGGGGGCGACGATTACTATTATGGTAACACGGGGGGATTCCGATGGCCCGCGACGACGGCGGACAGCGGTGCGTCCGGCGCCTACCGCGGATCCGTCCCGGCGCTCCGCATGGGCTCCCTCCTGGCCCTTCCCCCCTCGATCGACGTGAACGCGATGGGCCTCGAGACGGACGCCGCGAAGATCGTCGCCCACGCCTTCCAGGATTACGGCGGCTACACGGTGGACGATGCGGCCTGGTCCGTCTACGCCCTGTCGACCGAATACAGCCCCTCGGGGAAGGTCGACACGGAATTCCAAAGCGCGTGGGGCTTCCCGATCAGCCCGGCGAGCCGCGACGTGCCGTGGGCCCGCGACATGGACCGGATCTTCGGCGCCCTGGGCGTCGTGGACAACTGGAACTATGCGACGTGGCAAGTCACATCCGCTTCAAACGGGGCGCTCGGTGCCGGCCTCGGCGTCCCGCGGGTTCCCTGGGCCCCGGACTTCGGCGGGATCGTGCAAGATACCCTTCCACCCGCCTCCACCGCAGCCCTGTCCGGATCCTCCGGCGTCGGGAACTGGTTCCTCTCCTCCGTCGGCGTGACCGTCAGCGCGACGGACTCCCAATCCGGCGTGGCGACGATCCAGGCCCGCACGGACGGCGGCGCGTGGCAGCTCTACATTTCACCGGTCACCGTCGCGGGCGACGGCACCCACACCCTCGACTACTACGCGACGGACGTCGCAGGGAACGTCGAATCCACCCATTCCGTGAGCGTGAAGATCGACACGGTCTCCCCAGCCTCGCTGTCGCAAGTCGCCGGCACCCCGGCGAGCGGCGGCTATCTCTCCCCCGCGACCGTCACCCTGAGCGCCTCCGACGCGACGAGCGGCGTCCAGTCGATCTCCTATCGGGTCGACGGCGGGGCCCAGTGGACCTATTCCGCTCCCTTCCGCGTGGCGGGCAACGGCACCCATGTCGTCGAGTACCATGCGATCG
>VBLU01000170.1 GCA_005879065.1 Methanobacteriota archaeon
GAGCGTCGCGGCGCCTCCGACGATTCCCCAGATGAACGGAGCCAGCCCGAACGAGAACAGGAGGAGGAACACCATCCCCGTGCCCAGCACACCTTTCTGGTGCGCTCCCCATCGGTCCTTCAACAGGGCGCGGCTGCGACGGAACGCCTTCAGCGGGCCGATGCCCTCGACGACCATGGTCGGGAGGACGAACAAGGTCGCGATGGCCCATCCAGACCCGAGGATCCGGGAGACGATTCGGCCGCCCGCGTCGGATCGGATGGCGGTGAGCCGGAAGAGCAGTCCGACCGTCGCGGCGCACATGGACCAGACGAGGATCTGGAAGAAGCTCGCGTTAGCCGCCTCGACCCCGTCCATCACCGTGGGGTGGCCGCCTTGCAGGCGAACGAACGAGGCCCCGACGATCGCCGCCATGAAATAGCACGACAGGAAGTACGTGATGAGATACGCGAGGAACATCTCCTGGTACAGGAAGCCGCTCGATGGGGACGCCGGAGGGAGTCCGAGCGCGAGGAAGCTGAGGACGACGAAGAGCCAGGTGAATCCGGTGAACACGAGGGCGAAGAACGGCAGGATCATGAGTCGAGGATTCAGGGCGAGGACGCGGAGGCTCGTCCACGTGAGGTGGGCGCCCCGCGAGAGCTGCGCCCGGAGGCCCGTCCTAGGCCCGGCCTCGTGTGGAGCCCTGTGGCCCCACTTCGTTGAGTGCATCCGGGCGTTGCAACAGGGACACCATTCATAAGAGTTTGTCAATCATCATCGTCGTCGGACGCCTCTCCTTCCAAGTGCGTCTGCTCGCCCTCGTACGCTGCGTTGACGAGGCGCACGATCTCCGCGGCCTTCCCGGCCCCAATCTTCGGCGTGTGCTCGAGTTCCTCCGCGGACGCGTCGAAGATCGCTCGTACCGTGCCGAACCGCTCCAGGAGATTTCGGGCGAGGGTCTCGCCGATGCTCGGCAGCCCTTCGACCAGGAACCGCTGCCGTTGCCCGAGGCTCAACGTCTTCGGCTTGTGTCGGAGCCCGTACTCGGGCGCGCCTTTGTCTTGGCTTTTCCAGAGGACCTTCAGGACGAGGGCCGTCTGTTCCTTGTCCGCCGTCGTCAGGATGGGGACGCGTTCCTTCAGCTCCATGGCGAGGAGAGCGCCCAAGAAGGACTGCGGGTGCTTGAACGTCGAGAGCTCCGTCAGATCCCCTTCGAGGATGAGCAGGGGTTGCGGATACGCCTCTCGGAGCCGTTGGACTTGCTCGAAGAGGCGTTTGCGGACGAGCGAGTTGAAGAAGTCCGTGAGGGTCTTGCGTTCGATCCCGACGGGTCCCAAGACGTAATCGCCCGGCGCGATCTTCTGGACCTCGATCGACACGCCGAGCTCTCGCAATCGGTCGGGAATGTCCTCCGGTTCGTTCGCATCGACGATGAGGGGAATGCGCACGGTCGACCGATTCGCGGGACCGACGTAAACGTTCCGGTGGGCGGACGGAATCAGCCGCGTTAGCGGAAGGTCGGTGAGGCATCCTTTTTAGAGACGCCCGCGTGCCCCGGCCGATGGCGCGTCGGGCGACGGTAAGTCTCCTCGCGGCCACGATGTTCGGCACGATCGACTCGAACGCACTCGTCCCGATCATCGCCCTCTATGCCCAAGCGGTCGGCGCCGACCTGGTGCAGACCGGGATCATCGTCGGCCTGTTCTCGTTGGTCCATGCCCCCGCGAACTTGTTCTTCGGCCGGATCGCGGATCGTTTCGGACGGAAACTCCCGCTCCAGATCGGCCTCCTTTGGGACTCAATCTCGTTGTTCCTGTACTCCGTGGCGACGACCCCCCTCCTGCTCGCCTTGGTCCGGATCAGTCACGGGATCGGCAGCGGGCTCGTGGGTCCGAGCTCGATGGCCTTGATGGCGGACACGTCGACGCCGGAGCGCAAGGGGCGTTCCATGGCCCTCTACGGGATCTCGCTCGCCCTCGCGGTGGTCATCGGATTCGGGATCGCGGGACCGGTCGTGGCCCGACTCGGCTACCCCACCCTGTTCTACATTCTGTCGGTCGGACTCGTCGTCGGTTTCCTGATTGCGGCGACGATCCGGGAGCCGACCCAAGCTCGACCGAAGACGATGCCGTGGCGACGCCTGCTCACGTACGCGGCCCGACCCGCTCCGGCCGCGGGGTACGCATCGATCTTCAGTCTCTACTTCATCCTCGGCGCCTTCGTCGCGCTCGTTCCCCTCCACCTCCAACAGGAACTCGGATACGGACCCCTGGCGGTGGGCCTGAGCTTCACGGCGTTTGCGATTTTGTCGTTGCTCTTGCATTATCCCGCAGGCATCCTGGCCGACCGATTCGGCCCGTCGACTCCCGCGGGAATCGGCCTCGTCGCGGTCGCCCTCGCCATGGCGAGCATCCCGCTGGTCCGGGACCTGCCCGCTCTCATCGTCCTGATGGCTCTCTTCGGCGTCGGGCACGGCTTCGTGTTTCCGGCTGCGTCGACGCTCGTTTCTCGAGGCGCCGACCCGGAACAGCACGGCCTCGTGACGGGCTTGTTCTACGCCGTCCTCGTCTCCGGGGTCGCGGTCGGCGCGCCCGTCATGGCCGCCGTCGCGAGCGTCACGACCTTCGGGAGTGGAATCTGGGCGAGCGCGTGGGTCTCGCTCGTCGGCCTGGCGTTTCTTGCTCGTGTTCTCATCTCGACCGAGACGCCCTCCGTCGCCGTGGTCTCGACGAGATTGATCAATGGTCCGAAGTAGGGAGAGAGCTCGCGCTCTTCCAGATGATTGCGCGGGAAAATACACGGGACCGATCATACGCACCCTGTTTAACGGCTAAGCCGCTAATGCACCACCGACGGGTGCTAATGTGGCTATGGCGGTTAGTGGCGGCGGGCTGAACACGTCGCCCTTGCGAGCTTCGTGCGTACACCCCCGCTCTATCAACGTCGTCGATTACGACGGCCATAAGATGCCTCGTCTTGAGGGCGG
>VBLU01000191.1 GCA_005879065.1 Methanobacteriota archaeon
TGCTCGGGATGTCGCACTCCCAGGGACCACCTGCCGCGAGCTGACGTCGGAAGGCCCGTGACCGGCTCCCTCGTTAGGCAGTATCGTCGCAGATAATGACCGCAGAAGGGATTAAGGGCGCCACAGCAACAGAGGGCGGCGTGGTCGAACTCCCGCATCCGCTTCGACGAACTGTCGAACATGTGTATCTTACCGACTCAGGCGGCACCCCCCTCGTCCACCTCTCTCGCACTCTCCCTTCGGACAAAGACCCCGATCTCGTCGCGTCCATGTTCACCGCGATCCAGAACTTCATGGACGACTCCTTCCACAGCATGGGCATCGGGGACGTCCGGAGCATCGAGATGGGAGACCGGCACCACGTCGCCTTCGGCCGCGGCCACGCGTTACTGTTCTACGTCGTCTATCGAGGCCGAGAGTCGAACCACCTCGAACAACGGGTGATCCACTTCGTTCACGACGTGGAAAACCGCTTTGCATCGATCCTGCGGGATTGGAACGGGGACATGGATCGGATTGTCCCGATTCGCGATTACCTCGCGCGGGAGTGGGATCTGAGTCCCCGGGAAGTCCGAGCCGAAGCCCTCGTAGGTCACACGGCGTGAGCGGGACGGAAGTAGCGGCCCGCCCCCTCGAGGAAGTGGCGCAGGAGCCTACGTTCCCGCGTCCCGGGCTACCCGGAGCGGGCCAACGTCTTCGGGATGTAGGTGCTCAGGGTGCAATACGGCTTGAAGCCGAGTTTTCGATGGAAACCGAGCCGGTAGTCGGGGACGTGCGTGATCCCCACTCGATACCCCGCCGCCTTTGCCACCCGGAGGGGGACGAGCGTCATCGCGGCGCCGATGCCTTGCTTCCGGAATTCCGGGACCACGGTCACGTAGACGCCCGCGACGCCGGCGCCGAAGAAGAGGGAGGACGAGGCGACCGGTTCTCCCTTCCACCGCCCCAGGTAATTCCGGACGAGGGGGTTGGGTCCGAAACCCACGCTCCGGAAGTAATCGAACAGTCCGCGGATGGCGGCGTCCGGCATTTCGTATCCCGCCGCGAAGGCGGTGAGCCAGACCCGCAACGTGTCTTCGTCACGGACCGGTTCGATGGAGAGCTCCGGTGGCGGCGACAGATGAGAGAGCAGGGCATCGAGATCAATCGCCATGCCGCTCAATTCGCCCGCATGGTCGAGTCCGCAATTCTCGAGGTACGTCCCGAGATTTCGCGGCTCCGTGGACGGACCGACCCACCACATCATCGGGATCCGTTCCGCGAGGAAGTCGGACAGGACGGCATCAATCGCAGCCTGCGGGTCGTCCTCCGGGATGTGAGCCCGGAAGATCCCGTTCAGCAACTCGTGCGGGAGGCCGGTCTTCACGCGCAGCATGTCGGGACCCGAGTCGACCTTCGCCCCCGGCATCCGTGCGTAGGAGCCGTAGAACTCGCACAGGTTCGATTCGATCGCGACGACCACGTCGCGGGAGAGCGTTGCCTGGATTCGGCCGATGGGCTCGCCTCATTGCCCCGACCCGCCTCGTGATATTTAGGCCTCAGGTGTACAAGTGGTGCATAGTGGTCACGAACGGCCTCCGGTGTCAGAGGGGTTTTTCGCTCCCGAAATACGTCCGCGCCCCTTCGATGAGATGGTAGAACGCCGACCCGTCCGGGGCCTCCGTGGCCCGTTTCCAATCGTCCAAGACCTCGCGGATCCGGCGGTGGACCATCGTCGTGTGCGGGTTCAGCGCCTGGATGTCCCGGAGGAGCGAAGGCGAATCCCCGAGGAGACCCGCGGCCGCGGAGGAGAGGCGCGAGAACGTGGTCCCCGCGGACCGCTTGAGGCCCGCGAGATCGAACGGGCTCTGCGCCACACACCGAGCGAAGGTGAGCAGGCAGAGATGCGTGAGGCCGAGAAGGAACGCCATGAATTCGTCGTGATGGTCCAGCGAGACGTCGACGAAGGACGCTCCGCTCGCTCGGAACAATTCCTTCGCCTCGACGACGGCGACCCCGTTCCCGCAATCGCTGAACGTGATGTTCCCGCTGGACAGGGGCCAGAGGCTCGGGCCGAAGACCGGATGGACGCTCGCCACCCGCAGCCCGGCGTGGCCCATCGCCCGCAGTTCCCTCTCGATGGGCGCTTTCAGACTGGCCACGTCGAAGATGAGGGCCCTCGGCTTGATCGCGGCGATCCGGTTCAGGATGTCTGCGCACACGGACATCGGGACGGCGACGGCCACCACGTTGGCGGCCAGGACTCCCTTCGCGAGGTCGGGTTCGAACGGGAAATCTTCGAGCGGCCCGGCGATGTCGTTCACGACGACGTCGTATCCCCGGGACCGGAAGTAGCGGCAAAGCCAGCGGCCCATCTGGCCCGCGCCGCCGACCACGAGGATCTTCTGCTTCGCGGACTTCGGCAGGCGGACGAGGTCCTG
>VBLU01000032.1 GCA_005879065.1 Methanobacteriota archaeon
ACTTTGAGCATCCCTGCGACTTTGGAATATTCTCGGAGGACCTTGTCGTCCACCCGCTTCGCGCCCGTCGCCCTCTTCAGGTAAGCGAGGGCATCTCCGAAGACGGCCTCATACGCCGAGGTCGTTCCCTGCGAGAGCCACGTGAGCCGTTCGAGCCCATAGCCGGTATCGACCACGGTCGTGTCCATCGGCACGCGGTGGCCATTCACGTCCCGGTTCTGCATGAACACGAGGGTCGCCGCCTCGGCCCCGCCGAAGACGACCTCGAGGCAGGGCCCGCTGTTCCCGCCGCCTTCCCACCAGGCCTCCTTGTACCGCACGAGCGTGGGATCGACGCCGAGCCGCTCCGTCAGGAAGAGCTGGCACAACTCGACCGTGTGATCCTTCCAATAGATTGGATGGTCGGGGAAGTTGAAAGCGTGATGCGCCATCATCTCGAACAGGGTGAAGTGTTGGCCCGTCTTCCCAACGTTGTCGATGTCGACGAATCGGACGCAGGGCTGGCTGATCGCGAGGGGATTCGCGGGTGGGCTCGCCTGCCGGCTGATCACCCACGGCTGGAACGGATACACACTCGCCTGGACGAAGAAGACGTCGTCCCGCCACCGCGCGACGATTGGATAGCGCTTCACCCGCGCATGGCCATTTTGCTCGAGGAAGGAAAGGAAATCTTCGCGCATGGCGCGGTACGTGAGTTTCTTCTTGAACGGCGAGTTGCCGATGAAGTCGTACTCCTGACATGGCGCCTCCCCACACGTCTCGTGATGTCCGAGGGACCAGAAGGCCTTCCCGCACTTCGCACAAGTTTGGCGCGTGAATCCTTGTTTCCTGAAAAGCTCGACCTCGTATTCACTCTCAGGCATTCGCGTCTGGATGAACGCGCTCGATATAAAGATGTATCAAGACCACGGGAGCGATCTGTGTTCCGGCCAACGAGTGGGAGACCTCGCAGGCATTTTGTAGGATTCTTCAAAAGAAGAACTAATCGATTCGGACACCCAGATGGCCGTACGCCACACTTCGAGTCCCGAGGAAGTCCCGAAGTTCCCGCGACCTTCTTGGCGTGAGAAGGAAGACGGATTGACCGAGCCAAACGACTCCGTCCCGCTCGATGAACCCGGGATATCGATATTCCTTGATGCCGCCACGGATCCGCGCTTTGGTCCTGGTTCCAAACACAAAACGCGCAATCTCGACCGATGTATGCTTGTCGTGTCCAGCGATGTCGTACGAGACGATTTCGAGTCCCCGGTTGCGCTGCGCGGACGCGAATGATCGCAGTCGATCCTTCACGAGGTGGGAGCGCATTCCCCGCATGGCTATCACGAGGTGTTCCCTCCTAATGAACGCCGCGAAGGGAGGTGACCGAAAGTATTCGGTTTGTAGACGTCTTCAAAACGAATCGGGACCAGTCCCTCGATTTTTGAAGAGTTCTTCAAAACATAGTATTGCCTCTGGCGGACCAGCTCTCGGAGAATCTACAAGCCCGTCCGAATTTTGTAGAATCCTACAAAAAGACGCCACTCGAGATCCGGCCGTTTTTGAAAGGTTCTACAAAAAGGCTCGTCAGCTGCCGAGGAATTCGCGGGCGATTACCATGCGCTGAATCTCGCTGGTGCCTTCGCCAATTTCCGTCAGTTTCGCATCTCGGAGCATCCGTTCCACCGGATAGTCCGCGATGTACCCATAGCCTCCATGGATCTGAACGGCCCTGTTCGTCACAAAGGAGGACATCTCGCTCGCGTACAACTTCGCCATCGCCGCTTCTTTCTTGAAGGGGAGGCCTCGGTCCATGAGCCAGGCGGCCCGTCGCACCAGGATACGAGCCGCGTCGATTCGAGTCGCCATGTCCGCAAGCATGAACTGAACCGCCTGGTGCTCCGCGATGGGTTTCGAGAACTGGATTCGTTCCTTTGCGTACTTCACCGATTCTTCGAAGGCGCCTTGCGCAATTCCGACGGCCATGGAGCCGATGCCGATTCGACCCCGGTCGAGGATTCTCAGCGCATTGACGAATCCGTCGTTCTCGCTCCCGAGGAGAGCGTCCTTCGGGAGCTGACAATTCGTCAGGATGACCTGCGATGTGGCGCTGCCGCGGACCCCGAGCTTGTCTTCGACCTTTCCGATCGAGAGTCCGGGGTTCCCCCGTTCCACGATGAACGCACTGATCCCTCGGTTCGCCTTCGCGGGATCCGTGATCGCATGGATCACGAAGGTCCCCGCGACCGGAGCGTTCGTGCAGAAGGTCTTCGTGCCGTTCAAGACCCATCCGTCTTTCTTGCGTTTGGCCGTGGTCACCATCGCGGCTGCGTCGGAACCGCTTGTGGGTTCTGTGAGGGCCCACGCCCCGATCTTCCGTCCGCTCGCGAGATCCGGGATGTACTTCCGCTTCTGGGCCTCCGTGCCCGCGAGCCAGATCGTGCCCATGCACAGCGAGTTGTGGGCAGCCATGATCAGCGCGTGGGAGCCGCACACCCGCGCGATCTCTTCGATGCCGATGGCGAGGGCGAGGGCATCGAGCCCCGCGCCCTCGTACTCCGTCGGGATCGCCACACCGAGGAAACCGAGGCCCGCCATCTTCGCGACGGTCGCCTTCGGAAACTCGCCGGTCTTGTCGACGTGGGCCGCGACCGGACGGACTTCCTTCTCCGCGAAGTCTCGGACCGTTTGCCGGATCATCTCGTGTTCGGAGTCGAGTTCGAAATCCATCGTGTCTCTGCCGGTCTAGCACGGCCGCGCTCTTAGGATTTCGCTCTGCCAACCCCCGGGGAGACAGGTCAGGGACCGGGAGCCTGTTCCGGGAGGCTCGGAGTCCTGCGTCGTTGATCGCCCATCGCCCCGAGGACGTTCCGACCTTCCCGCAGGAGGTCGACCGCGGCGTTCCTCTCCCGCGTCACGTAGTCGATGATGTCCGAATACCGGCCCGCGAGGTACATCCGCGGCACACGGGCGCCGCTCTCCTTGTCCGAGAAATTGTGCAGGCTCGATCCCGAGAGAGAGCCGCGGTTCAGCATCACGAGGATTGGCCCCAGGTCCACATAGGGCTTCGTGAACCAGTAGTACTTCAGCCTCGCGAGGTCCCACTCAATCAGCTTCCACTTCGTCGCGCGTTCGATGAGGAACGTGAGGTCGAAGCGCAGCCGGTTCCCGACCGGGACGAAATCCCAGGTGGGCTCGAGGACGCCCTTGTCGAGGGCCATCTGGACCACCTGCTTCTCCCCCCACTCCCACTCCGCCAGCACCTGGAACGGACCGACCGCGGAGAGGTCGTCGTCGAGGGGCTGGTACTGGACCGTTACGATCCGGTCCTGTTGGGGATCGTCCCCGGTCGTCTCGATGTCGAAGTAGTAGAGAGGCAGACGGAACCCGTTCCGCGGGAATCATCGCCGGCACCGGGCTTAAGGCCTTTGACTACACGGTGCGTGCGACAGTCTTTTGTGCGGTCTCGGATTTCCCGCGAACGGACCCGCGGGAGAAGGGCGGACATGCGCGTCGGGATCATCGGGATCGGGATGACGGCGTTCCGTCCGTCCACGCCCGAGTACAGTTGGAAGGAACTCATGTTCGAGGCCGCGTCCCGCGCCTATGCCGACGCGGACGTCGATCCCCGGACGCAAGTCGATTCGTTCATCACGTGCGCGGAGGACTATTACGAGGGCTTCGGGATCTTCGACGAATTCACCCCGGACCAACTCGGCGGCGCGCTGCGCCGCGTGTGCACCGTGACGGGGGACGGCCTCCAGGGCCTCGCGAACGCCTTCATGCAGATCCAGACGGGGCTCATCGAGGTCGCGGTCGTCGAGGCGCACAGCAAGGCCTCCGATCTCATCACGCTCGAGGGCATCGTGGAGCATGCCCTCGACCCGATTTGGAACAAGCCTTTGGGAGCCCATCCGTTCGTGGTCGCGGGCCTCGAGGCGGACGCGTTCCTGCGCGGCACGAAGACCTCCCCCAAGGCCCTCGCCGCCGTCGTCGCGAAGAACCGGAGGAACGGGCTCCGGAATCCGCTCGCCGCGTACGGCGCGGACGTCGACCCCGAGCACGTCCTGCGATCCGAGGAACGCTTCGCTCCGTTGCGGGCCCTCGACATCGCGAATCCCGCGGACGGGTGCGTCGTGCTCGTCCTCGCCTCGGAAGCCGCGGCGAAGCGACTCCACGCGAATCCCGTCTGGGTCCGCGGCATCGGATGGGCGACGGATTCTCCCGGCCTAGAGACGAGGGATTGGGTCCAGGCCACCTACGCGGAACTCGCGGCGAGGATGGCGTATCGCCTCGCGAAGGTCCGCCGACCCACCTCGGAGATTCACTTCGCGGAGGTGGACGATCGATTCTCCTACAAGGAACTGCAGCACCTCGAGGCGATCGGACTCGCGAAGAGGGGCGAGGCAGGACGGAAGGCGTCGAAGGGGGAGCACGACCTCGCGGGCCCCCTCCCCGTGAATGCCTCCGGCGGATCCCTCGGATGCGGGAACGTCTTCGAGGCGACCGGACTCCATCGCGCCGCGGAGGTCGCTCTCCAGCTCCGCGGGGACGCCGGGACCCACCAGCTGGACGGGGTCCGCGTCGGCGTGGCCCAGTCCTGGCGGTTCGTCCCGAGCTCGACCGGTGCCGTGGCCGTCCTGGGGGTCGGGAGATGAAGACGGTCGGGGTCATCGGCGCGGGGATGACCCTCTTCCGCCGGCGGTTGCAGGAGACCGGCAAAGAGATGTGCTTCGAGGCCACGAAGATGGCCCTCGATTCCGCGGGCCTCACCCGGGCGGACGTGGACATGGTCGTGAACGGGACCGCGCCGGACGCCTTCGACGGCGTCCACATGAAGGGCGAGTACCTCGCGGACGGCTGCGGCGGCTACCGGAAGCCGTATACCCGGGTCTTCACCGGCGGGGGGACCGGAGTCTTCAGCACGATCGCGGGATGGTGGCATGTCGCCTCCGGCCTCGCGGACGTCGTCCTCGTCGTGAACGAGGAGAAGATGTCCTCGTGCCAGCCGCACCCGCAGAGCGTGTTCGCGCACATCTGGGACCCGATCCTGGACCGGCCACTGAAGCCGAATCTGGTCTGGATCTTTGCGATGGAGATGAACCGCTACATGCACGTCCACGGGGTGAAGAAGGAAGACATCGCACGGGTCGCGGTCAAGAACAAGCGGAACGCGGTCGGCCATCCCTGCGCCCAGCTTGCGGACCCGAACATCACGGTGGACGACGTCCTCGCGAGCGAGGTGATGGCCTGGCCCGTGCAGCGATTGGACATCAGCCCTCCGAGCGACGGGGCCTCGGCGGTCGTCCTGGCGTCGGAGGATTTCATCCGGCGCCGGAAAATCAAGGACCGTGCGTGGATCTCCGGAGTCGGCTGGTGCATCGACTCGACGATGTGGACGGATCGCGATCTGTATTTCCCGGAATACGTGGCGCGGGCCGCGAAGCAGGCGTACAAAATGGCGAAGATCTCGGACCCGCGAAGGCAGATCGACTTCGCCGAGCCGTACGATCCCTTCGACTACAAGGAGCTGCACCACCTCGAGGGCCTGCTGCTCGCGAGGAAAGGAGAGGCGCCGATCCTGACCCGTGAGGGCGTTACGGAGCGGGACGGGGACCTTCCTGTCTGTCCCTCCGGAGGTCTCATGGGAGTGGGGAATCCGATTGCCGCGACTATGGGTCAGAAGATCGGCGAGCTCTTCTGGCAACTCACGAACCAGGCGGGGAAGCGACAGATTCCGCAGGAGGTTCACACCGGGGTCGCCCAGGCCTGGGGCGATCTGATGCAGTACGGTTCCGTCGTGGTGATGTCGTCATGAGCGAACGCATCACGAAGTGGCCCGGGGTCGAGCTGAGCGCGGCCGACCTGTCCGAAGGCAAGGTCACGCAGACCCGGTTCCGACCGAACGCGAAGTACGCGTGGTCGGCGGGCGAGGCGATGTCGCGATTCCTCGCCGAGCTTCAGGACGGACGACTGATCGCTCGGACGTGCCATTCCTGCAAGCGGACCTTGTTCCCGCCTCGGATGTTCTGCGAGGAGTGCTTCCGGCCCACGGACACATGGACGTACATTCAAGACACCGGGACGATCGAGACGTTCTCCGTCTCTTATCTTGACACGGACGCGAAGCGGATCCCGGATCCGATCCTCGTCGGCGTCATCAGTCTGGACGGCGCTTCCCCGAAAATGGGGATGATGCACTACTTCGGCGAGATGACGAAAGAGGAAATCCGGATCGGGATGCGGGTCAAGGCGGTCTGGAAGCCGTGGGAGGAGCGTCGCGGCAGCGTCTTGGACATCAAGTATTTCGCGCCGTTGCCGGAGGGGAAGAAATGACGTTCCTCGAACGGACGACCGATGCTCGGAAGCTCCGCCACTGGGAAGGGAACATGGAGGCGGACTACATTTACACCTCCGGGGTGGCGGGGGAGCGGTTCTTCGTTGCCCTGCGAGACCAGGGGAAGATGCTCGCCTCCCGATGCGCCGCCTGCGGCCTCGACTACCTCCCGGCCCGGCTCTTTTGCGAGGACTGCTTCGCAGAACTCACGGAGTTCGTCGATGTCCCGCAAGAGGGGCGAGTCGCTGGGTTGACCGTGGCGCATCTCGACCGCGAAGGCGTCCGACTCTCCCGCCCCCAGGTCTGGGCGTTCGTGACGTTCCAAGGGATCCGCGGCGGTCTCGTCCATCGCCTTCTGGTCCCCCCCGGCCGAGCGCGCGTGGGTTTGGCGGTCCGGCCGAAACTCAAAGCCCGAGAGGATCGGGTCGGCGCGATCACGGACATCGAGGGGTTCGAGCCAGTCGGTTCCTGATTCTGAAAATCGGGCCGCTGGCTTGATAACCCCCTTCCTGGGTACCGCGCGCATTATGCTGCGAAAGCCGACGGTGGAACCCGAGGCGAAGACGTTCAAGTTCAAGATCTGCCTCGTCGGCGAAGAGGGCGTCGGGAAGACGAGCCTCATCCACCGGTTCGTGTCCGGGGCCTTCGACGAATCGTACATCCGGACGCTCGGGGCCGTCGTCTCGAAGAAGACCGTGGCCATCGGGTCGATGCAAGGCCGCCCCGTCCAGGTCGACATGATGATCCTGGATATCATGGGCAAGCGGACGTTCCTCCAGCTTTTCAAGGAGGCGTACTTCCACGGGGCCAAGGGCGTCCTCGCGGTGTTCGACACGACCCGCGCGGCCTCCCTCCGAGATCTGTCGAAGTGGATCGACGGCGTCCGGGACTCCGTCGGCCCGATCCCTGTCTACGCGCTGGGCAACAAGACGGACCTCACCCCCCGACGCGAGGTGACCCCGGAGGACGCGTCGAACCTCCTTCGTTCGTACGAGTGCCCGATCCTCTACACGTCCGCGAAGACCGGCGACAACGTCGAGGTGGCCTTCCAAGGCCTCGCGAAGACGATCGTCGAGTCGAGCCAGTCCAGTTGAACCACGTCGACGGGCGCAACCATCTTATAGGCACGGGCGTTTGAAAGCGCCGAGGCGTTCATGCGGGCCGAGGACGACCGGAAGGCCCTCGAGAAAGAACGGAAACGGTGGGAGGACACGACCCTCCGCAAGGCCGTGGAGTCTCTCCCGGAACGCCGAAAGGAATTCGTCACGACTTCGAGCCGCCCTTTGAAACGTCTGTACACGCCCCTCGATTTGGGAGTCAAGACGGACGAGGAGCGCCTCGGGAAGCCGGGTGGGTTCCCTTACACCCGCGGGATCCATCCGACGATGTACCGCGGTCGCCTGTGGACGATGCGGATGTTCGCCGGCTATGGGAGCGCGGAGGACACGAACCGGCGGTTCAAGTATCTGATCGCGCACGGAGAGACGGGCCTCAGTGTCGCGTTCGACATGCCGACCTTGTACGGATACGACACGGACGAGCCCGAAGCGAAGGGGGAGTTCGGGACCTGCGGGGTCGCGGTGTCCTCCCTCGAGGACATGCGCCTCCTCTTCCGTGGGATCGACGTCGGCGAGGTGAGCACGTCGATGACGATCAACAGTCCCGCCTCGGTGATCTGGGCCATGTACCTGGTCGCGGCGGAGGAGCGCGCTATCCCGATGTCGAAGCTCCGCGGCACGATCCAGAACGACATCTTGAAAGAATATCAGGCCCAGAAGGAGTGGATCTTCCCTCCGGAACCGTCCATGCGGCTCGTCGTCGACACGTTCGAATTCGGCTCGAAGCAGGTACCGCAGTGGAACACGATTTCGATCAGCGGCTATCACATTCGCGAAGCAGGGGCGACCGCCGGACAGGAGCTGGCCTTCACCCTGGCGAACGGCATGGAATACGTCCGCTGGGGGATCGACCGCGGACTCCAGGTGGACGACTTCGCGCCCCGCCTGTCGTTCTTCTTCAACGCGCACAACGATCTGTTCGAGGAACTCGCGAAGTACCGCGCGGCCCGCCGGATCTGGGCCCGCGAGATGCGGGACACGTTCGGCGCGAAGAACCCTCGTTCGTGGCTCCTCCGATTCCACGCGCAGACGGCCGGCGTCAGCCTGACCGCGCAGCAGCCCGAGATCAACATCGTCCGGACGACGGTCCAGGCGCTCGCCGCCGTCCTTGGCGGCACGCAATCCCTCCATACGAACGCGTACGACGAGGCCTATCAGGTGCCGACCGAGGCCGCGGCCCGCATCGCGCTCCGAACCCAGCAGATCCTCGCCCACGAGAGCGGCGTCGCGAACACGGTCGATCCGCTCGGCGGGTCCTACTTCCTCGAATCCCTCACGGACGAGCTGGAGGATGAGGCCTATCGATACTTCGATCGAGGACAAGGAGCGGGTGATTGTCGGCGTGAACGACTTCGTCGTCGACGAGCAGCCGGAACTCGAACCGCTTCGAGTGAGCGAGGCGTCCCTGAAGGCCCAGGTGGAACGTCTCCGGCGCATCCGGCGGACGCGAGACGCGAAGAAGCACGCGCGGTCCCTCGACCAGCTCCGCAAGGGTTGCGAAGGCGACGCGAACACGATGCCCCTCATCCTCGACGCCGTGCGGGCGAAGGCGACCCTGGGCGAAATCATCGACGTGATGCGGGAGACCTTCGGCGTCTGGGAGGAGCCTCTCCTCTATTGAGGTGATCCCGATCGCGAAGAAGATCCGCGTCCTCATTGCCAAACCCGGACTGGACGGTCACGATCGCGGGGCGAAGGTCGTCGCCCGGGCGTTGCGCGACGCGGGGATGGAGGTCATCTATACGGGCCTCCGGCAGACGCCGGAGGACATCGTCGAGGCCGCAATCCAGGAGGACGTCGATGCGATCGGCCTCTCCTGCCTGAGCGGGGCTCACATGACCCTCTTCCCCGAGGTCGTGAAGCTCTTGAAGAAGAGGAAGTCGGGCGACATCCTCGTTGCAGGCGGCGGGATCATCCCGGAGGAGGATGTCCCGAAGCTGAAGAAGGCAGGCATTAAGGTGGTCTTCGGACCCGGGACGCCCCTCCGAGACATCGTCGCGTTTTTTGAGACGGCGGGCAAAGGTGCGTGAGGCCGTGCCGGCCCGGAAGGGAGCCGCGCACGACTCGGTCTCGGACCTCGTCGACGACTTGCTGGCGGGCAACAAACGGGCGGCCGCGAAGCTCATCTCCCTGATTGAGGACGATGAGCCGGAGGCGACGGACGCCCTCGCGCGGATTTTCCCGCACACGGGCCGAGCCCACGTCGTCGGATTCACGGGGCCGCCCGGAGTCGGGAAGAGTTCTTTGATCAATCGGCTCGTGAGAAAATACCGGAGTCGGGACCGGAAGGTCGGAGTCGTGGCGGTCGATCCGACATCGCCGTACACGGGCGGCGCGGTGCTCGGCGACCGGATCCGGATGGCCGATACCGGCGTGGATCCGGGGGTCTTCATCCGGTCGATGGCGACCCGCGGCCACGCCGGAGGACTCGCCCTCGCGACCTTCGACGCGGTGCGGGTCCTCGATGCGCTCGGCATGGACATCGTGTTCGTCGAGACGGTCGGTGCGGGCCAGAGCGAGGTCGAGATTGCGACCCGGGCACACACGACGGTCGTCGTCGAGATGCCGATGACCGGGGATGCCGTCCAGACGATGAAGGCCGGGATTCTCGAGATCGGCGACGTGTATGTCGTGAACAAAGCGGACCTCGGGAACGAAGACGTGCTTGTCGCGAACCTGAAGTTCCAGCTCACGGCCCGGGACGGCTGGATTCCGTCGGTGATCCGGACCGCCGCGACGGAAGGTCGGGGCATCGACGAACTTGCGGATGCCCTCGACCGGCATGCAGCCTATCTCGACCAGACCGGATTCCGGGCGAAGCGTGAGGTGGCCCGGGCCCGACTCGAGATCCTCGAGAACGCGCAGCGCCTCCTCTCCCGACGCGTTGCGAATCGTTCGCGGATGGGCCGTGCTTTTGACGCGCTCGCGGAGGACGTGGCCGCGCGGCGCCTGGATCCGCACGCTGCGGCGCGAAAGCTCCTCTGGCCGACGCGGCCTAGAGAGAAGTGAACTCTTACCACTTGGGCTGCGCTCGCTCCCAGTCGACCGTGTCGAGGAACTCGTGGAAGCGAGTCATGCGATACCCCCATGCCGTTTCCAAGGCGGGGATGTCGACGTGGTACCCTTTCGTCCTGAAAAACTGGAACATCCGAAGTCCGTCGTCGCCCATGAGCTTCCGCGCATCTTCCTCCGATTGCTCGGCATATCGGATCGGGTGTCCGAGCTTCTGCGATAGCGCCGCGGGGAGATCGCCGAAGGCGATTTCATCGCCCGCGAGCTCCACCGTCTTCCCGATCGCCATCCGACGGTTCTCGAATGCGCGGGCGACGATCTCTCCGATGTCCTTGACCGCGACCAGCTGCTGGCGGCTCCCCGGAGGAACCGGGACCTGCATGATCCCGCCTCGGAGCGTAGACAGCATCCACGGGCTCGCATAGTTGTCCATGAAGGCGACCGGCCGGGTGATGGTGTGCGGGACTCGAGAGGCCTTCAGGTGTCGCTCCACTTTCGCCTTCGACTCGAAGTGTGGGATGCCGGTGTCTTCGTCCGCCGAGGCAACGCTCGCCAAAACGACGTGTGAAACTTTGGCGGCCTTCGCCGCGTCGATCGCGTTCTTCCCCTGTTGCACCTCTTTCTCCGGGTGCACGGAGAAGTTGGGTTCGAAGGGGGTCGTGACGATGAAGAACCCGTCCGCGTTCCGAAGGAGCGGAGCGAGACTCGTTTTGTCCGTCAAATCTCCCTGAACTCCTTCGATCCCGGCAGTCGCGAGGTCCTTGAATTTCGATGTGCTCCGCGTAAGGCCGAACACTCGATGCCCTCGCTTCATGAGCTCTCGCGCGACTGCGCCGCCTTGCTGCCCGGTCGCTCCCGCGACCAGGATGGTCTTGGTCTCAGCCATTCATCCTCGCCTCGCGGGCGTAGAACGTCCGCGGTACTTGTAGGTTGGACCCTGTGAGGAAGAGTCACGGTGAGCGTGTGAGGCGGGCACGTTTGCCCCGATCTCAACAAAGAGTCGTCTTTCCGGAGACGCTCGGGTGGGGATTTGAACCCCAGAATACCCGCTTAGGAGGCGGGTGCGCTATCCGTGCTACGCGACCCGAGCACGGCCGGAGGCAGGGATTGCTCGGTCTTAGACTTTTTAGACCGCGTGAGCCGTGTTGTCCTGTGTCCGGTTTCTGTCCTCGACCAGGAACTCCGGGAGAAGCGGATCGACGGGACCCGCGCGCGCTACAGTTCTTCTGGCGCCTTTTCGCGAGGGGCAGCCGCTTCGCCTTTTGCCGCCCGCCTGGTCGGCTTGGGCTTCGTCGCGGTCGCTTTCTTCCGGGGCTTCGTCTCCGCGGGAGTCGCGGGTTCTGCGGCGGCCTTGGCAGCCTCCGCCTCCGGCGGCGGGGCGGCCTCGGGCTTCGTCTCCTTCTTCTCGTACTCCTCAACGAACTGGATCGTCTTCAGCTCGGTGAGCTCGCGGAGGTCCGCCACCACGCGGAACTTGGACACGAACCATTTCTCGTCCGTCTTGCAGACGTCCGGGAGCTGGATTTCGGACGCGCCGTCCTCCAGATGGATCTTGAACTGCTCGCCGAGCCCGTAGTCCATCTCGATCACGGCCCGCACCCGTTCCTCCTGGGTCTTCGCCTTGCGGACCGGCGTGACGATGTACTTCAGCGTCTTCCCCGCGAGCGGGTTGTTGAAGTCGACCCGGACGCGGCCCGCACTCACCGCGGTCACGATCCCGCGCTTCCCGCTGATGGAGACCGCCATCCCGACCTCGGGATCGATCTCCTGGCGGAGGAATTCCCGCTCCGTCTTGAGTTCCACGAGCCGAGGATCGCGAACCCCCGCGCCCTTCTCCGCGGGGATGACCACTTCTTTCCTCTCGCCGATCTTCGCTCCGGTGAGGGCCGTGTCGAGGCCTTCGAAGAGCCGCCCCTTCCCGACGACGACCGGGCTCTCGATGTAGACCTTCTTCTCTTCAAACTTGCCCTCTTTCTTCGCGACTTCGTCATGCGTCGTGTCGAAGAGGGTCTGCGTCCCGTTCGGGTTCACCGTCCAGGCATCGTACTCGAGCCAGACGATGTCTCCCTTCTCGATCGTGTCCGAGGCCACCAGCTCACCGCAGGATGTCCTGGGAAAAGCCCCTCTCGCTTAAAGATTGCGGGCTTCACTTCACCATGCCGATCGCGACGGAGATCCGCTTGTACCGATTCCGGATCGTGACCTCTGTGACCCCGGCGACTTCCGCGACCTCCTTCTGGGTGCACGGCTTGCTCGACAGGATCGCGGCGATGTAGATCGTCGCGGCCGCGACGCCGCTCGGCGCGACGCCGGAGGCGAGTTCGTCTTTCTCCACCTTGTCCAGGATCTCCTTCGCCTTCCGCTGCACGTCCATGTCGAGTTCGAGGCGGTTGCAGAAGCGCGCGATGTAGTCCCGCGGACTCTGCGGCAGCAACTTCAACCCGAGCTCCCGAACCAGCGTCCGGTAGGTCCGGCCGATCGATTTGCGGTCGACGCTCGATTTCGACGCAATCTCGTCGAGGGTCCGCGGAACGCCGCACTGCCGGCACGACGCATACAGGGTCGCGGCGACGACCTCGTCGATGGAACGGCCGCGGACCAGGTTCTTCGTCGAGGCGCGGCGATACAGGACCGCGGCGCTCTCCCTCACGTGCCGGGGAAGGCCCATCTTGGAGGCCATCGTGTTGATCTCCGTCAGCCCCTGGGCCAGGGATCGCTCCCCGCTCTTCGACGTCCGGATCCGGTGCTGCCACTTTCGGAGGCGGTAGATCTGGGCCCGCGACTTGTGCGGAATCTGCCGCCCGTAGGCGTCCTTGTTCCTCCAGCCGATCGAGGTGGAAAGGCCCTTGTCGTGGGCCATGATCGTGCTCGGCGGACCGGCCCGCTCCCGGGACTCCCGCTGCTCCGAGTCGAAGGCCCGCCACTCCGGACCTTCGTCGATGATCATGTCATCGAGGACGAGCCCGCAGTCTTCGCAGACGATTTCGGCGCGCGAATAGTCCCGGACGAGATGGTCCCCGCGGCACTCCGGACATGCCGTTGTAATCTCGACCTCACGCACTTTATCCGTCCTCCCCCAAGAAGAACATCATGCATACGAAACAGGAATTATATTAACCCTTCCTCGCGGCCAGACCCCTTTTTCCGATGTTATACCCCCGCGGCTTTTCCCGCGAGCCGGGACCGAATTCGGGACGTCCACTCCGCCGTGCCGTCCAGCATCGCCCCTCACGAGGGGACCTCGAAAAACTCCCCGTTCCGGAGCATGCGCCATCGCCCCGGGAGGGTCGGGAGGACTTCCGAGCAGACAAGCCGCATGTCCTCGGTCGCGGTCTCGTGGAGCGTGTAGTACGGGACGCACGTCCGGGCGTCCCGATGGGCGATCAGGCGGTTCCCGTCCAACATGAGGAACGTGTACGATTCGACCTTCCGCGGGAACTCCGTGTCGATCGCCGCCTTCGCCTTCGCGACCGCCTGCTTGAACTCGGGGAGGGGCCGGGCCTCCGTCCCCAGGGAATCGAGGAACCGGTCGTAGATGAACTGCGTGTCGATCTTGCCTTCGCGGAGTCCGAACCCTTCGATCTCGCCGTTGTGCGCGAAGAACGTCACGCGGCCGTCGACCTCGCGGCGGAACGGGTGGGAGTACTGCTCCTGGATCGTGTCCTTCTTGGACGCGTACCGCAGGTGGGCGACGAGCAGGAGGGGAGGGCTGCAGATGCGGGCGAGGCGCCGGACGAACTCCTCATACCTCGGGTCCGCCGTGGCCTTGCCCGGACCTCGGACGTAGAACTCGCCTTCGGCGCCGATGCAGGCGATCCCCCAGCCGTCCGGATGGCCCGCCTTCGGATTCGGTTGCGGGCATCCGAAATCAATCTTCCGGAGGAACGCGATCCGATCCTCCCGTTCCTTCGTTCCCTCGACGCCCTTCGTCCGCTCGCCGTCCACGACGCCGAGGACGCCCCGACCGCGGGGCGTCTTGGCCACCACGACGTCCACCGGATTCGCGGTCGCCGCGAAGATCGTCACGACCTCGGGCACGTCCCTCAAGGCCCGCAGCACGTTGATCGGGAAGGCATCCCGCAGGAACACGATGAAGAAATGCCCCGCTCCGACGGCGAGGGCGTTCTTCGCCGCGAGGGATTTCAGGTCCTGCGCGTTGCCTTCGACCCGGACCAGGCAAGGCCCCGACGCCTCGCAGAACGCGACGCCGAAATGGATGCCTGGAACGGCACCGACGAGGGCTTCGTGGACGTCCTCCGCGGTCTTGATGAAGTGGGTCTGGCCGAGTATCACATTCAGGGCGCTCGGGTTCTCAATCGGGACGAGCTCCGTGTCCACCGGCATCGCCGATGTATCCGCCCTCGCGAATTAAAGTCTTGTTGCGACCCGCTGGGGTACGCTACGTGCATGCGCAAGGGAGAGGCGCTCCGGTTCCGGTCCGGTCGCATGGCGCGGCTGAAAGGGCTATGGACGATCCTCGGCGCGGTGGAGGAACCGGGGGAGCGAGAGGACCTCGCCCTCGTGGCGACGACGATCCAGGTGCACTTCGTGAACGTCAAGGCGAGGGAGCGCGCGATCGTCGAGTTCATGGCGGTCCGATTCCGATGGCCCGGGTCCCGCACCCGACGACGGCTCGCCACGTTGGTCGACCTCGGGGTCCTGCGGTGTGCGCGGGACCTGGCCGACAACTGGACGAAGGTCTTCGAGGTCGTGGACAGGCCGCATGTGCCCGCGGCCCTCGCCCTCGAACTCGGCGCCTGACGGTCAGCCGGGTTTCGTCGTCGCCTTCGTGACCCGTTCCAGGAATCCCGCTGCCCGGAGCGGGTTGTAGGAGAGCATCAGGAAGTCGGAGGCGACCAGGACGAAGATCTCCTTCGGCACGCGCCGCATGGATCGGTGGCGCACCGCGACGATGGACCCGTCCGAATGGAATTCGAACGGGAAGCCCATCCGTTCGCTCGACGCGGTCAGACGTCGCACCGCACTCGCCCGCCCTGCGACCAAGGTCCGGTGGAGCGCGGAACCGGCAGGGTCGACGAACGCATAGGCGACGACCTCCGGCGGCTCGCGAATCGCGGGGAGAGAGTCCTCGCTCAAGGCGAAACCGAAGGCGAAGCCTGCGCGGGCGGCCCGGCGAACGCGAGAGAATCGGAACCCGACGAACCGGCGGTTCGAGATGCGTTGCCGACGGAAATCCTCCATGGGCCACTGGAGCGGGCGCCTGATTCGCTCGAACGTCGCCGCGATTTCCGCGGCCCGGTCGTCGTCCAACGCGACTCGAATTCCGTCGTACAGGATAAGGCCTCTGCACCCGGTCGGAGTTCTCGTTCCTCGGGAGGAAACGATCGGTTTCGAGTTGGGGACTCAAATCGCCGCGGGGGCGGACGAATCGCGTGAACCGATCACGGTTAACTACATATTGGGTCCTCGCCTAGCCAGCCTTGGAATCGAGGCCGTCCATTATGCCGAAGGAAACGGACCACCGTCTGCCGAACACCGTCCGGCCGGAGAAATACACGATCGAATTGCGACCCGACCTCACCCGATTCACGTTCCAGGGGGAGGAGTCCGTCGCGATCCGGGTCCTCCGGCCGGTGAAGACGATCGAGCTGAACGCGTCGCAGTTGGAGGTCACGCAGGCGGCCCTCCGATTGCCGGGCGGGCGCACGGTCCCCGCCGCGAAGGTGGAACACCTCCAGGACGCCCAACGCCTCCGGCTCACCTTCGAGGCGTCGATCCCGAAGGGCATAGCGACCCTGCACTTGGTCTTCCACGGCGTCCTCAACGACGAACTCGCGGGCTTCTACCGGAGCAAGTACACGATGACGGATGGGAGGGAAGGCTACATGGCCGCCACCCAGTTCGAGTCCACGGACGCGCGGCGCGCGTTCCCCTGCTGGGACGAGCCCGCGGCGAAAGCGACGTTCCAGGTCTCCCTGGTGGCCCCCAATGGGATGGCCGCCGTCTCGAACACCCCGATCGTCGAGGAGAAGGACCTCGGCGACGGCACCCGACTCGTCCGCTTCGCGGAGACTCCGCGCATGGCCACCTACCTGCTCGCCTTCGTCATCGGACCCCTCGAGACCCTCGACGGGAAGACCCGGACGGGGACGAAGGTCGGCGTCCGGGCCCTCCCGGACCGGATTGCCCACGGCCGCTGGGGCCTGGAGGAATCGATCCGGGTCCTCGACTTCCTGAACGAATACTACGGGGTCCCGTATCCGCTCGCGAAGCTCGACCACATCGCGCTCCAGGACTTCGCCGCCGGCGCCATGGAGAACTGGGGCGCCATCACCTATCGGGAGCGGATCCTGCTCTTCGACCCCGCGACGTCGTCGGCGCAGACGCGGCAGAACATCGTGGACGTGATCGCGCACGAGACGGCCCACATGTGGTTCGGGGACCTCGTCACGATGGCGTGGTGGGACGACCTCTGGCTCAACGAGTCCTTCGCGACGTGGATGGGGACGAAGACGGTGAACGCCCTCCATCCGGAGTGGAAGATGTGGACCCAGTTCTTTGGCTTCGACACAATCAACGGGCTCACCCTCGACGGGCTCCGCAGCTCCCATCCGATCGAAGTGGATGTGAAGGACCCGGCGGAGATCCGGGAGATC
>VBLU01000192.1 GCA_005879065.1 Methanobacteriota archaeon
ATCTCGTCGGGGAACCAAAGCGCGTTCGCACGTTGAGACGTGGAGGCCTGGCGGTAAGACAAAGGCGGAGCGGTTGGCAACGGGTTGACAAGTCCCCGCTGGGTGCGCTCCGGTAGGCACGCCCCGGTCGGACCGGCAACTGGTCGGCAGGACCGGTCCATGAGGGGTTCGGGTGCGGGGCAGATGGGAGAGGGCACGGAGAGCGGAGCGCAGCTCCTTGAGCCGATCGGCTCGGTCATCCGGCCCCACCGCTCGGTCCGACTGGCGCTTGGCGTCCTGGCAGACGAAATCGAGAGTTGGCCGAGGAGCAAGCTTCCTTGGATCAACGATTCCTGGGTTTCTCCAGTCGACGTTGAGGGGCTTGGTGTGGCGATTCGAGCGGTGGGCAGATCTCAATCAGGAAATCCTTGCCGTGGCCCTCGTTGACCTATGACAGAATCGATCATTGAACAGGGCTTGCCATCGAGCCGACTTTGCGGATGCTCATTTGCCCCACATGGTCCGCAGCCCGGGAACGGAAGAGAAGGCCGGGTCGTTCGTCACCACGGTGAGAGAACGGGCCAATGCGTCCGCGGCGATCATCCGGTCATGTAACTCCGGGATTTCGAGGTCGAGGAAGAGGTCCCAAGCGTGGGCGGACATGGCCGAGAGGACCAGGTATCCCGACGCCCGGATTTGATCGAGCACCTCGTCCATCAGGGAGCGAACGTTGGACGCCCGGAGCCGTCCCCGCAGGGCGACGTAGAGGAACTCGCCCAGCGCGATTTCCGGGAGGAAGAGCCGCGATCGCCCGCCTTCCGCCTCCCGGAACACCCGATCGGCCCCATCGGGAAGGGAGTCCTCCAAGTGCCGGACCAACGCGACGGTGTCCAACAGGAAATCCGTCAGAGGGTCCACTCCTTGCGGAGTTTCCGGACGTCCGCCTCGAATCCCTTCGAGTCGATCTTGCCCTTGAGGAGTCCGCGAAGGCTCGCGCGCCCGTGTTTGATCAGGATTCCTTCCCCGGCATCGAGGACGACGGCCGTCTCGCCCTCTTGGAGATGATACTTATCTCGGAGCTCCTTCGGGAGGGTGATCTGGCCTTTCGAGCTGATTGTCGCCGTCTTCGCCATCGTCCAA
>VBLU01000179.1 GCA_005879065.1 Methanobacteriota archaeon
TTCCCGAAGGGTCTCGATGACCAACGATGCGAAGTGGTCCGCATGGGCCTCGGCTCGGGCCCTGGCGGCACTCGGGTCGTACAGCACCTTCTCCGGCAGAGCGAGTCGCCGGTCTGTGACGCGCCAGTACCGCAGTCCGTCCATCCCGTGTTTGCGGTGGAATTCCAAGTAGGCGCCGTCCCCGGGGTATCCATAGTCGGCGCTCCACACCTGGACGCTCGACCTCGGGTCCCGCGCGAGGATCGCGACTTTGCGCCGACCGGCCGCCGAGACCGTGTATGGCTCGTTCGGAGAAAGGCCCGTTCCGTCGCGGGCCGCATCGAGACGGCGCTGGCCCAAGCGGTCTTCGTACGTGCCGATGGGGGCGCCTCCGGCGACGAGGTGCGTATCCACGAAGAAGTACCGGAGCCCATGCCGCCCCACGACCTCTTCGAGGCCGGGACGCAGCCAGGTCATGGCAGGTCCGACGGGACGGGACCATTCGTATCCCGGGCGATAGGCGCACTCCGGCAGCCAGATGCCGCGGGGACCTCGACCGAAATGCCGGCGGTAGCTCGCGATGCCCGTGGCTATCTGGGCGTTGATCGATTCATCGCGGCCCAGGAGAGGCAAGTATCCGTGGGTGGCGGCCGACACGATGATTTCGATCCGACCTCGATTCTGCAGCCTCGTGAACGCCGCGAGCACGCCCTGACCATAGGTGTCGACGAAGTCGGACTTCGCCCTCCGGTAGAAATCGGACCAGGCCGCAGCGCCGCTACGACGGCCTTGGTCGCCCGCCTCTTCGAACTCCGCACGGTCCGCTTCCGCGCGGTTCCTCCGCTCCTCCAAGTAGGCCAGGAATCCGGCGCGGAACCGGGGAGAGGCAAGCATCTCGGCGAGGACGGGCGTGAGGCCAATGGTGATCGATCCCTTGCGCCCTTCCTTCTCGAGGCGATCTAGCAATCGCAGGAGGGGGAGATAGCACTCGGCGGTCGCCTCGTGGAGCCAGGCTTCGCCGTGCGGCCATCGACCGTGGCCGAGGACCCACGGCAGATGGGTGTGAAACACGAAGAGGAGGTGACCGAGCGGAGTGGGCGGCATTGGCCTCTGCATGGCCGTCGAGGGAAAAATCCTTCGCGAACGCTCCGGACGGATCGATCGGACGATTTCTCCCCGGAATTGGTCTCGGGGAGCGACGTTCCGGACGCAGGTTTAAGTCCAGGCCGCATGTCCACCCCGAGATTCCGATGAAGATCCTGTTCGCATCCGCCGAGGCGTATCCGCTCGCCAAAGTAGGCGGCCTCGGCGATGTGGCCGGCAGTCTGCCGAAAGCCCTGACGGCGCTTGGCCACGACGTGCGAATCGTCATGCCGCGGTACGGGACGATCCAAGGTCCCCAGGAGGAGGTGGCGCGATTCCCGGTCCGACTGGGGAACGCCCGCCATGAGGCCGGACTCCGAACCGCCCGGATCGGGGAAGTCCCGGTCTACCTGGTCGACAAGCCCGACCTGTACGACCGTCCGAAGGTCTACGAGTATGATGACGACGGGAAGCGGTTCGGATTCTTCTGCAAGGCCATCCTCGACCTGATCCCGGCCGCGGATTTCTGGCCCGATGTGATCCACACGAACGACTGGCATTCGGCGCTCGTCCCCGCCTTCCTTCGGTCGGCCATGGCGGACGATCCGCGGTTCCAGCGAGTCGGGACGGTCCTGACGATCCACAACCTCCTGCATCAGGGGCTCTTCCCTCGGAAGCTCTTCGACTGGCTCGGATTGCCTCAGGAGCTATGGACCCCCGAAGGCGCGGAGTTCTACGGCCAGTTGAATTTCATGAAGGCCGGGATCGTCTGCGCGGACCTCGTGAACACGGTCAGCCCCACGTACGCGAAGGAAATCCAGACGCCGGAGTACGGGGAAGGTCTCGACGGCCTCCTCCGCTCCCGGTCGGCCAAGCTCTCGGGAATCCTGAACGGGATCGACGTCGACGTCTGGAACCCTGCGAAGGATGCCTTCGTGGCCCAGAAGTACTCGAAGTCGTCGGTGGAGAAGAAGCGGGCGGACAAGGCCGCCCTGCAGAAGGAAGCGGGCCTTCCCTCGGACCCAGAGCGGCCTCTGATCGGATACGTCTCGAGGGTGACGGCGCAGAAAGGATTCGACATCCTGATCGACGCGCTCCCGGACATCCTGGACCTGGGCGCCCAGTTCGTCCTCCTCGGCACGGGGGAGAAGAAGTACGAGGATCCGGTGTCGGAACTCGCGCGGACTCGGAGCGACCTCATCGTCTGGCTGAAGTACGACGAGGCCTTGGCCCACCGAATTTACGCCGGTTCCGACTTCTTCCTGATGCCCTCGAAGTTCGAGCCGTGCGGGCTGGGACAGATGATCAGCCTTCGCTACGGCACCATCCCGATCGTCCGGTCCACGGGCGGCCTCGCCGACACCGTGGCCGACGTGACGGAGTCTCCTTCCAA
>VBLU01000033.1 GCA_005879065.1 Methanobacteriota archaeon
CCTCGAGGGCCGGGGCCTAGTCCGTGGCGCAAACCTATTGTCGTCCGGAGACCTTGCTTCCGTGCCACCGTGATGATTGAACCGACGCTGATTCGTGATGAATGATGGGCGATCTGAGTGGCCATCGGTTTGTCAAACCGACTGCGGCACGAAGACGGAGGTTTTTTAATAGCGAGAGGCTCATCAGAAAGGCGGGATGCGCTCATGGTGAGCGGCTTCGACCTGATCGGTCACAACCGCACGTTCCAGATCCACTGGGTCAAACGCGTCGTCGCCTATTTCATCGACCTGGCGGCCGTCTTCGCTCCGCTGTGGTCTTTCCTGTACATGCAAGGCATCCGAGCTCCATGGGTCTACGGGATCTTAGGAGGAATCCTTCTCTTCGTGTACTCCACCTTTCTCGAGGCCATTTTCCGCACGACGATTGGAAAGTTCATCGTCGGCCTCGAGGTGCGATCCGTCCGCGGACCCATGACATTTTCGAAGGCCGTGGTGCGAAACATCCCGAAACTGTTCTGGTTCGCCTTCCCTCTCCTGGACACCCTGGCCGGCCTCGTGGTCGACGGGGATCCGCGGCGGCGTTGGTCCGACAACGTCCTCGGCACCACGGTCGCTCAATCTCATCTCATTCACGTCCGGGAACATTCCTTCGACGCACCCTCCGCAGGCGGACGATAACCTCCGCGGCACGGTTATATCGTGGGCTCGTGATGCGCCTCCAGTGACGCCATGCTCTTCGTGATGCAACTGAGGGTCCTCCCCGGCCAGTGGGAGGAGGCGACCCGACTGTTCAAACACCCCAAACTCCCGAACAACGTGATGGTCCACGAGTTTCTCGGGCTCCTCGGCAAACCGGATGCGGTCGTGATCTTCGAAGCCCCGGACGCTTCGACCGCGGCGGACTTCATGGTCCAGTTCAGCCGCGTGACGGATGCCACGACGTCGCTGGCCCTCCCGATTGAAGAGTTCAAGTGGACTTGGTGACGACGCCTTCGCGAATCAGGGTCCCAGCCACTGGTAGACGACGGCGGCGAGGATGATCAGCGCCGCGGCAACCCCGAGCCAGGTCAGATTGCGAAGCCTCCGTTCCGGATATTGTGTCAGAAAGGCGTGCATCCTCTTACCGAACGACGATGGCCTCCGCGGGGGATATGCTCATCCGAGGAATTCCCAGGTACGGAAAAGCGCCGGCGTCGTGTTGGAGGGAGAGGGTCGACAACGCCGGCGCGTCATTCGCATGGAGGGCGCCTTCCTCCTCCCGACCGTTCGAAGGAACCAGAGTATTAACGGGTTATTGTACGCTCGTGAAAGGATTCGGCAATTCGGGCTGAGAAAGCGAGCTCAAGCAATCCAGGGAAAACGGAGAAACGGGAAAAGAGGTTGGGGAGGGCCGGTGGGCCCTCTTCAGGGTGTTTATGGCGTCGACCAAGACGATTGCTGGATCGAGCTTCCATCGCTCCACAGCAAGTAGAACGTGTACGAGGTGGCTGCCGGCGACAACGGGAGGTTGTTGCCCGTCACGCGGAAGTTGTCACCTGGGTTCACGGTCTTCTCGCCGCCGATGTCGGTCCAGTAGATCCGGTAGACCACCGAGTTGATGGTCATCGTCGCGAACAGTCCACCCGTCGTCGGCATGGCGACCGCGGAGCCGGTATTGCTACCGACCTGCAGGTTCACCTTGTAGTTCGACGGGGACACGGACTGCGACGCACCCGCGACGGCGATCGTCGCGTTGCCGCTGCTCTGCGTCACGGCACTGAACGTCACGAGGGGTTTGTTCCCGCCAACGGGCGTGATCAGACCCGACACCATGACGTACAACACCGCGGCCAGTACCACCGTAATGGCGACCATCAGGATGGTCGCGATCACGGGAGACACCGCAGCTTCATCCTTGCGGATGACGCTCTTCATGGTATAGTCCTTCCTGGCAGCTTTCGCCGCCATGTCTGGACGGGGGGTCTTTCGCTCTTAAACGTGTCGTGGTTAATGTTCAACTCTGAGAACGACTTCATAAAGGAACCACGTCGACGTTCGGGAAAGGCCGATCGACGATACGCCTCGCGCGAAGGGCCTTCCCGACATAGCGGGTCCGTCGGTTCATCCGCCGAGCTCGATCGTCTCGTCGGAGACGAGGACGAGCATGTTCCGGATCTCCTCCGTCTCGTACTCTTGCATCGAGAAGATGACCGTATAGGCCCCCCTCGAGCGAAGGTTGTTCACCAGGATATGGAGGAATTCGCTCAGGATCTTCGTGTTGTTGTGGATCGCGAGGCTGTTGATCGAATCGAGGACCACGAGGGCGTTCCGTTCCGGGACGCGGCGGAGGAGGAACTCGACCTTCAGCATGATGTTCTCCAACATCGTCGGGCTCTCGACGATGATCGCGTGCGGATGCCGCTTCTCCTGCGACATCATGATCTGGCTGATGCAGTCGACGAACCAGATGTGGTCCATCGGGATTTCCAGGACCTCCAGGGCGTTGATGATGCTCTGGCTCGGGATCGTCGACGTCACGTAGACGACCTCGAGGTCCTTCTTCATCGCGAATCGGTCGATCATCCCCTGGATGGCGTCGAAGTACTGTTCGGACTTCAGGCGCATGGCGATCGCGGACGACTCAGGCAGGGCGCGGAGTTTCTCCGAGACTTCGGCCGTCACACTGACCTCAACCACCGCCGGTCACGCTCCCGCCCTTCAGCAGGGGCACGAGCAGGACGCCGGACGTCGTCAGGTCGAGGACGTACTTCGCGCGGCTGTGCGTCGTGCCGCGCATCTTCACGATCTGCAAGGTGCGGAGGAGGTCGCCGCGGCGTTCCAAGTTGCCCGTCACGATCACGCCGTCCGCGAGGGCCTCTTCGACCCCCCATTGGGAATACCCTTCCTCGGACGAACGGATCTCGGACACGAGCAAGGTCGTGCACCCTTTCGCGCTCAACACGGTACCGAGGCGGAGCAGGAAGTCCCGGATCCTCTCTTGCTCCCGGATCCGGTAGCAGACGGAGGTCACGGAGTCGAGGACGAGGCGTTTGATCTTCTGCTCCTCCACGAGGCCCGCGATCGTGTCCGCGAGGAGCCGCGTCTGGTCGAGGTCCAGGTCCTCCCTGTCGATGCCTAGTTTCTCGTACATCTTCGGCAGGTCCAGGAACTGCAACTTCCCCTGCCGTGCCAGGCGGTCGTCGAAGAAGTCGAACGGGATCACGTTCTGAAGGAGCTTGTCCGTCGGTTCCGTGACGCTCAGGTAGAGGCTGTTCTCCCCGTTGATGGCGCCCCGGATCAGGAATTCGATGCAGATCGAGGTCTTGCCGGTCCCGACGGACCCGGAGATCAGGACCGTGTTCCCTCGAGGGATGCCTCCGTTCAGGATGTGGTCGATCGCGTCGATTCCGGTGACGCATCGCTCCCGCTCGCCGTCCGCATGCTCCTTCGTGGGCATCGATTCGGGCGTGCCAACCCGGCGCGCGCTATATGAGATGAACGCGCTGAGTATCAGATCGGAAAACAGAGGCCGGCCGAGGAGACCGGGCTCCGCCGGCGTGTCTCGGCCCGCGGAGCCTCTCAACCGTGGACGACCCGGAAGGCGTGGTCCCAGCGGCCGAGCCTTTTGCCGACGAGGACCCAGAGGGGAACCGTCGCCTCGAGCCATCGTGCGCCCTCGATCCCTCCGACGTCAATGGCCCCGGGCCATCCGAACTCCTTCAGGATGCCGACGACCTTCTTCTTCGCGGCCTCGTCGTCCCCGCAGATGAGCATCTCGGGATTGCCTCCCGCGAACTTCGGGTCGACCATCTGCGTGTTCGGGACCGTGTTGAAGCACTTCACGACCTTCGCCTCCGGGACCCGCCGTTGGACGCGTTCGCCGAGGGAATCGTTCGGGCCGATGAAGAGGCCCAGGTTTGATCCTTGGGAATCGTCCAAGGCGTTCGTCGTGTCGATGATCAACTTGCCCGCCATGTTCGGCGGGCCCGCGAGCCGAAGGACCTCCTCCACCGCCCTGCCGAGGGACGCGAGGACGAGGATCTCCCCATGCTTCGCCGTTTCCTCGAACGTCCCAGTCGAGGCCTTCCCCTTCGTCTGCTTTTGCCACATCACCAGCGCCTCGCTTTTCGGATTCCGCGAGGCGATTTTCACGTCATGACCGCGGCTGGCGAAGCCGCGTCCGAGTGCCTGCCCGACTTCGCCGCTACCTAGGATACCGACCTTCATGGCGCCCGCCTAGGCGGCGGTCTCATATCCCTTTTTGGAAACACGGGCGGCGACGTGCGCGCGGGTCGTCACGTATTTATCATGCGCACGAGGTAGGAACGCTCCATGGAGCCCGTCCTGCAGGTCGCCCTGGACCACATGCATCGGAAGCGGGCCCTCCTCGCCGCGAAGGAGGCCGTCGAGGGAGGGGCGGACTGGCTCGAGGCCGGGACGCCGCTGATCAAGTCCGAAGGGATGGAGGTCGTGCGCGAGTTGAAGAAGTCCTTCCCTGGGAAGACGATCGTCGCCGACCTGAAGACGATGGATACCGGCGCCTTCGAGACGGAGATCGCGGCGAAGGCCGGGGCCGACGTGATCACCGTGATGGGCGTCACGGACGATGCGACGATCCTCGAGGCCGTCAAGGCGGCGCGTCGGTACGGCGCGAAAATCATGGTCGACCTCATGCGGGTCCCGGACAAACCCGCCCGGGCGAAGGAGCTCGAGAAGCTCGGCGTGGACTATCTGAACATGCACGTGTCCATCGACGAGCAGATGATCGCCCACACGCCCCTCCAGGAATTGAAGGCCGTCGCATCGGCCACCTCACTTCCCGTCGCGGTCGCGGGAGGCCTGAACTCGGAGACGGTCGCGCAGGCGGTCGCCGCGGGCGCGTCGATCGTGATCGTCGGCGGAGCGATCATCAAGGCGGAGAAAGTCGCGGACGCGACCCGGACGATCAAGAAGGCGATGCAAGGGCTCAAGGCGATCCCGAGCGGTTCGTTCAAGAAATACACGGAGGCGGACGTCCGAGACGCCTTCCGGAAGGTGTCCACCCCGAATCTCGCGGACGCGATGCAGAAACGAGGCGTGATGACGGGCCTCGTCCCGCGCATCAAGCACGGCGCGAAGCTGGTGGGTCGCGCGATCACCGTGAAGACGGTGGACGGGGATTGGGCGAAGCCGGTCGAGGCGATCGACCGCGCGAAGCCAGGCGATGTGATCGTGATCGACGTCGGCGGCGGACCGACCGCCGTCTGGGGCGAACTGGCGAGCCACTCGTGCCTCGTGAAGGGCGTGGCCGGCGTCGTGATCGACGGCGCCGTGCGGGACCTCGACACGATCCTGGAGCTCAACTTCCCGTGCTTCAGCCGTCACGTGGCGCCACACGCCGGGGAACCGAAAGGCCTCGGGGAGATCGGGAGCGAAATCGATTGCGGTGGCCAGAAGGTCCACGCGGGCGACTGGATCGTCGGGGACGAATCCGGGCTCATCGTCGTGCCGCAGGAACAGGCGGTCGAGATGGCGAACCGCGCCACCGACGTCCTGGAGCGCGAGAACCGGATCCGCGAAGAGATCAAACGCGGCGGCACCCTGAGCTCCGTCCTGGAGCTCGAGAAGTGGGAACAGATCCGGTGAGGCCGTGGACCGGCAACGCGTCGAGGCGCTCCTTCGTGACTTGAAAGCGGGAAAGGTGACCGTAGGTCAGGCGATGGAGGCCCTGCGGGATCTGCCGTACGAAGACCTCGGCTTCGCGAAGCTCGATTCGCATCGGGATCTGCGCCGCGGCTTCCCCGAAGTCATCCTGTGTCTCGGCAAACCGCCGGAGCGCATCATCGAGATCGCCCGCCGGATGTCCGAATCGCAGGGACTCGTCCTGGCGACGCGCGCCTCCCCGGACGTGCACGATCGACTTCGGAAGGCCCTTGTGGGAAAACGGGTCACCTACCATGAGAAGGCGGCGATCGTCTCGATCGGCGATCCGCCGAAGGCGACACGGGGCTCCGTCCTGGTGGTGACCGCAGGGACCTCCGATATTCCCGTCGCGGAGGAGGCCGGGGTCACGGCCGAGCTGATGGGATGCTCCGTGACCCGCCTGTACGACGTCGGCGTCGCGGGAGTCCACCGGATCCTCGACCGGCAGGACCTCCTGAAGGAGGCCAAGGTGATCGTCGTCGTCGCCGGGATGGAAGGCGCCCTGCCCAGCGTCGTCGCGGGCCTCGTGAAGGTCCCGGTGATCGCCGTGCCGACCTCGGTTGGATACGGGGCGAGCTTCGATGGGCTGGCGGCGCTGCTCGGCATGATGAACTCGTGCGCGCCCGGGGTCGCGGTCGTGAACATCGACAACGGCTTCGGGGCCGGCTACCTGGCCAGCATGATGAACCGTTGAACTCAATAAGGTCGGAACACGCTCACGTAGATCAGGGCGAGAGCGATCGCGACGAGCCCCAAATAGACGGCCTTATTCCAGGCCCATACCTTGGCCCCGTCGAGCGGCATGACCGGGATCATGTTGAAGCCGGCGAGGAAGGCGTTCACGGACGCGGCTTGGATGAGATACAGGACGACCAGGGCGCCTCCGAAACTGGAGGCCCTGGGCATCATGGCGAGGAACCCCGCAAAGAGCACGCTGGCAATGACGAGGTTCGACACGGGACCGGCGGCACTGATCCGGCCATTTTGCTCTTTCGTGACGGCCCCGGAAATCCAGGTAGCGCCTGGAGCTCCATAGAGGAATCCGATGGCGGCGGCGAAGATGAACGCGAATACGAGGCCGCGCGGGTTGTACCGGAACTCGGCCCAGAGGCCGTAGCGCTGAGCGACGACCTTGTGCATGATCTCATGGAGACCCACGCCGGTGCCGACGGCGAGAAGCGAAGCTGGGAAGAAAATGGCGAGGAAGATCGCAGGACTCCGGGAGAATCCCACCAGGTCGGAACGGATGTACAGGATCGTGAAGGCGGCGCTAAGGGCGAAGACGGCCACTCCGAGTTGGACCAGTTCCGTACGACTGAAATGCACCCCCGGCTTCGGTCGATCCGGGTAGACGTAGATCGGCGGTGCGGCGTACTCGGAGTAGGGTCCCCGCATCCATGTCCCGTCACGGTCCGTCCGTATTTAGGATTGCGCTCGGTTTGGTCAGGCGAAACGCGCGCCGCAGTATCCGCATTCCTCGGCCGTTTGGTCGACCGCCACCTCACACAACGGGCACCGGTACTTCCCGGATTCCGCGTTCTTCATCACCTGCGCCCGGATCAGCCGTGCGGTCCGCTCACGAAAGTGCGAGAAATCCTCGGTCAGGATCCGCTCCACCGAGGTGACGTCGAACCCCTTGCCGCGCCAAGCCTCGACTTGATGCTCGTACTCCTCGCGGAGCAACTCCTCCGGCCTCAAACCGCCGAAGGCCTGCATGAGCTCGTCCCGGACCGACTCGGGCATTCCGCGAAAGTCTTCGTCCATGGCCAGGTCGATGATCTCTCCCGTGATCTCTTGGAGCTTCTGTTCCATGACCACGGGATCGAGCGCGAGGTCGAAGCTGGAACCGCACGCCGTGCATCGGGTCGCGCGGGCGAGCCAGGCGGCTCCACACATCGGGCACCGGGCACCGGTCGCGTGCGGCTCTTTCCGTGTGACAAGGTCGAGGAGAAGAGCCTTTCTTGCGATGGCGCGGTGCACCCCCAAACGAACCGCGTTCTCCGGGAGTGCGAGGCGGACGACATCGGAGAAATCAAGAAAGCCCTTCGCGACGAGTTCCTTCGCCCTCGACTCGGAGATTCCTGGGACCGACGACAGCGTCCTCACGGCCTGTCGGTCGCTCGGTCCTTCGGGCTCCCCGACAGTGAATCCACCGCATGCATCGCAGGTCGCCACCCATCCATCGAAGGCCTTTCCGCACGTCCGGCAGACGGCCTGATCCGCCCGCAGGATCGTGTTGCACCGTGGGCAGACCGCGGTTCGGGATTCGAAGCCGCAGACGAAACACCCGCGGGCCATGAGGAAAGACCACCTCGGGTCCGCTTAAGCGCTCCTTTTCAATTATCCCGAACCGCCAGCACCCGGAGTAGTTTCGGCCCTCTCCGGGGAAGCGCTTCATATCCCGTCGGCG